>JBFWWQ010000024.1:0-20672 GCA_050246095.1 Pseudorhodoplanes sp.
TCTGCGGCAGCCTGCGGGCCCGCTCCTACAACCGCGCGCTGATGCAGGCTTTGCCCAAGCTCGCGCCGGCCGGCATGAGCTTTTCGGAATCCCCCTCGATCGCCGCGATCCCGCATTACAACCACGACGTCCAGGAGAAGGGATTCCCCGCCGAGGCGAACGCCTTCGCCGACGCCATCCGCGCGACGGACGGCGTCATCATCGTGTCGCCGGAATACAACTGGACCATTCCCGGCACGCTGAAGAATGCGATCGACTGGGTCTCGCGCATGAAGGAGCAGCCGTTCAAGGAGAAGGCGGTCGCGCTGCAATCGGCGAGCGCGGCGCTGCTCGGCGGCTCGCGCATGCAATACCACCTGCGGCAATGCCTGACCTCGGTCGACGCCTTCGTGTTCGGGCGCCCGGAAGTGCTGGTGACCTTCGCGCCGCAGAAATTCGACGAGCAGAATCTGGAGCTGAAGGATCAGCCGACGCGC
Organism: Pseudorhodoplanes sp.; assembly: GCA_050246095.1. Taxonomy (GTDB): domain Bacteria; phylum Pseudomonadota; class Alphaproteobacteria; order Rhizobiales; family Xanthobacteraceae; genus Pseudorhodoplanes. The sequence goes on from JBFWWQ010000024.1 coordinate 477, forward strand.
GATATCGTCAGGCAGCAGCTCGAAGCCTTCGCGAAATTCATCGAGCGGGTGAAGGCGAAGTAGCGCCCGCCGCTCCGCAGCGGCGGGCAAGGGTCACAGCGGCTTTCCCTGAAGCCACGCCTTGCCGCGCGCGTAGAGCCTCTCCACCGCCTCGCCGTCCAGGCCCGGCATGTCCGGCTTCACCTTGTAGCCGACGCGGGTCTGGATGTAGGCGAGATGGCGGTAGCCCTCCGGGAAGGACATCAGGAGGTTGCGGTCGAAGACCGGACGCGGGCCGGAGGGATCGACCGGATCGGCGCGGTCCTTCTCGTAGATCGGCTGGCGCAGCACCATGCCCCAGCGTCCGTCCCGCTTCTCCAGGAAGTCGTAGAAACGTCCGGTGCAGACCACGTCGCAGATCACGCCTTCCACCGGACCGCGTTGCGCGATGGTCATCTTGGTCTGGGCGACGGCGCGCGCCCCGGCGAGGTCGATCGTCATGCCGCCGAGGAAATGCAGGATGCGCACGCCCTTCCTGTAGCCCTCGTCGCTGACGCGGATGAATTCCTCGGCCGTACCCTGGAACCAGGTCGCCATCATCACCCCGTCGTCGTGCCAGACCGTGCGGAAGCGGTCCCACAGGCGCGCGTCGCGCCAGACGATCCAGTTCTCGATCAGGTCGCGGATGGCCAGGCGGTCGAGGGTTTCATTATCCATCGGAAATTTCCTATCCTTGATCGTCGGCGGCCGTCGGCTGCAGATCCATACCGAGTCCGGTCCGCTTCAGGAACGAAAAAATGCCACGACTGTCAGGCCGCGTCGCCATCGTCACCGGCGGCGCCAGGGGAATCGGGCGGGACTATTGCAAGGCGCTGGCGGCGGAGGGCGCTTCGGTGGTGATCGCCGACATCGCCGACGGCCGCGAACTGGCGCAGGAGATCGCCGCGACCGGCGGCAAGAACGCGGCGATGGCCGAGCGCTTCGACGTCAGCGACGAAAAGCAGGTCGGCGACCTGATCGCCCGCGTGATCGAACGTTTCGGCAGGATCGACATCCTGGTCAACAATGCGGCCTTGTTCGCCCCGCTCACGCATCAGCCGATCGGCGACATCGACGTGGCCACCTGGGACCGCGTGTTCGCGGTCAATGTGCGCGGGCCGTTCCTGATGACCAAACATGTGGCGCCGCACATGATCGCGCGCCGCTACGGCAAGATTATCAATATCGGCTCGGGCGTCGCCTACAAGGGCATGCCGCGGATGACGCATTACGCCGCCTCCAAGGGCGCGATCGCGACGCTGACGCGCTCGCTCGCACGCGAACTCGGCGAGCACAATATCTGCGTCAACACGCTCGCGCCCGGCCTGATCATGAGCGACACCCTGGTCGCCGCCGCGACCCATAGCGAAGCGTTGCGCGCGAGCGTCGTCAACAGCCGGGCGTTCCGGCGCGACGCCTATCCGGCCGACCTGACCGGCGCGCTGGTCTTCCTCGCCTCCGCCGAAAGCGATTTCATCACCGGCCAGACCATCGCGGTCGACGGCGGCTCGGTGAATACCTGATATGGCCGCTGGCCCCCTGTTCCCGGGGGCGGGCTTTGCTGTATTTTGGCCGCCAAAGGCTCGAACGATCTTCAGGAGGAACCGATGCAGGCCGCGAATGCCCCGGCGCCGCGCAACGACAGCAAGAAGGCGCAGATCTATCCCGGCAGCTCCGATCCCAAGCGCGCCGCCTTCTACGACAAGATTTCGCAGCACGACATGACGCCGCTCTGGGAGGTGCTGAAGGACCTCGTGACCAAGGAGCCGCGCACCCTGTGCGTGCCGGCGATCTGGCATTTCGAGGCGGTGAAGGCGCTGGTCGAGGAATCCGGCGGGCTGCTCACGGCGCAGGAGGCGGAGCGGCGGGTGCTGGTGCTGGAGAATCCCGCCTTGCGCGGACAGTCGCGCATCACGAATTCGCTCTATGCCGGGCTGCAGCTCATCCTTCCCGGCGAGATCGCGGGCGCGCATCGCCACACCGCGTCGGCGATCCGGCTGATCCTCGACGGCGAGAACGCCTATACGCAGGTCGACGGCGAAAAGACCCTGATGAAGTACGGCGATTTCGTGCTGACGCCGAACTGGACGGCGCACGATCACGGCAACGAATCCAAGAAGCCGATGATCTGGCTCGACGTGCTCGACGTGCCGACGGTGAATTTCTTCGAGACCGCCTTTGCCGAGCATCTCGACGATGCGGTGCAGAACACCGCGCGCGTCGACAACGACTCGACCTGGCGTTTCGGCGCCGGCGTCCTGCCGGACGGCACCGACACGCGCATGCTCCGCTCCCCGATCGTGAATTACCCGTATGAGCGCACGCGCCCGATCCTCGACCGCCTGGTGCGCAGCGGCGACATCGACAGGCATCACGGCGCGCGCGTGCGCTACGCCAACCCGCTCAATGGCGGCTGGTCCGGCCCGACCATGGGCGCGCATCTCGCGCTGCTGCCGCAGGGCTTCAAGGGCGCCGATTACCGCGCGACCGACGGCACCATTTTCGTGTGCCTGGAGGGCAAGGGGCAGACCCGGATCGGCGAGCAGGTGTTCGAATGGTCGCCGCGCGACGTGTTCGTGGTGCCGCCGTGGAAGACCTATGCGCACAAGGCGGACAAGGAATCGGTGCTGTTCTCGATCTCCGACCGCCCGGCGCAGGAGGCGCTCGGCGTCTGGCGGGAGCTGAATTGAGGGATTTGCGCCGCGCTCGAAGTTGTCGTCATGGCCGGGCTTGTCCCGGCCATCCACGTTCTGGACTTGTTGCTGTCAAATCGTGGATGCCCGGCACAAGGCCGGGCATGACGATTGAGAGACCGAACGCGTTCACCCCGCCGCGACCGTGAACCCGTCCTGCCGGTCGATCGTGAAGCGGCCCGCCGCCGCTGCCGCGGCCCAGCGGGCGGTCGCGTCCACGCCGCCGAACGAGAAGAAATGCGCGCCGACCTCGCCGAGCCCGCCGCGCGCGGCGGCTTCGGCGATCCTGCGCACCATGCCGTCCGGCGCGCCGACGCTGAACAGGTGCTTCACCAGCCCCGCCTGCCGGGAGGCGCCGAGGGCCGACGCCTTGACGCCGCAGCGCGCCGCATAGCGCAGCAGCGTGGTCAAGCTGGTTGGGCCGGCCATGCCGACGCGCACCGGATGCTCGTAGCCGAGATCGCGGATGCGGTTGAGCCAGGCGATGACCGCGTCCGGGTCGAAACCGAACTGGGTGACGATGGTGGCCTTGAGGCCGCTCTGCCCGGCGGCGTCGGTCTTGGCCGCGAGCGCGCGGTCGAGCGCCTCGACGGACAGCCGCGGATGCCCGTCGGGATGGCCGGAAATCCCGATCTCCTGGATGCCGTGCCGCTGCAGCAGCCCGCTTGCGATCACCTCGATGGCGCCGAGATAGGGGCCGGCGGCCTGTTCGCGGTCGCCGGCGACGATGAGGAGCTTGCGCACCCCGGCTTCCGCCGTGAAGCGGCCGAGCAGCGCGTCGAGCTGCCTCGCCGAGGCGATGTTGCGCGCGGCGACATGCGGCACCGGCGACAGCCCGGCCGCCTGCACCGCGATCGCCTGATCGATCACTTCCTCCGGCGCGCGGGTCGGGATGGCGCTGAGATAGACGTCGGTGCCGGGCGCCACCACGCGCTTCAGCGCCTCGATATCGGCGGGCTTGGGCCGCGTCGCCTCGACCGAGAAGCCGTGCATGAAGCCGGTAACGGCCTGCGCGCTCGAAGCGGGCTCCGGCGGCGCGGGCGCAGCAGTCGCGGCAGCAGGCATGACCGGCCTCCCTCAGTCGCGGCGTCGCGAGATCACATAGGACTCGTCGTTGAACCACAGCCCGTTATGCTCGCGCAGCACCTCGCGCGTGGCGTCGATATAGCGGCCGTCCTTCACCACCTCGTTGAGGCGGTCGTCCTCGACCTGCGACACGTAGATCGCCGCGTTCCAGGCCGCGAGGGCGGTGGAGGTGCCGATCGAGCCGGTGACCTCGCTCGGCAGCGTATGCATGTCGAAGCGGAAGATCGAGCGGTTGTCGGCATAGGTGTTGAAATTCAGGTCGCGCGCCGCAGGGCCGAGGATGCGCTTCACCTCGCGCAGGATCTGATGCCGGTCGTGCAGGAACGGATTGTCGTCCGGCCATACCCGCTGCACGATCTCGATGCCGGGGTCGCGCCCGTGCGAGTGGATCGCGATCAGGCGCCCGCCGGGTCCGAGCGCGCGGGCGAGCGGCGCGATCACCTTGCCGGCCTTGAACTCGACCGGCGCGCGCAGGCGATAGGGCTGCGAGGCGATCACCAGGTCGAAATCGGCATGCGCCTGGCCGCGCCTGGGGATCACCGGATCGAGCAGGAACTTGTGGTCGTGCCGGTAGAGCACCAGCACCACCGGCCGCTCGTAGACCGGATTGCCGGTCTTGGCGCTGACGCCGGCCTTCCAGTTCTCCGACAGGAAGCCCTGCAGCGCGGTGATCTGTTCCTCGAAATCGTGCGAGGTGTTGCCGGTAAGCGCGACCTCGTTCCAGACCAGGCTGCCGGCGGCGGCGGGCGACTTCACCGTCAGCCAGGGCGCCTCCGAGTAATACATGTTGGTGAGCACCAGCACGGTCGAGGGATGCTCGAAGAAGCGGTCGGGCATCTTCTCCAGCGTCAGGCGGATGTCCTCGAGGCTGATCTCCTTGCCGGAGATATAGAACGGCATGGTCGGGTATTTGTGATGCATGGCGCGCATCACGCGCGTCAGCACGGTGCCGTCGCCCATGCCGGCATCGAATATGCGCACCGCCGGCGGGCGCGGATGGATATTGGCGAGTTCGAGCGTGACGCGGTTGGCGACCACCCATTTCTCGCTGCAGGTATTCACGAACAGCAGATATTTCTGCCGGTTGTCGAAGAAGCGGAAATTGCGCTGCGCGTCGGCGCCGTGCACCGGGCTGGCGGCGGGCCGCGGCGAGGCGTTCGCGACGCTGGCGGCGGGGCGCTCGGCGCGTTCGATCACCATGGGGCGGCCGTTCTCCCTTGAATGCTGGCTGGTCATGAACGACCGGATGCGGTCGAGCGTTTCGGTGGTGATGCGCCCGCCGTTGCGCAGGCGGCTGGTCAGCTTCCCGTCATTGACCGCGCGGCGTCCGAAGGTCGATTCGGCGAGGCCGGCCTGCCGGCAATAGTCGGAGATTTCCTGCAGAAGCTGGTGTGCGTTCATCGCCCGTCTCCTTGCGGCGGCGCTTCCTCGTGCGGCTGCGGTTTTGCGGGCAGCTCGTTGCGATGAAGCGAACCAAGGCCGCCCGCGCCGGTCAACCACAAAGCATCCCATCCAAAAGTTGGGCAATTTGATGGGCATATGCCCAATATGTATAAAATACTGATTTAGATTGGAGAATTATGGTGCCGGTTTCGCCGTCTGGCGGGCTGTTCGCGCGTAGCCTGAAAGACCCTGCCACGGAGCCTTGCTGCCCATTCCCGATGGGCAGGCGCGCGGACCCTAGCGCAGGGCGCCGATCGCGGCGCCCGCGATCCTGGCCGTGCCGTCGGAGCCGCCGAATTCGAGCGGCCGCAGGCCGGTGGCATAGGCGGCATCGACCGCCGCCTCGATCTTGCGCGCGGCTTCCGCCGCCGGCGCATGGCCGTGCTTGTCGGCGAGCCAGTCGAGCATCAGCGCGGCGGACAGGAGCATCGCGGTCGGATTGGCCTTGCCCTGGCCCATGATGTCGGGGGCGGTGCCGTGGCAGGGCTGGAACACCGCGTGCCGGTCGCCGATATCGGCGGACGGCGCCATGCCCATGCCGCCGATCAGGCCGGCGGTGAGGTCGGACAGGATGTCGCCGAACATGTTCTCGGTGACCATCACGTCGAAATCCCACGGCCGCTTCACCAGCATGGCCGAGCAGGCATCGACATAGAGGTGCTCCGCCTTCACCCCGGGAAAGCCGCCGGCGCGCGCGTCGAATATGTCGCGGAAGAAGGCGAAGGCCTTGAACACATTCGCCTTGTCCACGCAGGTGAGCGTGCCCTTGCCCCCGCGCGCCTTGCGGCGCTCAGCCAGGCGGAACGAGAAGTCGAACAGCCGCTCCGAGGTCTTGCGGGTGATGACCAGGGTCTCGCGCGCCTCGTCGGGCGTGACCACGCCCTTGCCCATCGAGGCGAACAGGCCTTCGGTCGATTCGCGCACCACCACGAGATCGATGCCGTGCCGGTCGGCGCCGACGATCGGGCTCGGCACGCCGGGGATCAGCCGGCAGGGACGCACGCCGGCATAGAGGTCGAAGATGAAGCGCAGCTCCACCTGCGGCATGATCTCGGTGCCGTCGGGATAGCGCACCTGCGGCAGCCCGCAGGCGCCGAGCAGGATCGCGTCGGCCTCCTCGCACAGCCGCACGGTGGATTCCGGCAGCGACGCCCCGGTGCTGCGGTAATGCGCGGCGCCGGCCGGCGCCGCGCTGAAACGCAGTTTCAGGCCCGGCGTCACCGCCTCGACCCGGCGCAGCAGGTCGAGCGCCGGCGCCATCACTTCCGGCCCGATCCCGTCGCCGCCGATCACGGCAATATGGAAGGCGTCGTTGGCGCGCATGACAACTCCAAATCGCTCCGGTCCCGTCAGGCATGTCTCCAGTCTTTACAACAAGGCCGGGCATGACAATGTGTTGAGTGCAGCGCAACAATCCGTATTGACAGGCGCGGCGATCAATACATGACGATGCAATGAGAGCAAACATGCCCCGTTTCGCCGCCAATGTCGCGTATCTGTTCTCCGAACGCCCGCCGATCGAGCGCTTCGCCGCCGCGGCGAAGTCAGGCTTTGCGGCGGTGGAGGCGCAATTCCCCTACGACATGCCGGCGGGCGCGGTGCGCGCCGAGCTGGAAAAGCACAAGCTGGTCATGCTCGGCATCAACACCGTGCACGGCCGCGAGGGCGAATTCGGCACCGCCGCCTTGCCCGGACGCGAACGCGATTTCGACGCGCATTTCGCGCAGGCGCTCGACTATATCGTCGGCATCGGCGGCTGCCAGATTCATTGTCTTGCGGGGAAGGTGCCGCCGGAACAGCGGCCCGCGGCCGAGCGCACCTTCGTCGCCAACCTGATGCGCGCCGCCGACCGCGCGGCGGAGAAGAACGTCACCGTGCTGATCGAGCCGATCAATCCGCGCGACCGGCCGGATTATTTCCTCAACCGCGCCGAGCACGCCGCCGACATCATCGCCAAAACCGGCAAGCCCAACATCAAGATCCAGTTCGACTTCTATCATGCGCAGATCGTCGGCGGCGATCTCATCCGCCGCTTCGAGAAGCACCTGCCGCTGGTCGGGCATGTGCAGATCGCCGCCGTCCCCTCGCGCCACGAGCCGGACGAGGGCGAGGTGAGTTACCGCGAAATCTGCAAGGCGGTCGACGCGGCGGGCTTCGGGGGATACGTCGCGGCCGAGTATTTTCCGCGCGCCAGGACGGAAGACGGGCTTTCGTGGATGCAGTCTCTGGGCGGTTGAGCGCGGGGACGAACGTAAAAAAGTTGAACGAGATAAATTAAGGCTGGGAGGAACGGCATGCGTCTCAAGGACAAGGTCGCGATCGTCACCGGCGCCGGCTCCGGCATGGGCACCGTCATCGCCGAGACCTATGCGCGCGAGGGCGCGCGCGTCGGCGTGCTCGACATCGACGGGGCGGCGGCGCGCAAGGTCGCCGATGCGATCGGCGATGCCGCCATCCCGCTGCGCTGCGACGTCGCCAGGAAGCCGGATATCGACGCGGCCGTCGCCGCCACCGTGAAGAAGTTCGGCCGGCTCGACATCCTGGTCAACAATGCGGGCATCAGCCACGTCAACAAGCCGCTGCTCGACATCGACGAGGCGGAGTTCGACCGCGTCTTTGCGGTGAACGTGAAGGGCCCGTTCGTGTTCTCGCAGGCCGCACTCGCGCAATTCCGCAGCAACGGCGGCGGCGTCATCGTCAATATCGGATCGACCGCGGGCCTGCGTCCGCGCCCGGGCCTGTCGGCCTACAACGCGACCAAGGGCGCCGTGCACAACCTCACCAGGACGCTGGCGGTGGAGCTGGCGCCGGACAAGGTGCGCGTCTGCGCCATCGCGCCGGTGGCGACCGATACGCCGCTGCTGCCGACCTTCCTCGGCAATGCCGAGGGCATGCGCGAGAAGTTCATCGCCACCGTGCCGCTCGGCCGCCTCGCTTTGCCGCAGGACATCGCCAATGTCGCGCTGTTCCTCGCCTCCGACGAGGCGGAATTCGTGACCGGCAATATCGTGGAGGTGGATGGGGGGCGGTGCGTGTAGGCTCGCGTCCGGGGCGCGGCGCGGCGTGAAACGCTGCGCCGCAGACCCGGGACCGTTTCAGAGACCGGCTGCGAAACGGCCCCGGATCGGCGGCGCATCATTCCGTTTCACTGCATGCTGCGCCGCGTCCGGGGCAATTCGTCAGACGACCGCAATCACCGTCGCCTGCACCGCATCGCGCAAAGCTGCCGGGTGCACCGAGAACACGCTGCGCGGGGTGCCGGCCGCGGCCCAGACGACGTCGTATTGCAGCAGGTCGGCATCGATGAAGGTGCGCATCGGACGGTCGTGGCCGAAGGGCGGGATGCCGCCGATGGCAAAGCCGGTCATGTCGCGCACCGTGCGCCCGTCCGGCCGCTTCAGCGCCTCGCCAAGATGCGCGGCGACGCCCGCCTCGTCGACGCGGTTCGTCCCCGATACCAGCAGCAGATAGGGCCGCCCGCTCTGCGCGCCCAGGAATACCAGCGACTTCACGATCTGCCCGACCGTCACGCCGCAGGCCGCGGCGGCGTCCTCGGCGGTGCGGGTGGAATCCGCCATTTCGCGCGCGGCGATGGAGAGCCCGAGCGCGCGCCCGGCTTCCTGCACGCGCAAGGCGGCGGGCGGCAGCGCGGAATCGGTCTCTGTCATGCGAAAACTCGCCGGGTTGCGGAGGCGGCACACTTGGCACGGCGGCTGCGGGATTGCTACCCTTGCCGCATGTGGGGACGAAGCGGCCGCGCCAGCGGCGGGGACGAGGCGGCGGACAAGCCGCGCACGCTGCGGGAGGCGGTCCGCGAGGCGCGGATCGCGGCGGCGGAGCGCACCGGCGTCGTCGTGGAGATGCGCGATGCCGACATCGCGCGCCTGGAAATCCTCAACGAGGCGCTCGACCCGGTCTTTGCCGAAGTGCCCCCCGAAATCGAGCTGTTCGACCGCGGCCTCAGCCGGGGCGACACGCCGCGGCTGTGGCTCGACATGCTCGCGCATGTCACGATGGCGCGCGACAAGCGCACCTACCGCCTGCTGCAGGATACCCGCTACGGCCGGAAAATCCTGGCCGAATCCCAGGAGGTCCCCGTCATCGTGCAGGCGGTCACGCGCTATGTCGCTGGCCGGCTGGTCGAGCGCGAGCGGGCGCTGGCCTCCGACGGCGAAGCCGCGCCGGCCAAGGCTGCGGCCACGCCGCGCGCCGGCGGGTTCTGGAGCGCGCTGTGGACGACGGTGTGGGCGCTCGCCGCCGGCGTCGCCACATTCCTGGTTGCGGCCTGGTTCCTGGCCAAGCCTTGAGGCGGTGACGATGACGCATCTTGCGGGAAACCTTGCGTCCGCCCTGCTTCTCGCCGCCTTGCTTGCTTCGCCCGCCGCCGCGGAGCGCGCCACCATGCCGCAAGGCGCGCTGGTCTGCCGGACGATCGAGCCGGCCATCGAGCATGCCCGAATCGTGCGGCAGCCGACCACGGCCGGGCTTCGCGCATTCGTCGAAGCGCAGGTCGCCAGCGGCGCCTGCCGCGTCGTGCGGACCGAGGTTGCGGTCGTCGTGGTCGATGTCGACCGGCGCGGCTTTGCGCTCGTGGACGAGGGTCCGAACGGGCGCGGATGGACCGACGCGGAGAATGTCTGGGGCTATTTCGACGCGCCGGCCAAGGTGAAGGCCTGGAAGAAGCCCTGACGCGCGCGCTTCGCCTGTCTTTTCGTTTGGGCATGATCTTTTCCGAAAACCGGTTCCCACTTTTCGGGATCATGCCCTAACCCAAACTGCGGCTGGTGAGCTTCACGACCTCCTCGCCGTGGCGGCGAAAACCGCGCGACTCCGCCTCGCAATGCCATGCGTGGCCGCGCTTCTCGATGCGATAGAGATTGTAGGCGGCGGGATCGCCGTGGCCGCCGACCACCGACGCCGACGGCACCCCGACCACGGGAATGCGGCGATCGCCCGGACCTTCCAGGTAGTTCACCGAATGCACGTGGTCGTGCCCGTGCAGCACGAGATCGGCGCCGTGCGTCTTCACGATGCGGCGGAAGGCGTCGGCATCGATCAGCCGCTTGAAGCGGTCGCCGCGCTTGCCGACCGGCGGATGGTGCACCAGCACGACGCGGAACAAATCCTGCTCGGCGACGCCGGCGAGCAGGGTGGCGAAATGATCGACCTGTTTCTGCCCGAGCGCGCCGGTGGCCATGAAGGGCGCGGTCGCGATGGCGCTGGAAAGCCCGATCAGCGCCAGCGGACCGCGCCGGCGCAGGAACGGAAAATCCGCGCCGTCGTCGCCGCGCATATAGTCGGACCACAGGCTGTGCGGGCCGTCGTCGCGCCGGCGCACATAGTAATCGTGGTTGCCGGGGACGACGGTGATGTCCTGCGGCGGGCCGAACGCATCGAGCCAGGCGCGCGCGGCGGAAAATTCCGCGGGCAGCGAGAGATTGGTCAGGTCGCCGGTCAGCGCGATGTGGTCGGGACCATGTCCGCGCAGGTCCGAGACGATCGCTTCCAGCGCCTCGCCGCGATGGATGTTCTTGCGCCGGCGATGCCAGTTGTAGAAGCCGAGCGCGCGCTTGCCGGCGAGTTCGCGTGCCCGCGGGCGGGGCAGGGGCCCCAGATGCGGGTCGGACAGGTGCGCGAGCACGAACATCGAGGCGGCAATCCTTTTGCCTGCGCCGATGCTAGAACGGCGATTGCGGCGAGCGGGTGAGTCGATGGCTTCGATCATTACAGGATTGCGGCAGAGGGCGGAACCGCTGATCCGTCGCCTCATGCATACCTATTGGCGGTTCCAGCGCGGCATGACGTTCGGCGTGCGCGCGGCGGTGATCGACGGCGCCGGCCGCGTGTTCCTGATCAAGCATTCCTACGTCTCCGGCTGGCACCTGCCGGGCGGCGGCGTCGAGCCGGGGGAGACCCTGCGCGAGGCGCTGGCGCGCGAGCTGCAGGAGGAAGGCAATATCGCCTGCAAAGCCGAGCCGGCCTTGTTCTCGGTCTATTTCAACGACCGCGTCTCGCGGCGCGACCATGTCGCGCTTTATGTGGTGCGCGCGTTCGTGCAGCCGTCCGCGCCGGTACGCAACCGCGAGATCGTCGACCACGGCTTCTTCGCGCCCGGGGCGCTGCCGGAGGGAACCACGGCCGCGACACGGGCGCGGATTTCGGAGGTGCTGCACGGCGCGACGGTGCCGCAGCGGTGGTGACGTTGTTACGCTCCCCACAAGGGGGCGGGTCATGTCAGCGTTCCCGGCGCGGCGTCGCTACCGCGCCGTGATTTCGAGAATGCGTCCGATCACGATGTTCTGCAGCCGCTCGCTCTGGTCGATATTGGTATGCGAGAGGCCGGGACTGCTGGTCAGGTTGAGATTGACCTTCTCGTCGCCCCGTGACGGCGGGAAGTTCGCCCGCCGGCCCTGGCCGTTGTTCTGGTAGAAATTGACGAAGTACCGCACGTTCGCAGGAACGTTGCACGTCCGGGTCGGATCGAAGGTCGCAAGATAGGCAACGGGAATATTGCTGGTCTTCAGACGCCGCGCCAGCTGGCACACGGCGTTCCCGCCGAGCGAGTGGCCGATCAGGATGATGGGAGCCGTCCGGCCGTTGCGGTAATTGCGCGCGATCGTCTCGGCGGAATTCTGCCAGCCGCGGTGATTGAGGAGGTGGGGGGTGAAGCCGTAGCCTCGCAGGCGCTCCGCCATCTCGTCCATGCCGCGCGAGAAGACGTGGGCGAGGCCGCGCAGGAGGGAGATTTGCGCCTGCGTGTCGACATTGGGTCTCGCCTGCTCGCGGACGATCTCCGCCGGCGGCCGCAGCGGGGGCCGGAGCGGGCCGGCCGCGGCCGGCGCGACCACGCAGAAGAGGATGGTGCAAAGACCGGCCGCAACCGGCGTCGTGCGTTTCAGCGGCATGGAGGATTTCCCGTCAAGATTCGGCCAAACCTAGCCCGGTCGGACGCCGCGGTAAAACGTGGCGTCGGTCCGGCCGGCGCGCCGCACGGCATGGACGGCCTGCGCCGCAGATGTTAAGCGGGCTTTCCCGCATGACCGACCTGTCGCTGACCATCCTGCCGGAAACCGCCGACGATGCGCTGCCGATCGAGCGGCTGCACGAGCGTACCTTCGGCCCGGGCCGTTATGCGCGCACCGCCTACCGCATCCGCGAGGGCGTGTCGCATGCCCTCGATCTGTCGTTCACCGCGCGCATCGGCACGCTGCTGGTCGGCTCGGTGCGGCTGTCGCCGATCCGCATCGGCGCGACGCCGGCTTTGCTGCTCGGACCGCTGACCGTCGAGCCGCCGTTCCGCGACCGCGGCATCGGCAAGGCGCTGATCGACCGCGCGCTGGCGCAGGCGCGCGCGCAGGGGCATCGCCTGGTCGTGCTGGTCGGCGACGAGCCCTATTACGCGCGCATGGGCTTCAAGCGCATCGCGAAGGGGCGCGCCGCGATGCCCGGCCCGGTCGATCCGGCGCGGCTCCTGGTGGCGGAATTGCAAGCGGGCGCCTTCGAGGGCGTGTCGGGCGACATCCGGCCGGACTGGGAATAATTACTGGTCATTCCGGGACGGCCCGCAGGGCCGGGCCCGGAATCCATAACCGCGGATCGGGATTATGGATTCCGGGCTGGTCCGCTTCGCGGACGCCCCGGAATGACAGGATGAATTACCGGCCTTCCCTTGCCCACGTCGCCGCCAGCGCCCCGACCAGCAGCAGCATGCCGAGCAGTCCGGCAAAGACCGGCAGCACGCCGATGCCGCGCAGCACGCTGGCGTCGCGCAGCTTCAACCCCAGCCAGTCGTCGCCCTTGAAGGTCTCGGTCGAGCGCACGCCGAGAATGCGCGGCACGCGCAATCCGTCGCCGTTGTCGAGACGGCGCGCGTCGCCCGCGGTCGCCGCGGCCAGCGGGCCGACCACATTGGCGGTCGAGGTCACCTCGGCGAATTCGCGCGGATTGATCGGGCCGACATTGATCAGCGCGGTGAGCTTGCCGTCGGTGGCGCGCCACAGGCCGAGCTCGTTGGCCGGCGTCAGCGCGCGCCACGATCCGGGACCGGAGGCGGCGAGATCGAGCCGGCGGATCGCGCCCGACGGCGTCGTGACCGTGACCGGTTCCGCCGTCTCCGTCATGGTCTGGCGCTCGACCGTCAAATCGCGGCCGCGCACCGACAGCCGCAGCGCCTCCTCCTCCAGATCGGGCTGCTTCATCAGCCAGTGCGACAGGCGGCGCAGCAGATCGAGATGCGGGCCGCCGCCCTCGAAGCCGCGCGCCCACAGCCAGATGTGATCGGACAGAAGCAGCGCCACGCGGCCTTCGCCCTCGCGCGAGAGCACCAGCAGCGGCTTGCCGTCCGGGCCTTCCATCACGGTCGAGCCGCTGGTCGGGTTGCGCGCGTCGACCAGCCGGAACCAGCGGCTCCAGTGCGGCGGCTCGCCGGCGCTGCCGTCGAGCGCGCGCGTCACCGGATGCCGCTTGCCGAGCATGGAAAGGCGCGCGTGGAATCCGCCCTCGGTCATGCTGCCGAGCGGCTCCGCCGGCAGGATGGCGTCGAGCGGCGTCCGCCACAGGCTGGTCGGGCTCGCATAGTCGGGACCGGCCGCGACCAGCACCGCGCCGCCCTCGCGCACATAGCGCGCGATATTGTCGAAATAGATGATCGGCAGCACGCCCTGGCGCGCGTAGCGGTCGAAGATGATGAGATGAAACTCGCCGATCTTCTGCTGGAACAATTCGCGCGTCGGGAAGGCGATCAGCGACAATTCGTTGATCGGCGTTCCATCCTGCTTCTCCGGCGGGCGCAGGATGGTGAAATGCACGAGATCGACCGAGGCGTCGGATTTCAGCAAATTGCGCCAGGTACGCTCGCCGGCATGCGGTTCGCCGGAGACCAGCAGCACGCGCAGCTTGTCGCGCACGCCGTCGATGGAGACGACCGCGCGGTTGTTGACCGGCGTCAATTCGCCCTCGATCGGGGCAGCCTCGATCTCGACGATGTTCGGGCCGGCATGCGGAATCTGTACCTGCACGCGCACGGTGTCGCCGGGATTGACGTTGCGGGCATCGATCTGCTCGCCGTCGCGCCGCACGGTGACGCGCGCGGGCTGGCGCGGCGCGCCCTGGTCCTCGACGCGGAAGGCGATGGTCTGGGATTGTCCGACGATGCCGAAACGCGGCGCGCTGACCAAAGCCACGCGCCGGTCGCGCTCGCCCGGCAGGCCGGTGATCAGCGCATGCAGCGGCGCGTTGAAGCCGAGCGAGGCGGCATCCGGCGGCACGTCATGCACGCGCCCGTCGGTGATCAGGAAGGCGCCGGCAATGCGGTCCGGCGGCACGTCGGAAAACGCGGTGGACAGGGCGGCGAACAGCCGCGTGCCGTCGGTCTCGCCGTCGGCCTGCCCGGCCTCGACCACGCGCACTTCGAGACCGGGGATGCGGCCGAGCCGTTCGACCAGAGCGGTGCGGGCCTCCTCGGTCTGGCGCGCGCGGTCGCCGAAATTCTGGCTCGGGCTGCGGTCGACGATGACGGCGGCGACGGACGGAATCGGATCGCGCTCCTCCTTGGTGAAGGAGGGATTGGCGAGCGCGAGCGCGCAGAAGGCGAGCGCCACCGAGCGCACGACGGCGCCGCGCGTGCGCGCGAAGAACAGCAGGCCCGCGGCGATAGCGGCGGCGGCGATCGCCGCCCACAGGACGTAATCGGGAACCAGCGGGGCGAAGGAGATGCCGAGACCCATGTCAACATTCCAATGTTCGCACATGCCCCTCGCGAGAATAGGCGAGGATGGCGGCGTCGCGGGTCACGATAGCGAGATCGGATTCGCGGGCCGTAGCGATAATGATGCGGTCCGCCGGATCGCTCGGCGGGGAGCCGGGCAGGGCACAGGATTGCGTCAGGATGTCGATGGAAAGCGGCGGCATTTCCGCGTTCATCTTGCCGGCGGCGGATCTGAACCAGGTCGCAACCGGCATGACGACGCTGATCCGGTTCTTGCGCGCGAGATTGGCGATTTCCCACGCGCTGATCGGCGAGACATGAATATGGCGCTCGACGACCGCCGCACGGGCGGATGGCTTCATGTCGTCGCCGCTGGCGAGCCAGAGCAGGGCGCAGGTATCGAGCAGAACGTCAGTCATTGACCGGCAATCCCCGTTCGGCGTTCCAGACCTCACCCGACGGCGCGGTCAAATCCGTTCCCGGCAATATCTTGATCGTTCCGGCCATGCAGCCCCAGGGATCGGCCTTGTTCCGGCCCGCCGCTTCTTGATGGGAAGCGGCGCGCACGAAGGTCACTTCGCGGGAAGCGATATCGACGTCCGTCGTGCGCCATCCGGCGGCAAGCCATGCGCGGGCATGGGAATGCCCGGTCTCGTTGTTGCTCCACCACGCCTCATACTCGTAGGCGCTCTTCGGCAGCTTGAAGCCCAGAATCTTTTCGATGGCCTTGAATTCAAGGCGAATGCGCGAAGTCTCCCGCTGCGCGAGAAATTGCGGTAGCGGCTCATACTTTCCCATAACGGCTCCCTTGGATGCCGATAGGGTATTTCATATGAAAATAGTAAGTCAAGTTACTGCCCGAGTCGCTCAAGCAAGGCGGGGATGTGCACCTGGTCGGCCTTGTAGTTGCCGGTGAGCGTGTACATGACGATGTTGACGCCGGCGCGGAACGCCATTTCGCGCTGGCGCGGCTCGCCGGCGACCATCGGCAAAGCCGCCTGCCCGTCCTGCCGCATCGCCCAGGCGCCGGCGAGATCGTTCGAGGTGATCAGGATCGAGGATACGCCGTCGCCCGCGCGCGCCGGGCGCTTCTTCTCCGCGTCGAGCAATTCCTCGTCGCTTTCCGTCGGCAGCGCCTCGACCCAGAGCTGGCCGGAATTGAAGCGGCCGGGGAAGTCGCGCAGCAGGAAGAAGGTCTTGGTGAGCACGTGGTCCTTGGAGACCGGCTCGAGCTCGGGCAAATCGAGCGAGGAGAGAATCTGGCGCAAAGCCGCCATGCCGGGGCTGCGCGTCTCGCCGCCGGGCCCGGGCGGCGCCATGATGGCGTCGCGGGTGTCGAACAGCACGGTGCCGCCCTGCTTCATATAGGCGTCGATGCGCGCGAGCGCCGCCGCATTCGGCTTGGCCGCGTCCGGCACGATCGGCCAGTAGATCAGCGGATAGAAATTCAGCTCGTCGCGCGCGATGTCGAGGCCGATCGGCTCGCCCGCTTCCAGCGCGGTGCGCTGCGCGAGGAACACGGTCAGGCCCTGCAGGCCGGCACGGCTGACCGCGTCGGTTTCCGCGTGGCCGGTGACGACATAGGCGAGCTTGGTCTCCAGCGTCGATTTCAGCGCCTGGTCGGCGGCCGACGGCGGCATCGTCAGCGTCGGCACGCGCCGGTTCGGCGGGTCGCGCTGGGCGCCGGCATCGGAGGTTTGCGCGAGCAGGGCGCCGAGCGCGACGGCCATCGCCATCGCCGCGGCGGCCGGACGGCGGCGCAGGCCGAGCTTGGCGAACCCGCCGGCGAGCCAGAACACGATCAGCGCATCGATCAGGAACATGCCGAGCGCCAGCAGCAGGATCGGCCCGCGCAGATCGAGCGGTTCGGTCAGGCGGTAGGCCTCGCGCCGCGCGTTGAGCGCGGACATGTCGAGCGGGACGAGGCGGTCGGTGGGCGTGAGCGTGTTCACGGCGAGCAGACCTTCGGGTGGGCCGTAGAAACCGGGCGGATGATCCGCGGTCGCGCGGCCGGCAAAGTTTGCGGGGACCGGACGCACGGTCGCGGACGGCGTCGTGAAGGCGCCGTAGCCGTCGAGTATGCGGGCCGGGTTGAGGGTCTCACGCACATTCTGCTGGTTCTGCTCGCTCGCGGCCCCGGGGCCGGAGAGCGCGACGATACGCTTGAGCATGTCGACGAAGGCGCCCGACAAAGGCAGATCGGACCACCGCGTGTCGGCGGTGACATGGAACAGCACGACCAGTCCCTTGCCGCGGCGCGCGCCGGTCACCAGCGGGGTGCCGTCGGCGAGCGTCGCCCAGGTGCGCTCGGAAATGCCGGCCTCCGGCTCCGCCAGCACCTGCCGCGTCACGGTGACGTCGTTCGGCACCGTCATGGTGGCGAACGGACTTTCGCGCGAGAAAGCGGACAAGGCCTGCGGCTTCTCCCAGCTCAGGCTGCCGCCGAGCACGCGCCCGCCGCGGCGCAGCTTCACCGGCACCAGATCGTCGTCGGAAGCGGCGAGACGCGGACCCGCGAAACGCACCAGCACGCCGCCATCCTCGATCCAGCGGGTCAGGCGTTCGCGCGTCGGCCCGGCGACATTGCCGACATCGGCGAGGATCAGCATCGGCACGTTCTGGTCGAGGAAGCGGCCGACCACGTCGGAGGGCGATGCGCGTTCGCCGAGCCGCACGTCGGCGAACGGGTTGAGCGCGCGCGACAGATAGAAGGTGGAGGCGAGCAGCGGCTGCGCCGTGTCGGCGGTGGCGCCGGTCACGACGCCGACGGTGCGGCGGCGCCAGCGCTTGTCGAGCAGCTGCACCGTGCCGGCGGAGCGTTCGCCGACGATTTCGAGACGGGCGATGTCGTTGCGGATCTCGACCGGCAGCGTGAGCTCGGCATCGGTCTCGCGCGCATTGCCGTTGAAGGCGAAGGGCGTTTCGCCGAGCGGCAGGCCCTTCAGGTCGAGCGCGCGGATCGTGCCCATATCGCCGGCGCCGCCTGCCGCGCGCAGCACCTTGACGGAGAGGGCGCCGGCGGCGTTGTCGGCCGCGGTCAGCGCATGCGCGGGCGGTGTGCCGCCCTCGACGATGGTGAGATTGCGGCCCTCGACGATGCGCGCCAGGCCGGCGACGAATTCCGCGCCGCGTTCGACATCGATGCCGTCCGACATCCAGACCAGGTCGGCATCGGGCGCGGTGTTGAGGAAGCGGCTGAGCGCCGGAAGCGCTTCGGCGCGATCGACGGTGTGCGGCTTCGGCCGGATCTGGCGCAGGCGCACGCGCGCCGCGCCGGCAGGCTGCATGGCGATGCCGCGCGCGGCTTCCGACATCGGGATGATCGCAACGCTGCGGTTGTCGGCTTCCGCGCGCGCCAGGATGTCCTCGGCGGTGCGCAGCCGCGCCTCCCAATGCGCCGCCGCCGCCCAGCCGTCGTCGATCAGGATGGCGAGCGTCTTGGCGCCGCCGGAGGCGGCGACCGGCGGATTCCACACAGGTCCCGCCGCGGCGAGGATGGCGAGCGCGGTGAGGCCGAGCCGCAGCGCGGTCAGCCACCAGGGCGTGCGCGCGGGCGTCTCTTCCTTCGGGGCGATCTCGAACAGCAGCCGCGCCGGCGGAAAGTTGATGCGGCGCGGCCGCGGCGGCACCAGCCGCAGCAGCCACCACAAAGCCGGCAAGGCGAGCAGCCCGAGCAGGACCAGCGGCTGCGCGAATCCGATGGGAAGCCCGCCGATCATGCCGCCGTCTCCGCCGCAAGCGGCGTGCGCTGCATCGGCGCGGCCACCGGGTCGTAATGGATGCCCATGCGCGCATGCAAGGCGAGGATCAGTTCGCTCGCCGGACGGTCGGTGCGGTTGATCGCAAAGCTCCAGCCGAGATGGTCGGTTTCCGCGCGGATCGCGGCGCGGTGGCTCTCCAGCCGTTCGGCATAGTCGTCGCGCCAGGTCTCCGCGCGTCCGGCGGTCACCGAACCGGCGCCCTCCGGATCGAGAAACTCGATGCGGCCGTGATAGGGGAAGGTCTCTTCCGCCGGGTCCACCACCTGCACCAGATGCCCGCGGGCGCGCGTGGCCGAGAGCTGCGCGATCTTGGCCCTGACGTCGGCGAGCGGCGTCCAGAAATCCGACAGCACGACGATTTCGGACAGGGGCTGCGGCGAGAAGGCCGGCGGCAGGCCGGCGCGTTCGCCGGCATCGTGGATCAGCGCCTGCGCGATCTTTTCGATGATGTTGCGGTTGGCGGTCGGCCGCATCAGCCCGGGAATGCCGACGCGCTCTCCGCCCTCGACCAGGATTTCGGCGAGCGCCAGCGTCACGATCAGCGCGCGGTCGAGCTTGGTCTCCCACACGATCGGCGAGGCGAACACCATCGAGGGCGAGCGGTCCGGCCAGAGCCAGACCGTGTGTGCGGCTTCCCATTCCTGCTCGCGCACATAGAGATGGTCGTCGCGCGCGGAGCGGCGCCAGTCGACCCGCCTGGCGGATTCGCCGGAGACGAAGCGCCGGTATTGCCAGAAATTCTCGCCCGATCCCGCGCGTCGGCGGCCGTGCAGGCCGTGGATCACGGTGGCGGCGATGCGGCGCGCCTCCAGGATCAGGCGCGGCATGCTTGCGGCGAGCGAACGCGACTGGCTGTTGGCGCGCCGGATCGCCTCGCGTTCGATGCTGCGTGAGCGGTCGTCGGGCGCCATTCGCTAGCCGATGCGGCCCTTCAGTCCGCGGATGACGGATTCGATGGTCTCGCCGTCGCTGCGCGCCGAGAAGGTCAGCGCCATGCGGTGCTTGAGCACGGGCTCGGCCAGTTCCAGCACGTCGTCGATCGAGGGCGCGAGGCGGCCGTCGAGCAGGGCGCGCGCGCGCACCGCGAGCATCAGCGCCTGGCTGGCGCGCGGGCCCGGACCCCAGGCGATCAGCTTGGAGGCGGTGCCGGCTTCCTCGCCGGGACGCGCCGAGCGCACCAGCTGCAGGATCGCCTCGACCACGGATTCGCCGACCGGCAGGCGGCGGACCAGCCGCTGCGCCGCCATCAGCTCCTCGGCGGTCATCGCCGCCTTCGGCCGCGATTCCTCCGCGCCGGTGGTGTCGAACAGCATGCGCCGCTCGGCGTCGCGGTCGGGATAATGCACGTCGATCTGCATGATGAAGCGGTCGAGCTGCGCTTCCGGCAGCGGGTAGGTGCCTTCCTGTTCCAGCGGATTCTGCGTTGCCAGAACATGAAACGGCTTCGGCACGTCGTGGCGCGCGCCGGCCACCGTCACGTGCTGTTCCT
>JBFWWQ010000025.1:0-20546 GCA_050246095.1 Pseudorhodoplanes sp.
GAGATCAAGAAATCCGGCAAGACGGAAATGATTTCGCTCACCCCAGCGCAAAAGACCGCGCTGAAGAAGGCGATGCAGCCGGTCTATGACGACGCGGCCAAGCGCGTCGGCAAGGAGGTTCTCGACGAGTTCGAGAAGACGGTGCAGGGCACGGCGACGAACTGAGCGTTCGTTCGCGGGCGTCCGGCTACGCCGCGCGCGGCGGTCCGGACCGCCACGGCAGAAAAGGAAGGGGCGGCCGCGCGGCCGCCCCTTTCATTTTCGACGCTGCCAGGCCGCGCGCATGATCTCCAACATCAGCCTGTGCTTTTCCGCGCCGAGCCGCGCCGCGAGACGCGCTTCGTGCTCCGCGGCCAGCGCCTTCGCCTTTTTCAGTATTTTGTGGCCTTCGCGGGTGAGAAACAGCGCGTGCGAGCGGCGGTCGGCGGGTGCCGGCTGGCGCTCGGTCAGGCCGCGCTTCTCGAGCCGGTCGAGCATGTGAACCAGACGCGCCCGCTCGATGCCGAGCGCGCGCGCAAGCTCCGACTGCGACAATCCCGGATTTTCCCCGATCACGACCAGCACCGAATATTGCGCCGGCCGGATATCGGTTTCCGCCAGCGTGGCGATGAAGTCGTTGAATATCCACATCTGCGCGCGGCGCATGAAATAGCCAAGATGCTCGTTCAGCACCCCGACGCCGACCGGCGAACGTGCGGCGCGCGTCCGCGACTTTGCGCGCGCGCCTGTTCCAGCTTGCGAGGCTCTGGCCTCGAAAGTCCGCCCCGGCAATGGTGTTCTCCCTGATCCGGCGCGATCCGGCCGAATTTATTGTTGACTGCATTTGTTGTCTAATACAACAATTCATGCAACGGAAATCCCGGGCGGGAGGGGACAAATGCCACCACGGGCGCGCCGGTCGGCGTGCTGCGCCGTGGCATTTTCGGCCATTGCGTCCGGAACCAAAGAATAAGAACAATAGCCGCAACAGACGGTGTCAGCCGTCATCGGTCCAAGGGAGGAATGCCATCATGAGCTGCAAGACCCATTCGCCGAAAGCGCGCGTTTCGCGTCGCACCTTCACCGCCGGGCTTGGCGCAGGACTTGGCGCCGGCATCGTTGCCGGCACCGCGCCCTTCAATATCCTGCGCGCGCAGGGCGCCGCGCTGAAGGTCGGTTCGCTGCTGCCGCGCTCCGGGTACCAGGCGGGTATCGGCCAGGACTGCCAGCGCGGCGTCGAAATCACCAACGGCCTTCTGAAAGAGCTCGGCTATCGCGATCTGCAGATCATGAATGCCGACACCGAATCCAACGTCGACAATGCGCGCGCGCAGGCGGAAAAGCTGGTCAGCGAGGGTGCGCAGCTTCTCATGGGTGCGTTCGATTCCGGTCAGAGCACCGCGATTGCGCAGGTCGCCGAGCAGAAGGGCATTCCCTTCGTCATCAACATCGCGGCCGCGCCGCCGATCACGGAGCAGGGCTACAAGTTCGTGTTCCGCAACTTCCCGATCGCGCCGGTCATCCTCGGCGACGCCTTCGTCAATCAGAAGGAGCTGTTCGAGGCCACCGGCTCGGCGCCGAAGACCGTCGCCTTCCTGCACGTGAACGATACCTTCGGCACGGCGATGAAGAACGGCATCGGTGGCGTGATGCCGCGCCACAACATGCCCTATACCATCGCCGAGACCATCGCCTATGACCCGGCCGCGCGCGATCTTTCGGTCGAAGTGGCGAAGGCGAAGGCGACCGGTGCGGAGGCCCTGCTCGTGGTCAGCCGCCTGAACGACGCCATCCTGCTCACGCGCGAACTGGTCAAGCAGCGCTGGTCGCCGATGGCGATCCTGAGCATGGGTCCGGGCTGGTACGAGGACCAGTATCTGAAGACGCTCGGCAAGCTCGGCGACGGACCGCTCAGCTTCGTGCCGTGGTACGACCCGAACAAGAAGGTCGCCAAGATGCTGGAGGCCGCGCTGGCCAAGGCGCACCCGGGCGTGAACCTGAATACCAACCACGTCTATACGTTCGAGGCGCTGCTGGTCGCGGCCGATGCCTACAAGCGGGCCAATTCCACCGATCCGAAGGCGCTGGCGGACGCGATCCGCGCGACCAAGATCACCGAGAATGTCAGCCCCGGCCCGGGCATCATGTTCAACGAGAAGGGCCAGAACGACAAACTGAAGAATTCGGCGATCCAGAACCGCGGAGGCAAGCTGGTCACCGTGGCGCCGAAGAATGCGGCCAACGCCAAGGTGGAATGGCCGCTGAAGCCTTTCGACAAACGCTGATCGGCCCGTGCGATCTTCGCTCCGGCCGTGCCCGCGGCCGGAGCCTGCATGACGGATTACGGCTTTGCCCGCTGAGATCTATCTGAATGTCGCCGTCGGCGGCGTCCTGACCGGACTCGTCTACGGCCTGATGGCGCTCGGCCTGTCCGTCATTTTCGGCGTCGTTCGCGTGGTCAATTTCGCGCATGGCGAGATGATGACCATCGGCATGTATCTCGCGATCGTGCTGTTCTCGGCGTTCAAGCTCGATCCGCTGCTGATGATGGTGCCGATCGCGGCCGCGCTGTTCGCGCTCGGCTATGCGATGCAGGCCGGACTGATCAATCCGTTCATCAACCGCCCCGAGCACAGCCAGTTCATGCTGCTGGTGGCGATTGCGATCATCATGGTCAACGGCCTCTTGATCGCGTTCGGTCCGGACGCGCGCAGCGTGCTGACCGGCTACGCTTTCGACAGCTATCAGATCGGACCGCTGATCGTGGACGCCACCAAGGTCTATGCCGGCGGTGCCGCCATCGTGGTGGCGGCGATCCTGTTTGCGTTCTTCCGCTACAGCTTCATCGGGCAGGCGATCCGCGCCTGCGCCGACAACTATATCGGCGCGCTGGTGGTCGGACTGAACGTGAAGCAGCTCTATTCGCTGACCTTCGGGATCGGCGCGGCCTGCGTGGGCGCCGCCGGCGCCATGCTGGTGCTGATCGTGGACGTGACGCCGGCGCTGGGGCCGGCCTACACGCTGCTCGCCTTCATCATCGTGATTACCGGCGGGCTCGGTTCCATGCCGGGCGCGCTGCTCGGCGGCATCCTGATCGGGCTGACCGAGGCGATGGCGGGACTGCTGTTCTCGCCGTCCGCCAAAAGCATGTTCGCCTTCGGCCTGCTCGTGCTCGTGCTGCTGTTCCGGCCGCAGGGCATCATGGGCAAGAGGACCGCATGATCGCGCCGCTGTTCGAGGGCGTGCCGCGGCACGGACTGGCGCTGCTGGCGCTGCTGTTCGTCGGCCTGCTGGCGGCGCCCTACATCGTCAACAATTACCTGCTCGCGATCCTGATCATCATCCTCTACTACGCCTATGTCGGTCAGGCCTGGAACATCATGATGGGCTTTGCCGGACAATTGTCGCTCGGCCATGCGCTCTATGTGGGGCTCGGCGCCTATACGGCGTCGGCTTTGTTCGTGAAATTCGGCGCCTCGCCCTGGCTCGGCATGCTGGTGGCGATCCCGATCGCCATGCTGGCCGGCGGCATTGTCGGCTTTCTCGCCTTCCGCTTCCGCGTCGGCGGCGTCTATTTCGCCATCCTGACCATCGCCTTCGCCGAATTCGCGCGCGTCGGTTTCGATCACTTCACCTGGGTCGGCGGCTCCAGCGGCTTTTTCCTGCCGGTCGCGAACTACACCACGAGCGATCTGTGGACGCTGCGCGGCAAGCCGGTGATGTTCTACTATCTCATTCTCTGCATGGCGGCGGCGGCCTTCGTCATCTGCCGCATGCTGCTGCGCAGCCGCGTCGGCACCTTCTGGCTCGCCATCCGCGAGGACGAGGAGGCCGCGCGCGCGGTCGGCATCGATACCTTCCGCTACAAGATGTATGCCGTGGTGCTTTCCGCCGGCATGACATCGCTTGCGGGCGTGTTCTTCGCCTTCTACTACAACAACCTGTTCCCGGAGCAGGTGTTCAATATCGCGCGTTCGATCGAATTGATCCTCGCCCCGATTATCGGCGGGGTCGGCACGCTGTTCGGCCCGATCCTCGGAGCCTTCCTGCTGACCGGCCTGTCCGAGACCATGCACGCCATCCTGCAGGGCTTCGGCGTCGACGTGCCGGGCGCCAAGCAGGTCTTCTACGGCGTCTGTCTGCTGTTCGTCGTGATGCTGCTGCCAGACGGCGTCTGGCCGTGGGTGGCGCGCCTGCTGCGGCTGCGGGAGCGGCGGTCGTGAGCGCGCTGCTTTCCGTCCGCGGCGTGACCAAGCGCTTCCGCGGCCTCCTGGCCGTGGACGATGCGAATCTCGAAGTGCCGGCGGGCGAGATTTTTGCGGTGATCGGACCGAACGGCGCGGGCAAGACCACGCTGTTCAACATGATTGCCGGCGTTTTCCGGCCGGACGACGGGGAGATTTCCTTTGACGGCCAGCGCACCGACGGGCTTTCGCCGGACCAGGTCTGCCGGCGCGGCATCGGCCGGACCTTTCAGATCGTGCGCCCGTTCCCGGCGCTGACGGTCGAGGAAAACGTCATGGCCGGCGCCTTCCTGCGCAGGCCCGACCGGCCGAGCGCCGGGCGCCGGGCGCACGAAGTGCTGTGGCAGCTCGATCTGTTCGAGAAGCGCGACCAGCTGGCGTCCTCGCTCACCCTGCCGGACCGCAAGCGCCTGGAAGTCGCGCGCGCCCTCGCGACCGATCCCAAGCTGCTGCTGCTCGACGAGGTGATGGCCGGCCTGCGGCCGACCGAGACCGACCGCATGGTCGAGATATTCCGCAAGCTCAACAAGGAGACCGGCCTCACCATCCTGCTGATCGAGCATGTGATGCGCGCGGTCATGGCGCTCGCCCAGCGCGTGCTGGTGCTGCACCACGGGGCGGTCATCGCACAGGGGCTGCCGGCCGACGTCGTGCGCGATCCGGCCGTCATCCATTCCTATCTCGGCGAGGAGACGGCGGTCTGATGCTGAGCGTGAAGGGCATCGACGTCTATTACGGCGACGCGCAGGCGCTCGACGGCGTATCGATCGACGTCGAGCAGGGCAGCATTGTCGCGATCGTCGGCGCCAACGGTGCCGGCAAGACCTCGCTGATCCGCACCATTGCCGGCATGAACCGGCCGGCACGCGGCGAGATCGTCTATCGCGGACAGCCGATCGGCGGCCTGCCGAGCTACCGGGTCTGCAATCTCGGCATCGGCCAGGTGGCGGAAGGCCGGCAGGTCTTTCCGTCGCTTTCCGTGTCGGAGAATCTCGACATGGGCGCGATGCTGCCGCGCGCGCGCGAGCATCGGGCGCGCAACCGCGAAAGGGTGCTGGCGCTGTTCCCGCGCCTGCAGGAGCGGCTGGCGCAGGCGGCCGGCACGTTGTCGGGCGGCGAGCAGCAGATGCTGGCGATCGGACGCTGCCTGATGGGGGCGCCGGAGCTGGTGATGTTCGACGAGCCTTCGCTCGGCCTGGCGCCGGCCGTCGTGCAGTCGGTGCTGGCGACCATCCATGAATTGAACCGCGAAGGGCTCACCTGCGTGCTTGTCGAGCAGAACGTGGCGGTGTCGCTGAAGCTCGCGAGCAGCGCCTTCGTGCTGGAGAACGGCCGCATCACGCTGTCCGGCTCCGGCGCCGAGCTGCTGGCGGACGACCGGGTGCGCAAGGCTTACCTGGGGATGTGACGCCGGGGCAGGTCCGGTTGCCGGATCCGGAAGTCAGGCCAGCAGCTTCTGCAGCAGGCCGCGCAGCTGCAGGTGCTCCGCCGCCGACAGCTTCTCGCCGATATGGCGGTGGATCGCGGCGGCGCAGCTCGGCCACATTTTCTTCTGCAGCGACCGGCCCTTGGCGGTGATGGCGACGAACTGCCCGCGGCCGTCCATCGGGCAGTCCCGGCGCTCGACCAGGCCGGCTTTCACCAGCCGGTCGACCAGCCGCGAGGTCGCATATTGCGGCAGCAGCATTTTGCGCTCGAGATCGACCGGGCGCAGGTGTCCCTGATCGGAATTGGCCAACGCGATCAGCACGTCATACCAGGCGAGCGGCGGGAACCCGGCCTCCTTCACGTCCGCCTCGACACGCGCCAGCAGCGCCTGCTCGACGCGGGCGAGCGACGTCCAGACCGCCTCGGTGTTGGGGCAAAGCGGGCGCATCGGCGGGAGGTTACGCGATTCATGCAATTGCATCAATGTTGACATATCCATGCAAATGCATTTATCAAGATGCAACTGCATTCATCCCTCAGGCATTGAGGGGGCAGTCAACCCGAGGAGTTCTTGCAATGAAACTGTACTATTCGCCCGGCGCCTGTTCGCAGTCCCCGCATATCGTGCTGCGCGAGGCCGGAGCCGATTTCGAGCTGGTGCGCGTCGATACCAAGACCAAGCTGACCAAGGACGGCGCCGATTTCCGCAAGGTCAATCCGAAGGGCATGGTGCCGGCGCTGGAGCTCGATAGCGGCGAGGTGCTGACCGAGGGGCCTGCGATCGTGCAATACATCGCGGACAAGCAGAACGACACCGAGCTGATGCCGGCGGCCGGCACCATCGAGCGCTACCGCGTGCTCGAATGGCTCAATTTCATCACCTCCGAAATCCACAAGACCTTTTCGCCGCTGTTCAACCCGAAGACGCCGGAGGAATACAAGGCGACGCTGAAGGATAATCTCGCGGCCCGTTTCGCGCATGTGAACGAGAAGCTGGCCGGGAAATCCTACCTCACCGGCAATAATTTCACGGCCGCCGACGCCTATCTGTTCGTGGTGACCAACTGGTCGCGCCTGCACAAGATCGACATCGCGCAATGGCCGAACCTGAAGGCGTTCATGGACCGGGTCGCCGCGCGGCCGAAGGTGCAGGAGGCGCTGAAGGAGGAAGGCCTGATCAAGGCGTCCGCGGCGTAGAGTGCGATGGCTTCGGTCTGAAGCGACGATGGCGCCGCGACAACGGTCCGTCCCGGACGGCGCGCGACGCGATCAGGCCGCCGCAACCTCCGCCGGCTGCGGCTCGAAGGCATCCGGATACATTTCCGAGAAAGCGCCCAGCACGGTGGTGACCATGTTCAGGTGATCCTGCATGGCCGTCACCGCGTCTGCCGCATCGTGCCGGCTGATCGCGGCGACGATCTTCTCGTGTTCCGCATGGGTGGAAAGCTGCCGCGCCGGCGTGCAGACGAACAGCCGCATGCGATCGAGCTTGGCGCGCGCCGCATAAACCGTGCTCTTCACCCGCTCGAAACCCAGCGCGTCGAACAAAAGGTCGTGCAGCCCGATATCGAGTTCGTGGAAGCGGACCCGGTCGTCGATCTTCATCGCACGCTCGGCATCCCGCAGGTTCTGCGTCAGCGCCGCGATCAGGGCGGGGTCGCCGCGCGGCGTGATCGCGCGCACCGTGTCGATTTCCAGCGCATTGCGGATGAACATCGCTTCCTGGCAATCGGCCAGATTGATGCGGGTGACGCGGGTACCCCGTTGCGGCAGGACCTCGACGAAACCTTCGTCGGCCAGACGGCCCAAAGCCTCGGAAACCGGAAAACGCGACACGCCGAAACGCGCGCAGAGCGCCGCCTTGTCGATGAACTCGCCCGGCGCGAATTCCAGCCGCACAATGGCGGAACGGACGGCCTCCTGAACATGGGCAACCGCCCCGCCGCGCTTGTCCCGGTTGAGCGTCGGAAGAAATCGATACTGGCTATTGCGTGCGTCGGTCATCCGGGTAACATGTTAGTCGGATCAAGACCCTCGTCCAAGGGGGCGCATGAAGAAATGCACGTCACGCCGGCTCTCGCAAGGCGAGGGCCTCAGGGAGGATATCATGTCGTTGTGGATGCGGCGCCTCGCCGTCTGTACCTTTGCACTTGTCGTGCTGGCCGTTGCCGGCCCGGCCTTCGCCCAGACCAAGCTGAAATGGGCGCATGTCTACGAGACGTCCGAGCCTTATCACAAATGGGCGGTCTGGGCGGGTGAAGAATTCAAAAAGCGCACCAACGGAAAATACGAAATCCAGGTCTTCCCGGCTTCCTCGCTCGGCAAGGAGTCGGACATCAACGAAGGTCTCGGTCTCGGCACGGTCGACATCATCTATACCGGCCAGCTCTTCGCCGGCCGCAGCTTCGGCCCGCTCGCCATCGGCGGCGCGCCCTTCATGTTCCGCGATTACGGACACTGGAATGCGTTCCGCAATTCGCCGCTGTTCGTCGAACTGGCGGAAGGCTACAAGAAGAAGACCGGCAACGAGGTGATCGCGCTCACCTATTACGGTGAACGCCACGTCACCTCCAACAGGGACATCAACAAGCCCGACGACATGAAGGGCCTGAAAATCCGTGTCCCCGACGCACCGCTCTACGTGATGTTTCCCAAAGCCGTGGGCGCCAACGCCACGCCGATTGCGTTCGCGGAAGTCTATCTCGCGCTCGCCAACGGCACCGTCGACGCGCAGGAAAACCCGCTGCCGACGATCCAGGCCAAGAAGTTCTACGAGGTGCAGAAGCACATCGTGCTGACCGGCCACATCACCGACGCGCTGCTCACCATCGTCGGCGGCCCGACCTGGGGCAAGCTCAATGCGGACGAGCGCAAGACCCTGACCGCGGTCCTGAAGGAGGCGGCCGACAAGGCCACCGCCGATATCGTGAAGTCGGAAAAGGAACTGGTCGACTGGTTCAAGAAGCAGGGCAAGAACGTCGTCGCCGTGGATCGCAAGCCGTTCCGCGATGCGGTGGTCAAATTGCATCTGTCGTCCGACGCCACCTGGGACAAGGCGACCTACGACAAGCTGCAGGCGCTCACCTCGGCCACCAACTAGTCGCGGGACGGGCCCGATGGCGAACGAAAAGAACGAGGTAGACGGTCAGCCGTCTACCTCGGAAGACCTCGATGTCCTGTTCAAGGAATGGGAACAGCAGGAGGCGAAGGTCGACCTGTCGGACCTGCGCCCGGAAGACTCGATCGTTTTCATTGTGTTCTGGGCGCTGTTCGCGGTCGTCTTCCTGCAGCTTTTCGCGCGCTACGTGCTCAACAATTCTCCCGGCTGGACCGAGGAGATCGCGCGCTACCTGCTGATCGGCGTCACCTTCATCGGCTCGATCATGGCCATGCGCAAGGGGACGCATATCGCGGTCGAGGCGCTGTTCAAGTATCTCTCGCGGCCGATGCGGCACGGCGTGCTCCTCGCCGTGGACCTGACGGTCGCGCTGTTCTGCATTTTCCTCGCCATCACCGCGGCGCAGCTCTCGCTGCGCACCAACCAGTTCATGGTCTCGGTCGATATTTCGAAGGCCTGGGTCTACTGGATCGTCTGCGCGTCGCTGGTGGCGATGTCCTACTTCGCGGGAGTGCGTTTCCTGCGCCGCCTGCGGCACCGCGAATCCGACGAAATCAAGTCGCTGGCGCTGGATTGACGTTCCGATGCTGATCGCAATCCTGCTGGCCTCGCTGCTGCTCTTCATCGCGATCGGATTGCCGGTCGCGGTGGCGCTGGCCGGCTCGTCGCTGCTCTATATCGTCATCGGCTACATGACCGGCGACGTCACCGTTCCGTCGGTCGTCGTGATCCACCGCATGGTCAACGGCGTCGATTCCTTTCCGCTGCTCGCGGTACCGTTCTTCATCTTCGCCGGCAACCTGATGAACACCTCGGGCATCACCAAGCGCATCTACGATTTCGCGCTGGCCGTGGTGGGCTGGGCGAAGGGCGGGCTCGGCCACGTGAACGTGGTCGGCTCGGTCATCTTCGCCGGCATGTCGGGCACGGCGGTCGCCGACGCCGGCGGTCTCGGAACCATCGAGATCAAGGCGATGCGCGATCACGGCTACGACGTGAACTTTGCGGTCGGCATCACCGCGGGCTCGTCCACTATCGGCCCGATCATCCCGCCTTCGCTGCCGATGGTCATCTACGGCGTGGTGGGCGGCGTCTCCATCGGCCAGCTCTTCGCCGCGGGCGTGATCCCGGGCCTGCTGATGGCGGCCTTCCTGATGGGCATGGTCTATTTCTACGCGCATCGGCGCGGCTGGAAGGCCGACGCCCCGTTCAGCCTGGTGGGGCTGTGGGTCGCCTTCAAGCTCGCCTGGATGCCGCTGATGACGCCGGTCATCATTCTCGGCGGCATGGTGTTCGGCGTGTTCACGCCGACGGAAGCGGCCGTCGCGGCTTGCGTCTGGGCGCTGTTTCTCGGGCTCGTCATCTATCGCTCGCTGTCGTGGCGGCAATTGCTGCGCGTGTCGATGGACACGATCGAGACGACGGCGGTGGTGCTGCTGATCGTTGCCGGCGCCTCCATCTTCGGCTGGATTCTCGCGACCACGCGCGTCACCGAGGCATTCGCGGAATCGCTGCTCAGCCTCAGCCGCAACCCGATCGTCATCCTGCTGCTGATCAACTTCCTGCTGCTGATCGTCGGCTGCTTCCTGGAGACGATTGCCGCGATCACGATCCTCACGCCGGTCCTGCTGCCGGTGGCCGTCGCCGTCGGCGTCGATCCGGTGCAGTTCGGCCTGATCATGATCCTCAACCTGATGATCGGGCTGCTGACGCCGCCGGTCGGCATGGTGCTCTATGTGCTGGCGCGCGTGGCCAATATTTCGTTCGAGCAATGCGTGCGCGCCTGCATCCCCTTCATCGTTCCGCTGCTGCTGGTTCTGCTCCTGATCACGTTCGTGCCGGTGGTCACGCTGTGGCTGCCCGAGCTGATCTTCCGCTGAGGACGCCATGACCGCGCCCCGCTATATCCGCCTCGCCCCCGAGGACAACGTGATCGTCGCCGTCGACCAGATCGCGCAGGGCTTTCGCGCGGCCGACACCAACGCCGCCGAACGCATCCCACGCGGGCACAAGATGGCCGTCGCGCCGATCGCCAAGGACGAGCCGGTGCGCAAATACGGCCAGATCATCGGTTTCGCGTCGAAGCCGATCGCGCCGGGCGAATGGGTGCACGAGCACAACGTGACCATGCACGATTTCGCGCGCGACTATCGCTTCGCGGAGGGCGCGCGGAACGACGAGGTGCTGCCGCCGGAATTGCGCGCGACCTTCCGCGGCTATCTGCGCGCCAACGGCCGCACCGGGACGCGCAACTATATCGGCGTGCTGACCTCGGTGAACTGCTCGGCGACGGTCGCCAAGATCATCGCCGACCAGGTCAATCGCTCCGACATGCTCGACGACTATCCGCAGATCGACGGCGTGGTGCCGTTCGTGCACGGTTCCGGCTGCGGCATGGCGGCCTATGGCGAGGGGTTCGAGCTGCTGCGCCGGGTGCAATGGGGCTATGCCACGCATCCCAATCTCGGCGCGGCGCTGATGGTGGGCCTCGGCTGCGAGGTGTTCCAGATCGATCGCATGAAGGACGAATACGGGCTGGTCGAGGGCGATCACTTCCAGACCATGACCATCCAGGCGACCGGCGGCACCAGGAAGACGGTCGCGGAGGGCGTCGAGCGGATCCGCGCCATGCTGCCGGTGGCGGCCAAGGCGCAGCGCCAGACGCGGCCGGCCTCCGAGGTCGCGCTCGCTCTGCAATGCGGCGGTTCCGACGGCTATTCCGGCATCACCGCCAATCCCGCCTTGGGAGCGGCCGCCGATCTTCTGGCCAGGCATGGCGGCACTGCGGTGCTCGCCGAGACGCCGGAAATCTACGGCGCCGAGCATCTGCTCACGCGCCGCGCGGTCAACCGCGCCGTCGGTGAGAAGCTCGTGCAGCGCATCCGCTGGTGGGAGGAATATACCCGGCGCAACGGCGGCGAGATGAACAACAATCCCTCGCCCGGCAACAAGGCCGGCGGCCTGACCACCATTCTCGAAAAGTCGCTCGGCGCGGCGGCCAAGGGCGGCAGCTCGACCTTGCGCGCGGTCTACGAATACGCCCAGCCGGTGACGGAGAAGGGCTTCGTGTTCATGGATACGCCCGGCTACGATCCCGTCGGCGCGACCGGGCAGGTTGCCGGCGGCTGCAACGTCATGTGCTTCACCACCGGCCGCGGCTCCGCCTTCGGCTGCAAGCCGACGCCCTCGATCAAGCTCGCCACCAATTCCGACGTCTATGCGCGCATGATCGACGACATGGACATCAATTGCGGCGACGTGCTCGACGGCGTCAGCATTGAGCAGAAGGGCGAGGAGATTTTCCGCAAGGTCCTCGCCGTCGCGTCCGGCGAGAAGAGCAAGTCGGAAGCGCTCGGCTACGGCGACCTGGAGTTCGTGCCGTGGCAGGTCGGCGCGGTGATGTGAGAATGTCCGCTCTCGTCCATTGGATTGTCATTCCGGGGCGCGAGCGAAGCGCGCGAGCCCGGAATCCATAATCCCGACTTGTGAGTATGGATTCCGGACCCGGCCCTTCGGGCCGTCTCGGAATGACGGTTCGTGAGGAACTACCCCTTCGGCTTGCCGATGCTCACCGTCAGCTTGCCGACGCCCTCGATCTCGCACTCGATCTTGTCGCCGGGCACCAGCGCCCCGACGCCGGCCGGCGTTCCGGTCATGATGATGTCGCCCGGCGCGAGCTCCACCATTTCCGACAGCTTCCAGATCGTCTCCGGCACGTTCCAGATCATCTGGTCGAGGTCGCCTTCCTGCTTCACCGTGCCGTTCACCTTGAGCGCGATGCGCCCCTTGGTCGGGTGGCCGATCTCGGAAGCGGGCACGAGCGGACCGCAGGGGGCGGAGGCGTCGAACGCCTTGCCGATTTCCCACGGACGCTTGATCTCGCGCGAGGCGATCTGCAGGTCGCGCCGCGTCAGGTCGATGCCGACGCCGTAACCCCAGATGCAGTCGTTCGCCTTCTCCGGCTTGATGCCGATGCCGCCGGACTTCAGCGCCACCACCATCTCGACCTCGTGGTGCATGTCCTTGGTCAGCGACGGGTAGGGCACAACGCCGCCGTCATGCACGATGGCGTCGGCCGGCTTGGCGAAGAAGAAGGGCGGGGCGCGCTCGTCCTGGCCCATCTCGCGGATATGCTCGATATAGTTGCGCCCGACGCACCAGATGCGGCGCACGGGGAACAGCTTGTCGCTGCCGCGAACCTTGATGGCGGCCTGCGGCGGCGGGGAGATGACAAATCGCGAAGCGTCAGCGCTCATGATGCTGTTTCGTCACACGGTTCCGGATGAATTCGGGCTTTTTCTGGATTTGCGGCGCGTGGTAATAATTTACCGCTATTCGGAAGCACTTTGGGGCATAGCATAATGCGAACAGGGATCAAGTAATGGGGAGGATGACCGTGCGAAAAATCCTTTTGATCGGCGCCGCAGGTTTGCTGCTCGCAGGCTGCAACACGGTGCAGGGGCGCTATGCCGGCACCGGCGCGCTGGTGGGCGGTGCGACCGGCGCCGCCATTGGCGGTCTGGCGAGCGGTTCGAGCGGTGCGCTGGCGGGCGCTGCGATCGGCGCCGGCACCGGAGCGCTGATTGGCGCTGCCGCCGCGCCCAAGGAGTGCTACGTGCGCAACCCCGCAGGCAGGCTGGTGCGGGTCCGCTGCTGACGCGCGCTTACGGGGCACGGCTCGTCGCAGGGTGACGCCGGCGCAGGCGGCGGACTACTCCGCCGCCACCGTCTCGTGCGGTTCGTCGCTCTGCAATTGCAGCCGGTAATACGAGGCGTAGCGGCCGCCCTTGCGCAGCAATTCGTCGTGGCGCCCTTGTTCGCTGACGATGCCGTCCTCAATGACGAAAATGCGGTCGGCATGGGCGACGGTGTGCAGCCGGTGCGCGATCACGATGGTCGTGCGGTTCTGCGTGAGATGTGCGATCGCGTCCTGCACCAGGCGCTCGCTCTCCGAATCGAGCGAGGCGGTGGCCTCGTCGAGCAGCACGAGATGCGCGTCCTTGATCAGCGCGCGGGCGATCGCGATGCGCTGGCGCTGGCCGCCCGAAAGCGTCATGCCGTGTTCGCCGACCGGCGTGTCGTAGCCCTGCGGGAAGCCCATGATGAAGTCGTGCGCGTAGGCGGCTTTTGCGGCCGCGACGATTTCGGCTTCCGTCGCGCCTGGCTTTCCGAACGCGATGTTGTCGCGCACGCTGGCGCGGAACAGGAACACGTCCTGCCCGACATAGCCGATCTGCGCGCGCAGCGAATGGCGTGAAACGTCGGCGATATTCTGCCCGTCAATGGCGACGGTGCCGGACTGCGCCTCGTAGAGGCGCAGGATCAGGTTGAGCACGGTGGATTTGCCGCCGCCCGAAGGCCCCACCAGGGCGGTCATCCTGCCGGGTTCCGCCACCAGCGACAGACCGCGCAGCACCGGCTCTTCCGGCCGGTAGGCGAAGCGCACCGCATCGAGCACGACGCGGCCGTCGGCGATTTTCAGCGCGGGCTTGCGCGAGTCGTCGGGTTCGGTCGAGGGCGCGTCGATGACGTCGAACAGGATGCGCACGCCGACGAGGCCGGCATTCAGGTCGATCTGCAGCCGCGCCAGGCGCTTGGCCGGCTCGTAGGCGAGCAGGAAGGCGGTGATGAAGGAGAAGAATTCGCCGGGCGTCGCACCGCCCTCGATCGTGCGCCAGCCGCCATAGATCACGCCGAGCGCGATGGCGATGCCGCCGAGCGATTCCATCAGCGGGCTGGAGCGGTTGGAAACGCGCGCCATCTTGTTGGCTTCGTGCTCGACCACGGCGACGTTCGCCTTCAGGCGCTGGCGCATTTCGTCTTCCAGCGTGAAGGTCTTGACGATCCGGATGCCCTGGATCGTCTCGGTCATGGTCTCGAACAGCTTCACCCCGCCGGTGAACTGGCTCTTCGCGATCGAGCGGGCGCGCCGGATCAGCTTGCGCAGCACGAACAAAGCCGGCGGCGCGATCACGAAGGCGAACAGCGACATCACCGGGTCCTGCACCACCATGACCGCGGCGAGGCCGACCAGCGACAGGAAATCGCGGCCGACGGCGGTGACCAGCATGTTCAGAACCTGGGTCGCGGAGATCGCCCCGGTGGAAAGCCGCGCCAGGAACTCGGAGGAATGCCGCTCGGCAAAGAAGCCGAGATTCTGCCGCATCAGGCTGTCGAACATGCGGCGCTGGTTTTCGGCGATGATGCCGTTGCCGATGCGCGACATCATCACGGCCTGGCCGTAGGTGGCGATGCCCTTGAGCGCGAAAATGCCGACGGTGAGCAGGCCGAGCGTCACGATGCCGGCGAAGCTCTTGTTGATATAGGCCTCGTTGACGACGGTGCCCATGAGATAGGCGCACAGGGCGGTGCAGCCGGCGGCGACCGCCATCAGCGAAAACGCCACGGCATAGCTCTTCCAGCGCGCCGCGCCGTATTCGCTCACCAGACGGCGGATCAGCGCCAGATTCTCGGCCTTTTCCTTGGCCTTGTCGCGGGGCGGGGCGGAATCGGGCATCGAGGCCTTGAAAAGCAGGAGGAATTACAAGCGGTTGCGGCTTTTTGCCGGGCGGCGTCCGTCCGGCTTGTCACCCTTGCCCGCCATCGGGGGATTTTTCAACCCTGTTCGCTCTTTTTAACCCTCCCCCTTGTGGGGAGGGTTGACGCGAGCGTCAGCGCGCGTCGGGGTGGGGGTCGTTGCGATCCTGTGGGATGTGTCCCTAGGCCGGAATGGCGCTGCGCGACTCGCGCGCGCGGCGGGCCGAGAGTTCGGCTTCCCAGGCCAGCGCATGCGCGACGATGGTGTCGATGTCGTCGAATTGCGGCAGCCAGCCGAGCATGGTGCGGATCTTTTCGGAATCCGCGACGATCGCGGCCGGATCGCCCGGCCGGCGGTCGGAAATGCGCACGGCGAAATTGCGTCCGCTGACCCGCTTCACCGCCTCGATCACTTCCAGCACCGAATAGCCGTGCCCGTAGCCGCAATTGAAGGTGACATTCGCGCCGCCGCGCCGTAGATGCCCGAGCGCGGCGGAATGCGCCGCGGCAAGATCGGTGACGTGGATGTAGTCGCGGATGCAGGTGCCGTCCGTCGTCGGATAGTCGGTGCCGAACACGTCCATCCTCGGACGCAGGCCGAGCGCGGTCTCGGTCGCGACCTTGATCAGATGCGTCGCGCCGATCGTGCATTGTCCGGTACGCCCCTTGGGGTCGGCGCCCGCGACATTGAAATAGCGCAGCACCACGTAACGCAGGCCGTGCGCCGCCGCGGTGTCGTGCAGCATGATCTCGCTCATCAGCTTCGAGGTGCCGTAGGGCGACATCGGGCGCGTCATGGCGTCTTCGCGCACCGGCACGCTGTCCGGGTTTCCGTAGACGGCGGCGGTCGAGGAGAAGATGATATTCGCCACGCCCGCGCGCAAAGCGGCTTCCAGCAGCGTGCGGGTATTGGCGGTGTTGTTGCGGTAATAGGCGAGCGGGTCCCTGACCGAATCCGGGACCACGATCGAGGCCGCGAAATGGATGATGGAGTCGACCCGGTGCGCGCGCAGCAGCGCCTCGACGGTCTCCAGATCGCCGGTATCGCCGACCTGCAGCGGCACGCTGCGCGGCAGCGCGAAGCGGAAGCCGGTCGAGAGGTTGTCGAGCACGATCACGCACTCGCCGGCATCGGCCAGCGCATGCACCATGTGGCTTCCGATATAGCCGCAGCCGCCGGTCACCAGGATCGTCATGGAATCGTCCTTGCCTGTACCCGGCCCGATCCGTAGACGATCAACATGAAAGTACGGTTGCACCGTCCCCTGGCGGGCGGGGCAGCGTTAACGCGGCGTTAACAGCCGACCGCAGGACCGATGGACGAAGGCGCGCGCGACAGCCTGCAGGCGATCATCCCGAACCTGCACTGGCGCTATTCCGGGGTCACCGCGACCAACCGCATGGTGGCCCCGCGGATCGCGCGGCTACTGCCGGCGGCCTGGCTCGGCCGCGACAGGCCGCAGGGCATCGAGCGGATGGGCGTTGGCGACCTGCTGCGTCTGCGCGGCCGGCCGGCCGGCCGGCCCGTGATCTGGCATGCGCGGCGCAACAACGAGATGATCGCGGGCGTGCTGCTGAAGGCGCTGGGTTGGCCGCTGCGGCTGGTCTTCACCTCCGCCGGCCAGCGCCACCATACCTGGACCACCCGCTGGCTGATCGCGCGCATGGATCACGTGATCGCCGCGAGCGAGGCCGCGGCTTCCTTCCTGCAGCGGCCCGCGACGGTGATCCTGCACGGCATCGACACCGAGCGTTACCGGCCGCCCGCCGACCGCGCGGCGGCGTTCGCGCAAAGCGGCTTGCCCGGGCGATACGCCATCGGCTGTTTCGGCCGGGTGCGCGCGCAGAAAGGCACCGACTTGTTCGTGGCCGCGATGCTGCGCTTGCTGCCGCTTTATCCGGATTTCTCGGCGGTGGTGGTGGGCGCGGCCGACGACACGGCGTTCCTCGCCGGCCTGAAGGCGCAGGCGCGCGCGGCGGGTCTCGCCGGGCGCATCCGCTTCACCGGCGAATTGCCGATCGACGAAGTGCCGGTCTGGTTCCAGCGGATCCTGATTTACGCCTTCACCTCGCGGGTCGAAGGATTCGGCCTGACGCTTTTGGAGGCGATGGCATCGGGCAATGCGCTGGTAGCCGCGCGCGCGGGGGCCGCCGACAAGGTCGTCGAACCGGGCGTGACCGGGTATCTCGTGCCGACGGGCGATGCAGAGGCCCTGGTTGCCGCGCTCGAACCGCTGCTGCACGACCCCCTGCGGGCGGCGGCGACCGGGGAGGCGGCGCGGGAGGCGGTGATTGCGCGGTTCAGCGTGAATGCGGAGGCGGAGCGGATCGTTGCCGTCTATCGCGGCCTGCTGAATCCTGTGCGCTGAGGGGCAGGACCGGCCGCGCGCTGCTGCCCGCATCCCGCCATTTCAGTATGGTTGCCGTGATTCGTTTCGGCCGCGGAGAAACGTATGCTCGGCTGGTTTCATGCGCTGATGCCGAAGGAGGAGCGCTTCTTCCCCCTGTTCGCACGGCACGCGACCACCGTCGTCGCCGGCGCAGAGGCGCTGCGCGGCCTGCTTCAGGGCGGCGACGGCGTTGCACATTTTGCCAAGGTGATTTTCGACCGCGAGACGGAGGCCGACGAGATCACGCGGGAAGTGCTGACGGCGGTGCGCCGCGTGTTCATCACTCCGTTCGACCGCACCGATATCCAGGACCTGATCACGGCGATGGACGATTCCATCGACCAGATGAACAAGACCGCCAAGACCATCATCCTGTTCGAGCAGAACCGCTTCGAGCCGCGCATGCAGGAGATGAGCGAGGCGATCGAGCAGGCGGCGCGGCTGATCGCCGACGCCATTCCGCTGCTCAGCTCGATCGGCAAGAATGCCGATCGATTGCACGCCTTGACCGAGCAGGTGATCAAGGTCGAGGAACGCGCCGACCAGATCTACGACCAGGGCCGCAAGGCGCTCTATCTCGCGAGCCTGAGCGGCAATCCGATGCAGTTCATCATCGGCGCCGAGATATTCGACCATCTCGAGAAGGTGGTCGACCGCCTGGAAGACGTGGCGAACGAGATCAGCGCGCTCGTCACCGATCACCTCTGAAAGCCGGCATGGACGCGATCCTCAGTCTGCCGGTCCTGATCGCGCTGATCGCGGTGGCGCTGGCCTTCGATTTCCTCAACGGGCTGCACGACGCCGCCAATTCGATCGCCACCATCGTGTCGACGCGCGTGCTGCGCCCGCATTATGCGGTCGGCTGGGCGGCGTTCTTCAATTTCATCGCCTTTTTGTTCTTCGGCCTGCATGTCGCGCAGACCGTGGGCGCCGGCATCATCAGCACCGAGGTGGCGGACGCGCGGGTGATTTTCGGGGCGCTGATCGGCGCCATTTCCTGGAACCTCATCACCTGGTGGGCGGGCATCCCCTCCAGTTCCTCGCATGCGCTGATCGGCGGCCTGATCGGGGCCGGCGTCGCGAAAGCCGGCGGCGCGGCGGTGGTCTGGGCGGGCGTCATCAAGACCGTCGCGGCGATCGTGCTGTCTCCGATGACCGGGTTCTTTCTCGCGCTGCTGCTGGTGCTGATCGTCTCCTGGCTGTTCGTGCGGGTCACGCCGCGCGCCGTGGACAGCACGTTCCGTTCCCTGCAATTCGTTTCGGCCTCGCTCTATTCGCTGGGGCATGGCGGCAACGATGCGCAGAAGACGATGGGCATCATCGCGGTCCTGCTCTATTCGCAGGGATATCTCGGCGGCGAATTCTATGTGCCGTTCTGGGTCGTCATCATCTGCCAGGCGGCGATGGCGCTGGGTACGCTGATGGGCGGCTGGCGCATCGTGCATACGATGGGCTCGAAGATCACGCGCCTGACGCCGATGCAGGGATTTTGCGCGGAGACGGGCGGGGCGATCACGCTGTTCGCGGCCACCGGGCTCGGCATTCCGGTCTCCACCACCCATACCATCACCGGCGCGATCATCGGGGTCGGCGCCGCGCGCCGGGTGTCCGCCGTGCGCTGGAATGTGGCCAGCAATATCGTGTTCGCCTGGATCGTGACCATGCCCGCGGCGGCGCTGATCGGTGCGGGGACCTACTGGGCGATGGCGGTGTTCGCCTGAACGGCCGCTACATCTCCACCAGATATTTTTTCACCGCATCCTCGTTCCAGTCGAGGCCGAGGCCCGGCGCGTTCGGGATATGCAGGCAGCCGTCCTTGACCGCGTAGGGCCGCTGCAGGATCGGCTCCGCCCAATCCTGCCATTCCAGCCAATGTGCGCTCTCCGTCACGCGCATCACATGCGCGGCGACTTCCGGATAGAGGTGCGTCGACATCGGGATGCCCGCGGCCCCGGCAATCGCGGCCGCCCGCATCCAGCCGGTGACGCCGCCGATGCGCATGAAGTCCGGCATCACGAAATCGCAGGCTTTTTTCTGCAAGGCCGCGTGCAGGGAACGGGGGCCGTAGAAATTCTCGCCGATCTGGATGGGCGTATCGAGCGCGGCGGCGAGCTGTGCGTGGCCGTCGTCATTGTCGTAGACGAGCGGTTCCTCGATCCAGGCAAGGCCGAGATCGTCGATCATACGGCAGCGCTGCAGCGCTTCGCCGAGATGCAGGCCCTGATTGTAGTCGGCCATCAACGGCATGTCGTCGCCGACCGCCGAACGCACGGCCGCGATGGCGGCCAGGTCGTCGCGCGGCCGCTCGCGCCCGAGGCGAAGTTTCAGGCCGCCGAAACCACCTTCGTCGCGCAGCGCGATCGCCTCCGCGCCGAGGGCCGCCGGGTCGCTCAGCCACAGGCCGTTGCTGTTATAGGCCCGGACCGGTCCCACCGATCCGCCGAGCAGGACGCAGAGCGGCAGCTTCGCCGCCCTGGCCAGCGCATCCCACGCCGCCATGTCGAGACCGGAAACCGCGATCATCGACAGGCCCTCGTAACCGACAAAGTGCAGCGATTTGCGCGCCAGCTCGTAAAGCTCGGCCGGCGCGACGCGGCGCCCCTGCAGCATCGCGCCGAGATCGTGCAGCGCCGCGATCAGGTAGCGCATG
This sequence comes from Pseudorhodoplanes sp., assembly GCA_050246095.1. Taxonomy (GTDB): domain Bacteria; phylum Pseudomonadota; class Alphaproteobacteria; order Rhizobiales; family Xanthobacteraceae; genus Pseudorhodoplanes. The sequence continues at coordinate 20,347 of JBFWWQ010000025.1, forward strand.
GTCTTCGGCGTATAGGGCTCGAGATAGCTGTGCCCGACGATGCCTTCCTGGGTTTCCAGATCGATCAGGATCAGCGGCCAGTCCGACATGGTCGCAATGCGCGCGACCACGGGCCGATTCAGTTTCAGCACGACCGCGCGGGCGCGCAGCGCGCGAAAGGTCAGCGATGCGGGGACCATGTTCAGCCTTGTCACGCCGTT
>JBFWWQ010000026.1:0-20101 GCA_050246095.1 Pseudorhodoplanes sp.
GTCGAGAGAGCGGCTCCCCCTCACCCCAACCCTCTCCCCACAGGGGAGAGGGAGCACACCGCACTTTGCTGCGGAAGCTTCGCGCCGGTCGAAATCGGGCACGGCGAGCCCATGACCGCCGCCACGCAGCAGGACAAGCAGAAGGAGATCGAATTCTTCGACGCGCACGCGGCGGAGGACGACTACGACGTGTTCACGCCGGAAGCGAATGCGCGCCTCATCGCGGCCTTCCGGCGGCTCACCGGTCTGCCTACCGGCGCGCGCGTCGCCGATCTCGGCTGCGGCTCCGGCGCCTTTACCGAGCGGCTGCGCCAGGCCGGCTACCGCGCCACCGGCATCGACATTTCCCCCAAGCTGATCGCGGTCGGCAAGGCGAAATATCCGGGGCTCGACCTCCTGGAAGGCGATGTGGAACACCTGCCCTTCCCGGACGGCGCCTTCGACGGGGTGCTGCTGTCGGGCCTCGTGCACCATTTCCCGGACCCCGCCCGCTGCGCGGCGGAAACCTTCCGGATATTGCGATCCGGCGGGCGTTTCATGGCCTTCGACCCCAATCGCATGAACCCCTTCATGTACCTCTATCGCGACCGCTCCTCGCCATTTTATAGTTCGGTCGGCGTGACGCCGAACGAGCGCCCGGTGCTGGCGCGGCAGACCGCCGACGTGTTTCGCAGGGCGGGGTTCGAGGTGAAGACGGACTATCTGGCAGGCCTGTCCTATCGCTACGTCGCCTCGGCGCGCACGCGCCTGTTCCTGCCCATCTACAATTTCATCGACGGCACGATCTTCAACCTGGCGCCGCTTGCCCCGTTCCGCCCCTTCGTGCTGACCGGCGGAGTGAAGCCGTGAATGTCCGCCCGCATGTTTCCGCGCACGGCAACGGCACGACGGTCGAGAATGCCGATGTGACGGTCGTCGGCGGCGCCGGCCATGTGGGCATCCCGCTGGTGCTGGCGCTCGCCGAGGCGGGCTTGCGCGTCAACGTCAACGACATCAACCGCGAGACGCTGGCCGTCCTGAAGTCCGGCCGCCTGCCCTATATCGAATACGACGCCGCGCATCTCCTGACCAGGGCGCTCGCCGACGGCCGCCTGGTGTTCACGGACAGCCCCGCGGGGATTTCCCGATCCGGGCCCGTCATCGTCACCATCGGCACGCCGGTCGATGAGTTTCTCAATCCCGTGCGCCGCGTGGTGCAGGCCTGCATCGACGATCTGCTGCCGCACCTCGCCGACGGCCAGCTCCTGATCCTGCGCTCGACCGTGTTTCCCGGCACCACCGACTGGATCGACGGCTATCTCAGGCAGCAGGGCCGCAAGCTGAAAGTGGCGTTCTGTCCCGAGCGCGTGGTGCAGGGCTACGGCATCAAGGAATTGCGCGAGATGCCGCAGATCGTCAGCGGCACGACGCCGGAGGCGGAGGCCGAGGCGACGAAGCTGTTCAGGATGATCGCGCCGGAAATCGTCAGCGTCACGCCGATGGAGGCGGAGTTCGCCAAGCTGTTCAACAACGCCTACCGCTATATCGAATTCGCCGCGACCAACGAATTCTACCTGATCGCCAAGTCGGCGGGGCTCGACTATCAGCGCATCCTGAATGCGATGAAGCACAACTATCCGCGCGCGCGAAACATCCCCAAGCCCGGCTATGCCGCGGGACCCTGCCTCGTGAAGGACACGATGCAGCTCTCCGCCTATGCGCGCAACCAGTTCACCCTCGGCTTCCCGGCGATGCAAGTCAACGAGGGCCTCGCGCTGCATGTCATCGACGACATGCGCAAGCGCTTCGACCTGTCCGGCATGACCGTCGGCCTGCTCGGCATGGCCTTCAAGGCGGAGGTCGACGACATCCGCGCTTCGCTCAGCTACAAGTTCAAGAACGCGCTGACCAGCATCGCGCGCCAGGTGCTGACCACCGATCCCTTCGTCACCATTGATCCGGATTTGTCGCCGCTCGAGGAGGTTGTCGCCAGAAGCGACGTGATGATCCTCTGCACCCCGCATGCCTGCTATCGCGACGTGAAGTTCGGCAACAAGCCGGTCGTCGACGTGTGGGGGTTCCTGAGCGGCCCGAACGTCATCCGCTGAATGCGCGCGCCGCGCCTCGATATCGTCATTCCCGTCTATAACGAGGGCGCCAATATCCTGCGCACGCTTGATGCGCTGTCGCGCGGCGTGAAGACACCCGCGCGCGTCCTGATCTGCTACGACCGCGACGACGACGATACCTTGCCGGCCATCGAAGGCGCGCGCGGCACGATCGCACTGCCGGTGGAATTCGTGCGCAACAAGAGCCGCGGCGCGCACGCGGCGGTGATGGCGGGTTTTGCCGCAAGCACGGCGCCGGCCGTCCTCGTCTTTCCCGCCGACGACGACTACAATGCCGGCATCCTGGATGCGATGGCCGCCCGGATCGCGGCTGGCGACGACATTGCCTGCGCCAGCCGCTTCATGCCGGGCGGCTCGATGCGGGGCTGTCCGCTGCTGAAGGCGCTTTTCGTGCGCGCCGGCAATTTCACGCTGCACCACATCGCCCGCGTTCCCACGCACGACGCCAGCAACGGCTTCCGCATGTTCTCGCGCCGGACGATCGACCGCATCGCGGTCGAATCCGATCGCGGCTTCTGCTACTCCATCGAACTGCTGGTGAAATGCCATCGCCTCGGCTGGAAGATCGGCGAGGTGCCGGCGCAATGGCACGAGCGCATACAGGGCCGGAGCCGCTTCCGCGTGTTCTCCTGGCTCCCGTCCTATCTGCGCTGGTATCTTTACGCCTTCGCGACCACCTATTTGCGCCGGCCGCCGCAGAGCGTGCCGATGAAGGCCACGACCGCATGAGCGACCAGCCGAAAATCGTCCGCCGCTCGACCCGCACAATCTCGCCGTGGATGCGCGTGATCGAACGCGAGGTCGTGTTCGCGCCCGGCGAGGCGCCGCAGGCCTATCATGCGGTCGACCAGGCCGACTATACCGCGATCGTCGCGCGCACGCCCGCCGGTCTCATTCCGATCGTGCGGCAATTCCGGCCGGCGCTGGAAACCTTCACCTGGGAATTGCCGGCCGGGCTCGTGGATGCCGGCGAGGACCCGGCGGAAAGCTGCCGCCGGGAATTGCTGGAGGAAACCGGCCTGCCGGCCTTGGCCATCCATGCGCTCGGCAGCGCGGCCCCCTGCTCGGGCCGCCTGAGCAACCGCATCCACTCCTTCTTCGTCGAGGCGGGCGAGCGGGTGGCCGGCTTCGTTCCCGAAAAGGGGGTGGAGGCGCGCCTCGCCTCGCCGGCGGAGGTCGCGGCCCTGATCCGATCCGGCGAATTCGTGTCGCAACTGCATCTCGGGGCCCTCTATCTCGCCCAGATGCGCGGCTATCTCGCCCTCCCCGCCATCGGGAAATGACGGCAGGCGACGACGCCAGCCCTATCAGACCTTCGGCGGGTCCATCAGGCTGACATGCGCGGCAACGACGTGCCAGCCGTCGTCGAAGCGCACCCAGGTCTGCATCTGGCGGCCGATCCGGCCGGGCGCGGAGGGGCGACTGTAGAGCGTGGAAGCCACTGCGAAATCCCGGCCATAGGTCGTAATGACGGTCTTCGACAACGTGCGCCCGAGCCCGACCGGCGAGCGCCCGGCACGGAAGGCCATGATCTCGGCATAGCCGTAAAGATTCTCGGTCGCGCCGTAGCGGACGGTGCGCGGATCGTCGCGGAAGATCGCGTCGAGTTCGGCAACATCGTTGTCCACCAGCGCCCTCTCGTAGCGCTCGAACGCCGCGCGCATCTCGGCCACGACCTCGGGCAGATCGATTTCCATTCTTTGCTCCCTAGAGCGCCGGCCGCGGGGCCGCGACGACGCCTTTGCGTTGCAGTTCGAAGGCGACGCGCAAGGCCAGATCCTCGCGCCAGGGCGCGGCGATCACCTGCACGCCGATCGGCAGCGGCTGCAGCGGCACCGGCACGGCGACGACGGGAAGGCCGACGAAGGAAATCGGCTGCGTGTAGATGCCGAGATTGGGCCGCACCGGCAATTCCGCCCCGTCGAGCATGAAGGTCTGCTGGCCGATCTGCGGCGCGGTGCAGGGCGTCGCCGGGGCGAGGACGATGTCGACTTTGCGAAAAAGTTCGAGCACGCGGTCGCGGTACCAGCGGCGGAATTTCTGCGCCCTGACGACGAGCGAAGCCGGCACCATCGCGCCCGCGATCAGACGATCGCGCGTCGCCGGATCGAAATCGGTGGCGCGTCGGCGCAGGCGGTCGAGATGCAGCGCCCCTCCCTCGCTGGTGCTGACGACATAGGCCGCCGCCCGCGCGCGCGCGGCTTCCGGCCATTCGATCTCGCGTTTGGCATGCAGCGCGGACGCGACGCGGCTCAGCGCTTCCAGCGCCACCGGGAACGCACCTTGCTTGAAATACCCGCCGGCCACCGCGATCCGCAGCCCTTTGATGCCCTTTTCCAGTTGCGGCAGCACCGGCTCTACGGCGCGGCCGGCGCAGGCCGGATCGTTCGGATCGGCGCCCTGCATGGCGTCGTAGGACAGCGCCAGGTCGCGCACCGCCCGCGCGAAGGGGCCGAGATGGTCGAGGCTCGAAACGAACGGAAACGACCGCGCCCGCGTCAGGCGTCCGTAGGTCGGCTTCAGTCCGAAAATGCCGCAGAGCGAGGCCGGCACGCGGATCGATCCGTTGGTGTCGGAGCCGAGCGCGAGCGGAACCAGGCCCCCGCCCACGGCCGAGCCCGAACCGCCGGAGGAGCCGCCGGTCATGCGCGCAAGGTCGTGCGGATTGCGCGAGGGGCCGTCATGCACATTCTCGCCGGTGAAGTCGTAGGCGTATTCGCCCATATTGAGCGCGCCGACGAGCACGGCGCCGGCCGCTTCCAGGCGCTCGATCAGCGGAGAATCGTGCCGCGACGGCGGCAATTCGCGATTGATCCAGGAGCCGGCACGGGTCGGCAGGCCCGCGACGTCGAACAGATTCTTCACCGCGAAGGGCACGCCCGCGAGCGGTCCCAGGCTCTTGCCGCGCGCGCGAACCGCGTCGAGCGCCTTCGCTTTCTTGCGGGCGCGTGCGGCGGTGACGTCGGTGAATGCATTGAGCTTGCCGTCGCGCGAAGCGATCAGGGCGAGCGACGCCTCCACCGCCTCGGACGCGCTCACTTCGCCGCGCGCGACCCTGACGGCAATCTCGGAGGCGGTCGCCCAGGCGAGATCGGTACGGGCCAGCTGCATGGCCGTCACGCCGTAAAGACGGGGGCGGGCTCGGCTTCGTCGGGCAGCGGGAACACGTCGACGAGCTGCGCCAGTTTCAGCGTGACGTCGAGATTGGCGCGGATCGACGGCATCCAGGCCGGATCGATCGGCAGCGCCAAAGCTTCGGCCGCCGCTTCGATCAAACTGTCAAGGGTTTCGGCGCTCGCCACGGCATTTCCAGGTCATAGCGGCGGATGCGGAATCGCCGCCGGCAATGCGCGAGTATAGTTTGTCTGTCGTGAAGACAACACCGTTTCGGCAGGCTCCTCTCTACGATCTTACCGGAACGCATCACAAATCACGGGGCCGCACGACGACGGCCTCATGCAACAGGCAGGTTTCCGAATTTATCGTCCGCTTCAGGTTCCGCCGCCGATCGCGCAAGGCGGCGCCGGTGCCTGTTCCGGTGCATAGATTTCGGATTTCTTGCCTGGTTTTTGGGCTGAGCTGATGCCCGCTCAGCCGACCGGGGTGACGCTGACCGCGACCGAGAGGCGCTGTCCGCCCGAGGCGAGCACCACGCCATCGATCGGCGCCACATCGGCATAGTCGCGCCCGATCGCCAGCACGACATGGTCGAGGCCGGCGAGGATGCCGTTGGTCGGATCGAAGCCGATCCAGCCGGCCTCCTCCCCGCACCATACCGTCACCCAGGCATGCATCGCATCGGCGCCGGTCAGCCGTATGTCCTGCGGCGATTGCAGCGTGCGCAGATAGCCGCTGACATAGCCCGCCGGCACGCCCAGGCCGCGCAGGCCGGAAATCATGATATGGGCGAAGTCCTGGCAGACTCCGCGGCGCAGCGCAAAGGACATGGGCGGCGTGGTCGTCACCGTGGTCGCGCCGATCTCGTAGATGAAATCGTCCTTGATCCGCCGCGTCAGCGCCATCGCCGCGTCGGCCACCGCACGCCCCGGCGAAAAGCTCTCGGCCACGTAGTCGCGGATATCCGGATCGAGCGAGACCTGGCGGCTGGCGAAGAGAAAATGCGCGGGCGAATCCGGCGACAGGTCGGCGGAGGCGAAGGCACGGTCGCGCACCGCCTCCCAGGCAGGGGTCGCTGCCAAATCCGGCTGCGGCACCGCGTCGAGCAGGACACGCGCCGCGACCCGCACGCTCAGGGTGTCGTGCGGCGTCTCCAGCGTCAGCCAGGTCATGCGGTTGCCGAAAAAGTCGCGCCCCTCGCGCCGGTCGGAAGCCTGTGGGGCGATCGTAAGCGAGGCCGCATGCACGTGCTGCCCGGACCGGTCGACCGGCGTCAGGCGCAGGACGTGCTGCGAATAGGCGACGGACAAGGCATAATGGTAAGTCGTGGTCTGGCGCACGTCGTAGATCATCCGAGCACCTCCCAGGAGGCGTCGGCGCGATCGTCGCGCAGCGTGAAATAGCTCTGCGCGATGCTGTCGGAGAGCAGCATCAGCCGGTTTTCGATATCGGCGAGAAGCGCGTCGTCCACCGCCGCCACCTCGATCGTGCGCAGCAGGGTGGCAAGCGAGGCGGCGATCTGCGCCGGCGGCGACAGGCGCGCCGCGTCGGACTGCCGCGGCAAAGCCGCGAGATGCGTCTCTATGCGGTCGAGCTGGAAGGCGAGCGAGCGCGGATTGCTCGGGTCGAGCACGACCAGATCGATCACCGGCGCGCGCGCCGCCACCATGACATAGCGCAGGCGATAGGTGATCTGGCTGTCGGCGAGTTCCAGCAGCGCGTCGAGCGAACCTTCCGGTGCGCCCGGCACGCCGAATTGCCGCACGAAGCGGCAGGTCACGATCGCGCGTTCGATCCGCCGTCCCAGTTCGAGGAAGCGCCAGCCGGCAAGCTGCGTCATGTTCTCCTGCGCGAGCCCGGAGAACGACGCGATGATCCGCAACGCCGCGTAGATGCGCTCGAAAATCGCGCTCTCCGCCGGCATCGGCGCGAACGGCGCATCGATCAGCGCCGCGAGGTCGGTCAGCGCGCGCCAGGCATCGGGCGAGAAGCGGTCGCGGATCAGCGAGGCGGCATTGCGCGCGGTCGCGACGAACTGCGGCAGCGCGCCGGGAAGATCGCGGTTGCGCAAAGCGGCGGCGCCCGCGAGAGCCGGATTGACGAAGGCGACATCCTGCGGCACCGCGCTCCAGGCCCAGAGCAGCGAGGCGATGCTGGTCATCACCGGCGCGTCGGCTTCGCTGCCGTCGGTCTCGCGGTTGATCAAAGCGCGGATCAGGCGCAGGGTCGCCTCGGTGCGCTCGACATAGCGCGCGCACCACAGGAGATTGTCGGCCGCGCGGCTTTGCAGCGCGCCGGTCGCGCGGCGGATGACGATGCGGTCCGGCGTCGGCAGCAGCGTGGTTTCCGCGACCGGCCCATCGGACAGCACCCACGCATCTGCGGTCAGTCCGCCCCGCTGCATGCTGACCGCGCGCGCGTCCGCACGCTCGGCTATGCGCACGAAGCCGCCCGGCATCACGGTCCAGCCCTCGCCGCTGCGGCTCAGGAACAGGCGCAGCGTGAACGGCCGCGGTTCCAGCCGCCCGCCGTTCCAGACCGGCATGGTCGAGAGCTTCACATTCTCCTGCGCCACATAATCGATGCCGCGACGTTCGATATCGGCCTCAAGCCGCGACCGTTCGCGGGTATCGAGCGTGGCACCGAGCAGATCCCTGCGGTCGCCGAATCCGGGAACGTCGCCGGAAAAAGCCGAGCCGACGACCATCTCGCTCAACCGCTCCAGCACCTGCGCCCGGGCCGGTTTCTGCCCAAGCCACCAGGTCGCGACATTGGCAAGCGCCAGCGGTTCGTTCAGCACCGCAGGCGCGAGCGCCGGCAGGAAGCTCAGGAATGCGCGCGCTTCCATCAGCCCGGAACCGAGCGCATTGGCGATCACCACCTGCCCGTCGCGGATCGCGCGCAACAGGCCGGGGACGCCGAGCCGCGAGCGTGCATTCAGTTCCAGCGGATCGGCAAAGTCGGAATCCAAGCGCCGCAGGATCACCTCGGCGCGCTTCAGGCCGGAGACCGTGCGGATGAACACGCCGTTTTCGCGCACCGTGAGGTCTTCGCCTTCGACCAGGAGAAAGCCGAGATAGCGCGCCAGATAGGCATGCTCGAAATAGATGTCGTTGAGCGGTCCCGGCGTGAGCAGGCAGACCCGCGAATCGTCGCGCTTATTGAGTGCGGTGAGGTCCGCCTGCATCGCCTGGAAGTAAGGCGCCAGCCGCTCCACCTTCATGGCGCGATAGAGATCGGGCATGGCGCGGCCGAGCGCGAGGCGGTTCTCGAGCGCATAGCCCGATCCCGACGGCGCCTGCATGCGGTCGCCGAGCACCCACCAGCGGCCGTCCGGCGCACGACCGACATCGAGCGCATAGAGCCGCAGATGCGCGCCGCCGGCCGGTCGCACGCCGACCAGCGGGCGCAGGAATTCCGGATTGCCGGCAACCAGCGCCGCCGGCAGCCGTCCGTCGCGCACGAGCTGCGCTTGCCCGTAGCAATCCGCGAGCACCGTTTCGAGCAGCGTCGCCCGCTGGATCGCGGCCGCGCGCAAGGCGCGCCAGTCGGACGATTCGATCAGCAGCGGGATCGCGCTGAGCGGCCAGGGCCGTTCCGCGCCGGCGGTGTCCTCATAGACCCGGTAGAAGACGCCGGATTCGCGCAGATGCCGCTCGGCGGCGCCGAAACGGCGGCCCACCTCCTCCGGCCCAAGCCCTGCCAGCATGGAAAGCAGCGGCCGCCAATGCGCGCGCGGACGACCGTCCGCGCCGACCATTTCGTCATAGCCGCCGGGAAAGACCTGGTAGGCGGCCAGCAGCCGGCCGATCCCCTCCTCGTTGCCCCGTTCGGCATGGTCGCGCAGTGCCATGCCGCAACTAAGCCAGAGTCGGGGTCCGCAGGTCGAGGGTCGTCGGATATTCGAGCGAGCGCTCGTCGCGCGGGATGGCGACAAGTCCGCCGCTATGCCCGATCTGCTCGAACCGGGCCAGCCGGCGCGCCTGCGCCTCGTAGGAATTGACCGGATAGGTCTCGTAGTTGCGGCCTCCGGGATGCGCCACATGGTAGACGCAGCCGCCGAGCGAGCGGCGCGACCAGGTGTCGAGAATGTCGAAGGTCAGCGGCGCATGCACGTCGATGCCGGGATGCAGCGCCGAATGGAGCTTCCAGGCCTTGAAGCGGACGCCGGCCACGTATTCCCCGACCCGCCCGGTGGACACCAGCGGCACCTTGCGGCCGTTGCAGGTGACGACATGGCGCGCGGCGTTCAACCCTTCGACGCGCACCTGCACCCGCTCCAGCGATGAATCGACGAAGCGCGCGGTGCCACCCGCCTTGCTCTCCTCTCCGAGCACGTACCACGGCTCAAGCGCCTGGCGGATTTCCAGATGCACGCCGCCGTGATCGACCGCCCCGTAGAACGGAAAGCGGAACTCGCGCTGCGCGTCGAACCAGAGCGGGTCGAAGGGATAGCCCGCACCTTTCAGGTCGTCGAGCACGTCGAGAAAGTCGGCCCAGACGAAATGTTCCAGCATGAAGCGGTCGTGCAGGCCGGTATCCCAGCGCACGCAGGTGCCGCGCTGCGGCTCGCGCCAGAACCACGCGATCAAGGCGCGCAGCAGCAATTGCTGCGCCAGGCTCATGCGCGCATCCGGCGGCATTTCGAAGGAACGGAATTCCACCAGACCGAGCCGGCCGGTCGGCGAATCCGGCGAGAACAGCTTGTCGATGCAGATTTCCGCCCGGTGCGTGTTGCCGGTCACGTCGACCAGCAGATGGCGGAACAGCCGGTCGACCCGCCAGGGACGCGGCGGATCGCCCTCGCCCGGCGCCGGCACCATTGCGAGCGCGATGTCGAGTTCGTACAGCGCGTCCTTGCGTCCTTCGTCGACACGCGGCGCCTGGCTGGTGGGTCCGATGAACAGGCCCGAGAACAGATAGGACAGGGACGGATGCCGCTGCCAGTAGAGGATCAGGCTCTTGAGCAGATCGGGGCGCCGCAGGAACGGACTGTCGACGGGTCTCGCGCCGCCGATCACCACATGATTGCCGCCGCCGGTGCCGGTATGGCGGCCGTCGGTCATGAATTTCTCGGCACCGAGACGCGACAGGCGGGCTTCTTCGTACAGGCCGCGCGTCACCGCAACCGCGTCGTGCCAGTTGTCGGCGGGATGGATGTTGACCTCGATCACGCCGGGATCGGGCGTGACCTTGATGACGTTGATGCGCGGATCGAATGGCGGCGGATACCCCTCGACATGCACCGGCATGGCGATCGCCGCCGCCGTCGCCTCCACCGCCGCCAGCAGCTCGACATAGTCTTCGAGCCGCTCGACCGGCGGCATGAACACGCTGAGCTGGCCGTCGCGCGGCTCCACCGTCAGTGCGGTGCGCACCAATACGCCTTCGGGCGGCGAAACCGGCTTCTCCGTTGCGGCGCGTTCGGACAGCCGCACGCGCGCAAAGCCTTGCGCCAGCTCGTCGGGGTCGGGCAGGTCGTTCGGCGCGTCGAACGGGTCGGCCGGTAGGATATGCGGATAGAGCGACTTCTCGATATGCGGCAGCGAATCGAGCGGAAGCCGGAAGCCGATCGGGGAATCGCCGGGAATGAGGAAAAGGTGTCCGCGGCGGAAGGTCCAGAATTCGCTCGCCCAGCCGGACTTGCCCTTGGCGGGCCAGCGCTGCAACGGCAGTACAAAGCCCGCCGGCGATCCCAGGCCGCGCCCGAAGCTGCGCACCATGCGCATGCGCGCTTCCGGATCGGCGATTTTCGGATCGAGCGGCGTGACATTGTCCGGCAGCTCGCCCTCTTTCAGCATCCAGACCGCGGGATCTTCGTAAGCCGGCTGAACGTGGCTTTCGGGAACGCGCAGGCGTTGCGCCAGACCGGCGATGAATCGCTGCGCGTCCTGCAATGTCGGGGCGGACCTGCGGTCCTCCCGCGCGATCAGCCCGGCATCGCGCCAGAGCGGCCGGCCATCCTTACGCCAGAACAGCGAGAAGGCCCAGCGGGGCAGCGACTCGCCGGGATACCATTTGCCCTGGCCGTAATGCAGGAAGCCGCCGGGCGCGAAGCGGTCGCGCAGGCGGCGGATCAGCTCGTCGGCGCGCTGCCGCTTGGTCGGGCCGACGGCGGCCGTATTCCATTCCGGCGATTCGTAATCGTCGACGGAGACGAAAGTCGGCTCGCCGCCCATCGTGAGCCGCACGTCCTGGTCCTGCAGATCGGAATCGACCACCTGGCCGAGCGCATCCAGCGCGGTCCAGGCTTCGTCGGAAAACGGAAACGTCACGCGCGGCTTTTCCGCCATGCGCGTCACATCCATCGCGAAGGAGAAGGAGACTTCCGCGGGCTCGACCCCGCCCGTGATCGGCGCGGCGGTGCGGTAATGCGGGGTGGCGGCCAGCGGGATATGGCCTTCGCCGCACAGAAGTCCGGAAGTCGCGTCGAGGCCGATCCATCCCGCGCCCGGGATATAGACTTCGGCCCAGGCATGCAGGTCGGTGAAATCCTTGTCGGTACCGCTCGGGCCGTCGAGCGCGGCGATGTCGGGCTTGAGCTGGATCAGGTAGCCGGAGACGAAACGCGCCGCGAGCCCGAGATGGCGCAGGATCTGCACCAGCAGCCAGGCGCTGTCGCGGCAGGAGCCGGCGGCCAGCGACAAAGTTTCGTCCGGCGCCTGCACGCCCGGCTCCATGCGGATCAGATATTTGACCTGCTGCTGGAGCCGCTGGTTGAGCTTCACGAGAAAGTCGACCGTGCGCCCGGAAGCCTCGACGGATTTCAGGTAGCGCTGCAGCGCGGGACCGGCAGGCTCGGCAGCGAGATAGGGCGCAAGGTCCTCGCGCAGGTCGTCGGAATAGCTGAACGGCAGCGTCTCGGCGTCGGGCTCGACGAAAAAGTCGAACGGATTGACCACGGCCATGTCGGCCAGCAGATCGACCGCGACCGAGAATTCCGTCGTGCGTTCGGGAAAGACGTAGCGCGCGATCCAGTTGCCGAACGGATCCTGCTGCCAGTTCACGAAATGCTGCGCCGGCGCGACCTTCAGCGAATAGCCGACGATGCGGGTGCGGCTGTGCGGCGCCGGACGCAGGCGAATGAGCTGCGGTCCGAGCAGGACGGGGCGGTCATACTGGTAGCGGGTGACGTGGTGGAGCGCGGCGAAAATCGACATGAAAAGACGAACGGATCCCGGTTGCTGCGCAGTCTCAAGCACTTACAGCCATGCAAGTTCCGGGCCTAAGGAGGGCATGGCGCCGCGCGGAAGTCAAAGCCGTGCAAGCCGGACCGGACGCCCTACCCCGCCGGATCGGGCAGTCCGACCTTGCTTTTCAGCGCTGCGACCATGGCGCGCAGCGCGCTACGCGAGCCGCGCTGCGCCGGCCGCGCTTCATTGGCATGGACGAGGCCGTGGATGAAATCGATCTTGGTAACCACGGTCGGCGCGAGCACGAAGGGATAGAGGTCCGGCTGCCCCATCGACCGGTTGATGGAGTTGACCGCGTAGGTCAGCGGCAGCCAGGCCTCGATCAGCCGGTCGAGGCCGGCGCGGTGCGGATCGAAATCGATGTCGGTGCCAAGCTCGGCGCTCTTGCGCAGCTTCGGACGCAGCCGCATGCCGAACGAGTTCGCCGTCTCCAGCGTATCGACCATGTGGAAATAATGCGCCCAGGTCTCGGCGAAATCCTCCCACGGATGCGCGCTGGCATAGGCGGTCACGAAATGCTGCGGCCAGTCGGGCGGCGCGCCTTGCGCGTAGTGACGCTGCAAGGCCGACGCATAATCCTGCTGCTCGTCGCCGAAAACGCGGCGGAACGCATCGAGATTGTGCGAGCCGAATACCAGCTTGTCCCAATAGTAATGCGCGATCTCGTGCCGGAAATGGCCGAGCAGCGTGCGATAGGGCTCGCCCATCGCGCTGCGCGTGCGCTCGCGCACGGAATCGTCGGCTTCCGACAGATTGATGGTGATGAGGCCGTTGGCGTGGCCGGTCATCACCGGCTGCACCATGTGCGAGGGCCCCGACGGCGTCGCCAGGAAATCGAACGCCAGCCCCTCCGCATCCTCGTTGCGCGTGGCGAGCGGCAGGCGCAGCCGCAGCAGCGAGTAGAACAGGCGGTGCTTGGCCTGCTCGACCTTCTTCCAGCGCGGCTGGTTCTCGGCGACCGACAGATCCGGGATGGTGCGGTTATGCCGACAGGCCGCGCAGAATTCCTCCTCGCCCGCCCGCACCAGCCAGTTGCAGACATCGTAGGTCCAGTTCGCGCAGAAGCGATAGCGGATGCCCGGCCGCGTCTTTGCTACCCAGCCGTCGCCGTCCGGGTCGAGCGCGAGCATGGTTTCCGCTTGCGCGAGATAGCCGAGCCGCCGGCCGCAGCTTTCGCAGACGGCATTCTCGAAATAGAGCGGCTGTCCGCAATGCTGGCATTCGAACAATTTCATGCGCGGGGCCCCGTCTCCCAATGCCCGGCGGAACCGGAAGTTCCCTCAGGCCGCATCGAGCGCGGTCAGCACATCCTCCAGAATATCGTCGGGGTGCTCGATACCCGCCGAGAGGCGCACCATGCCGTCGCTGATGCCGAGCTCCGCCCGCGCCGCCGGCCCGATACGCTGATGCGTGGTCGTCGCCGGGTGCGTGATCAGGCTCTTGGCATCGCCGAGATTGTTGGAGATGCGGACCAGCCGTAGCGCGTCCTGGAAGCGGAACGCGGCCTCCTTGCCGCCCTTGATCTCTATCACGACGAGCGTGGAGCCGGCGCGCATCTGCCGCGCCGCCACGTCCGCCTGCGGATGATCCTTGCGTCCCGGATAGATCAGCCGCGTTACTTTCGGGTGGCCGGCGAGCGCATCGGCCACGCGCGCGGCATTTTCCGTCTGCTGGCGCACGCGCAGCGGCAGCGTCTCCAGACCCTTCAGCAGCACCCAGGCATTGAACGGCGACAGCGACGGCCCGGTCTGCCGGATCAGGTTGTGCACATGGTCCTGGATGAATTGCTCGGAGGCGAGCACCACGCCGCCCAGGCAGCGGCCCTGCCCGTCGATATGCTTGGTCGCCGAATAGACGACGCAGTCCGCGCCGAGCTGCAGCGGACTTTGATAGAGCGCGGTGGCGAACACGTTGTCGACCACGAGCGTCGCGCCCGCCGCATGCGCGATCCCGGAAAGTCGCTCGATATCGATGACGTCGAGCGTCGGATTGGCCGGAGTCTCGATGAAGAAGGTCCTGGTGTTCGGCCGCACCGCGCACTGCCACTGGTCGTAGTCGGTGCCGTCGACCAGCGTTGCGGCGATGCCGTAGCGCGGCAGGAAGTCCTCCACCACATAGCGGCAGGACCCGAACAGCGCCTTCGCCGCGACGATGTGGTCGCCGGCCTTCAACTGTCCGAGCAGCGCCACCGTCACCGCGGCCATGCCGGTCGCGGTCGCGCGCGCCGCCTCCGCGCCTTCGAGCGCGCGCATGCGCTGCTCGAACATCGCCACCGTCGGATTGGCGAAGCGCGAATATTGATAGCCGGGCGACTCGCCCTTGAAGCGTGCCTCGGCCTGCGCCGCGCTTTCGTAGACATAGCCCTGCGTGAGATAGAGGGCCTCCGAGGTCTCGCCGAAAGGCGAGCGGAGAATGCCGGCCTGCACCAGTTCGGTCTCGGGGCGATAGGCTCGTTTTTTCAGCGCGGACACGGCGGCCTCCTTGGCCAACAAAAAAACCGGCCGGGACGAATCCGGGCCGGGCACACGTGTCCCCGGCCTTTTAGCGACTTTGTTTTACGTGGCGGCAAGCCGGCCGGCTCAAAGGACCACGAACTGGAATTGCTCTTAAGTGCGGGCGCAGTCTACGTCAAGCCGCCGCGCGCATCTTGATATAATCCGAGCCCGCCCGCACGCAAAGTGTGCTACAGCACGAAGCCTAGCAACCTCAATGAGTTAGAAATGTTCAAAACTTCGCTTCGCGCGAGCATGCTCGGCCATTGCATTGCCGTTCCCGCGGCGATGTTCGGCCCGACAATAGCCTGGGCGCAGGAGGGCGT
This sequence comes from Pseudorhodoplanes sp., assembly GCA_050246095.1. Taxonomy (GTDB): domain Bacteria; phylum Pseudomonadota; class Alphaproteobacteria; order Rhizobiales; family Xanthobacteraceae; genus Pseudorhodoplanes. The sequence goes on from JBFWWQ010000026.1 coordinate 15,237, forward strand.
CGCGATCGCCAGCGCGACATTGCCGCGCGACCTCTCGCCCTGGGGCATGTTTGCAAGCGCCGACCTCGTGGTGAAGGCGGTGATGGTCGGTCTCGTCCTCGCGTCCGTCGTCACCTGGACGGTGTGGCTGGCCAAGACCATCGAGATTATCGCCGCACGGCGCAATGTAAGCCGCGGCCTCGCCGTGCTGACCGCCTCGCGCACCCTCTCCGACTCCGCCCATGCGCTGGGCGCGCGCGGCATCGCCGGCGCGATGGTCGCCGAAGCGCAGCAGGAAATCGCGCTGTCGGGGCAAAGCCCGGACAAGGACGGCCTGAAGGAGCGGATCGTCTCGCGTCTCGAACGCATCGAGGCCTGGGCCAGCCGGCGCATGACCCGCGGCACCAGTGTGCTGGCGACCATCGGCGCGACCGCGCCCTTTGTCGGCCTGTTCGGAACGGTCTGGGGCATCATGAACAGCTTCATCGGCATCTCCAAGGCGCAGACCACGAACCTCGCCGTGGTCGCGCCCGGGATCGCGGAAGCGCTGCTGGCGACCGCTTTCGGCCTGGTCGCCGCCATTCCCGCCGTCGTGATCTACAACGTGTTCTCACGCTCGATCGCAGGCTATCGCGCGCAGCTTGCGGATTCCTCGGCGGCGGTGATCCGCCTGGTCAGCCGCGATCTCGACCGCAACGCCGGCACGCTGCGCAAATTGTCCGCTGCGGAGTAGACATCATGAGCGTCCGCCTGCATCACGGAGACGACGATCTCCCCGAAAACCACGAGATCAATGTCACGCCCTTTATCGACGTGATGCTGGTTCTGCTCATCATCTTCATGGTGGCGGCGCCGCTCGCCACCGTCGACATCGCCGTCGACCTTCCCGCATCCACGGCGCAGCCGCAGCCGCGCCCCGACAAGCCGATCTACCTGACCGTGAAGCCGGACCTCTCGATAGCGCTCGGCGACAATCCGGTCCCGCGACCGAGCCTCGGCGCGCAGCTCGACCAGGCGGCTTCCGGCAACAAGGACACCCGCATTTTCGTGCGCGCCGACAAGACCGTGCCCTATGGCGAGGTCATGGAGGTGATGAACCTGCTGCGCGGCACCGGCTATCTGAAGATCGCGCTGGTCGGGCTCGAAAAGGCCGAACCGTTTCCGCAATGATCGGCCGCGACGACAGACGCGAGATTTTCCGCTGGAGCCTCTGCGCCGCCTTCATCCTGCTGGCGCATGGCGGCGTCGCCTATGCCGTGGCGCACTGGAAGGACCCGGTCGAGGAGAGCGCGCCGGCCGGCGCCATCGCCGTGGAGCTCGAGCCGATGCCGGTTTCGACGCGGCCGGACGAGACCCAGCTTGCGCCGGCACCGCCGCAGATCGAGTCGCCGGCGGCTTTGCCCAAGCCGGTCGAAGCGGCCAAGCAGCCCGAGATCGAGGTCCCGCCTGCACCCAATCCCGAGGTGACCGTTGCCGCCGTGCCGCCGAAGCCGGAACGCGAGCCGGAAAAGGAACCGGAGAAGCCGGTGGAGCAGGCGCGCGAAAAGCCGGAACGCCGCACCCCGGCTCCCGTCACCACCGCGCCGCAGGCGCAGAAGCGGATTGCCGCGCGCAGCGCGGCGCCGGCCGAATCCATGCCCTCGCAGGCTTCGGCAAGCGCCATCGCGAGCTGGAAGAGCCGGCTGTCGGCGCATCTCGAACGGCACAAGCGCTCGCACGGCGACCGCGGCATTGCCGTGCTGAGCTTCACGGTGGATCAAGGCGGGCGCGTCGTCGGCAGCCGGGTGTCGCGCAGTTCCGGCTCGGCTGCGCTCGACCGCGAGGCGCTCTCGCTGATCCAGCGCGCCGCGCCGGTGCCCCCGCCGCCGCCCGGCATTCCCGGCGGCCGCGTCAGCATCTCGGTGCCGCTGCAATACAATATGCGGTGACGCCTTATCGCGTACCGTAGGCGGGTCGCCGGTGCTCCAGACCAAAATCCTGAAAAAATCCAAAGTCCCTGAATGTTTCTGAATGTTCCTGAATGTTCCTGAATGTTCCTGAATCAGCGCTTGAATGAGCGTCGAAAATAATTATAGTATTTTTACTATAGAGACCCGGAGATGAGAACTCCGAAATTGCCCCGTTCGGTCAAACCGAACCACTTTGTCGGAAGCGCACGAGAGGAACTCTCGGAAATGCCGGACGATGTCAAATCCGTCATCGGGCAGGCAATCTTCGAGGCTCAATGTGGCGGCAAAAGCGCCAGCGCAAAGCCGTTGAAGGGATTCAAAGGAGCCGGCGTTCTTGAGGTTGTCGAGAATAGCGATGGCGATACCTATCGCGCTGTCTATACCGTCAAGTTTACGGGCGCCGTCTATACGTTATGCGCCTTCCAGAAAAAATCGAAGAAGAAGGCAGAAACGCCTAAGCACATCATGGACCTTGTCGGGCACAGACTGAAGCTTGCGGAAGGCGACTATCGGAAGCGATACCCAAACATAGGGTAAGCCAGCATCGCGCTATCGCACGACTTCGTACAGACAGGATCGATACGATCATGAAATCCGACGATAGAGTTACCCGAGGCAGCGGAAACATCTTCGCAGACATCGGTTTGCCCAATGCCGAAGAGCACCTGCTCAAGGCCCGCTTTGCTCTCCTCATCAAAAACATCATAGAACAGCGCGGTCTTACCCAGACTGCGGCTGCTAAAATCATCGGCTTGGCTCAGCCCGATCTATCCAAACTTATTCGGGGACATCTCGCCGGATTTTCTCTCGAAAGACTGCTCGGATACGTCAACGCGCTCGGACGCGACGTTGAGATAAAAATCAAACCGGCGAAAAAAGCGGCGGGCCATACGCGCGTAGTCGCGGCCTGACCAAAATCACCGCCGGCATTATTCTTCGATGCTTAGGTAATAATGAGTGGAGCGGATTTCACCGCGTACCGTAGGCGCGGTCGCCGGCATCGCCGAGGCCCGGTACGATATATCCCTTCTCGTCCAGCGCCTCGTCGATCGCGGCCGTCCAGATGCGCACATCGGGATGCGCGCCGCGCATGCGCTCGACGCCTTCCGGCGCGCCGATCAGGCACAGAAGCCGGATGTCCTTCGCGCCGCGCTCCTTCAGCCGGTCGACCGCCGCGACCGCGGTATTGGCCGTTGCCAGCACAGGCACGACCACGATGGTCAGCCGCTCATGCAGGTCGGACGGCGCCTTAAAGTAATACTCCACCGCAACGAAGGTATCGGGATCGCGATACATGCCGATATGCGACAGGCGCGCGCTCGGCACCAGATCCAGCATGCCTTCCGCCAGCGTCATGCCGGCACGCAGGACGGGCGCGATCACGAGCTTCTTGCCGGCGATGCGCCTGGCCGTCATGGGCGCGAGCGGCGTGTCGATTTCCACCGGCTCGAGCGGCAGGTCGCGGGTGACCTCGTAGCAGAGCAGCATGCCGACCTCGCGCAGCAATTCGCGAAACGACTTGGTCGAGCGCGTGCGGTCGCGGATCAGCGTCAGCTTGTGCTGCACCAGCGGGTGATCGACGATGGTGACGCCCTGCATGCCATTTCTCCGGGTCGGGCGCGGCCGGGGCTCCCGGCTTGCCGCGAACCGCAAGATTTGCTGCATATCCCGCAAAGACGCAAATGCGACGGAGGACGCCATGCCGGACGGGGCGAAGCAGCGGGTGGCCCGGTGCGGGTGCGGCGCCCTCAGCATCGCGGCGCGCGAGGACCCGGCGCACGTCTATGTGTGCTCCTGCGTGGTCTGCCGCCAGATCAGCGGCAGCGCCTTCACCTATGCGGCCATCTTCCCGGAAGCCGCGGTGACGATTGCGGGCGAAGCCCGCTGCTGGCCGCATCGTGGCGAATCCGGCCGCTTGACCGAGCATCATTTCTGCCCCACCTGCGGCAGCACCCTGTATTTCCGCAACGAGGGCCTGCCCGGCATGGTCGGCGTGTCGGCGGGTTGCTTTGCGGAACGCGATTTCCCGACCCCGAAGACCGCCTATTGGTCCTCGCGCCGTCACGCATGGGTCGCGATGCCGGAGGGGACGAAGGAAGTGGAGAGCCAATGAGCGAAATCGTTGCGCGGGACACGCGGCTCCGCTTCGCTTCCTGCGCGGCGGCGAAGCTTAGAATACCGTCCCGTCGGAAATCACCCTGATCGGCGGTGCGCCGTCCGGACGCTTCTGGCGCGCGACGATGCGGCCCGCGGCCCAGGTGCCGCCTTCCAGCACTTTCGCCAGCGGCAGATTCTCGGCGTTCATACGCAGCCGCTTGCGCATCTCCTCCGCCAGCTTGTCGAGCAGGGCGACGGTGAGTGCGCGCCATTCCACGACCAGTTCCGACGACACCTCGTGTTCGAGCGCGGCCTGCGCTGGATCGCGCAGCACCAGCACGCCGCAATCGACGAACAATCCGCCGTTGCGATATTCGGCAAGTCCCGTCAGGCCGTCGATATCGGTGACGGTGACGCCCGCCTGCTGCAGCGGTTCGATCAATGAATAGGTGAGCCATTGCGACAGCTTGTGCAGCGGCACGAGGCCGTTGCTCGCATCGTCGCTGACGATCGACGGATGATACCAGCAATCGCCGAGCGGCACGCCGCCGAGCTCCAGCCGCGAGGGCCAGATCGGTCCGAGATGCTCCAGCACCTGCGCGAGGATTTCGGGCGCGGCGACCGCGCCGCCATGTGTTCGCGCCACGAGATGGTCGAACAGCCCGCCCGGCCGCGGCGTGTCCTCGCGCCCGAAAATCTCGGAAGCCTCCGCTACCCGTTCACCGAGCCGCTGCAGCAGCGCGACGCGGCCGTCGAGCCCGACCAGCGGGTTGTCCGCGGAGACCTGGAAACCGCGCGCGAGGCGCTCGGCGTCCATCGCCTTCAGCGCTTCCGCATCGG
>JBFWWQ010000027.1:0-19968 GCA_050246095.1 Pseudorhodoplanes sp.
TCGAACGTAAGAGAACAGACCTTCCGACTGATCGCCTCGTCCGCGCATGGCAAAGCATCCCGTGGCTTCAATTCCACGGAATCACATGCCATCCTCGCCGTCGAGACTTTTTCAGCAGCCTGCTAGCCGTCTTTCCCTTGACGCTCAGGCGGCCGCCGTCTTTCCCGGCCATCGGCACAGATCGGCGATGATGCAGGCTGCGCAGCGCGGCCTGCGCGCGAGGCAGACATAACGCCCGTGCAGGATCAGCCAGTGATGCGCGTGCAGGCGGTAGCGTATCGGGACCACCTCGGCGAGTTTCAGCTCGACCTCGAGCGGCGTCTTGCCGACTGCCAGGCCGGTGCGGTTGCCGACGCGGAAGACATGCGTGTCCACCGCGATCGTGGGCTCGCCGAAGGCGATGTTGAGCACGACATTGGCGGTCTTCCGTCCGACGCCGGGCAAAGCCTCCAGCGCCTCGCGCGTGCTCGGCACCTGCCCGGCATGGCCGGCGATCAGCTTCTCCGAGAGCGCGACCACGTTCTTCGCCTTGTTGCGGTACAGCCCGATCGTCTTGATCATGTCGCGCACCGCCGGCTCGCCGAGCGCCACCATCTTCTCCGGCGAATCGGCCGCCGCGAACAGCGCCGGCGTCGCCTTGTTCACGCCGGCATCGGTCGCCTGCGCCGAGAGCACGACGGCGACCAGCAGCGTATAGGGATTGACGTGCTGCAGCTCTCCCTTCGGCGCGGGATCGGCGGCCTGGAAGCGGCGGAACGCCTCCTCGACTTGCGCCGGCGTCCAGGGCGGCAGATCGCCGTGCAGGGCGCGCCGGTCCGCCCTGGCCTGCAAAGCGGGGCTCTTCGGCTGCGCCGCGCGGCCTTTGCGGGCGGCCGCGATACGCCTTGCCGTCTTTTTTCCGGTCGTTTTTCTGGCCATGTCTTCCGTATATTGGGCGCCATGACGCCCCACAACGACCCGGTTTGCGACCCCACGCTTTTTTCCGCAACGATCACCCCGCACCGTTCGCTCGGGCGGCGGGGATTTCTGGCCGTGATGATCGCGGTGGGCGGACTGAGTTTCGCCGCGGGCCTCGCCTTCCTCGCGCTCGGCGCCTGGCCCGTGCTGGGCTTCCTCGGCCTCGATGTGCTGCTGGTATTCCTCGCCTTCCGCGCCAATTACCGCGCCGCCACAGCCTACGAACAGGTGCGGGTCACCGCCTCGGAACTCACCATCCGCAAGATCGGGCCGCGCGGGGAGATCGCGCAATGGACGCTCAATCCGCTCTGGGCGCGGCTGGAGCGCGAGACCGACCCGGATTATGGCGTGACCAGGATCGTCCTCGTTTCGCGCGGCCAGCGGCTTCCGGTGGCCGATTTCCTGGCGCCGGCGGAGAAGGAAAGCTTCGCCCGGGCGCTCTTGGCCGCGCTCGGCGAGGCACGGCGCGGACCGGCCCGCACCGTTCCGGCCTGAGCGCCCACGGATCGGGGCCGCCGCCCCGCGAAGCCCTTGCGCACAGCCCCTTACCCGGCAGAAAACGGGTGGGCGGCGCACGCCGCCGGACCTAGATCGGAGGGCAAATGGAGACCGACATCATGCTCTCGCCCGATCGCCAGCCGGACCTCGCCTCGCTCACGCGCGCCGCGCAGGACTACGCCATCGTGCAGCGCGCCATCGCCCATATCCGCACCAATTGGCGCGAGCAGCCCGATATCGACGCCATCGCCGCAGCCGCGGGCGTCGGCGCTACCGACCTGCACCATCTGTTCCGGCGCTGGGCGGGGCTGACCCCGAAAGCCTTCCTGCAGGCACTGACGCTCGACCATGCGCGCAAATTGCTGCGCGATTCGGCGAGCGTGCTGGATACCACCTACGAGGTCGGGCTGTCCGGCCCGGGCCGGCTGCATGAATTGTTCGTGACGCACGAAGCCATGTCGCCGGGCGAATGGAAAGCGGGCGGCGAAGGCCTGACCATCGCCTACGGCCTGCATCCCTCACCCTTCGGCACCGCGCTGGTGATGGCGACGAGGCGCGGGCTGTGCGGCCTGGCGCTCGCCGATGCCGGCAAGGAGCGCGCCGCGCTGAAGGACATGCGAAGCCGCTGGCCGAACGCGACCTATGTCGAGGACGCGAGTATCACCGCGCCGCTCGCGCAGCGTATTTTCGATCCGGCTTACTGGCGGGCCGACCGGCCGCTGCGCGTCATCTTCATCGGCACGGATTTCGAAGTGCGGGTGTGGGAGACGCTGCTGAAAATCCCGATGGGCCGCTACACGACCTATTCCGACATCGCCGCGAAGGTCGGCTCGCCTAAGGGCGCGCGCGCGGTCGGCGCCGCCGTCGGCAAGAATCCGATCAGCTTCGTGGTGCCGTGCCACCGCGTGGTCGGCAAGAGCGGCGACCTCACCGGCTACCATTGGGGGCTGACGCGCAAGCGCGCCATCCTGGGATGGGAAGCGGGACAGGCCGACTGACGGTCTGGCCCGTTACGATCCTAATTCGGCTGCCGCCCACCGCCCGCCACAGCCACGTCCTCCGTCGCCTCCGCCGCGATCACCGGCAGCGACGCGCGCGGGAACGCGCCGGCCTGGTAGGCGGCGACCGTCTCCGCGCCCTGCGCATCCATGAAATCGGCCAGTTCCGTGTAGGTCACGCAGCGCACCTCCGGCAGGCCGCAGACCATGCGCGCGAAGGTCTTCAGCGCCTCGCGATAGGCGCCGCCCTGATAGTCGGAGAAATGATGGCCGATATGCAGGGGCGCGCGGTTGCCGGAATAGTTCGTGCGGAAATAATCGAGATAGCTCTGCAGCATCTGGTCGCGATAGCGCGCGGCATTGCGGCGGTCGTTCAGCCCGAAGGAATGCGCGACGAGGAAATTGTAGTCCATCGACAGGATACGCCGTCCCGCCCCCGCCAGGCGGATGCTCGCGAGATTGAAGCGCCAGAGGCCGTCCCGCTTCTGCGGCCAAGCCTGCGGCTCGCCGACGCCGCTGGTGTCGTAGCGGAAGCGGCTGCCGCGCAGATGCGCGTAAAGCCCGCCGCCGGTGGCCAGATAGGGCGCGCGGAAGCCGACGATCTTCGCCAGTGGAAAATCGAACCCGCCGGCGGCAAGGCCGTTATTCGGCGCGGCGTTGCGGAACAATTCATCGTACATGTGGAATTCGCGGGCCCAGTCCCCCGCCGACCAGGCGCGGCCGTCGAAATGGCCGACTGCGTGCGAGCCGATCTCGTGTCCCTGCGCATGCAGTTCGTTGATCAGCGCGACGCGCGTGCGCACGTCCTCCGCCGTACCGCCGAAATTGATCCGCGACGCTCCGCGCGCCTCATGCGGCGGCTGATAGATCGCGCGGTTGGCGTTGGCGAGATAGTTGATGCCGCTGACGAAGAAGGTGAAGCGCGCCGGCTTTCCGGCCGCTTCCAGCGCGGCGGCGAAGTCGCGCCATTCCCGCCAGCGCTCCAGCTCGGTGCAATTGTCGAAGGCGATGGCGACGAATTGCGGCGGGCGCGCGGTCTCGGCGTGCGCCGGAAGGCCGCACAGCGACAACGCCACACACGAGGCTATGGAAATACGCCCGAACATCGCCCGTCTGCATCAACAGCATACGGGCGCGCGCCGGCAAGCCTCGGTGGGTCTTTACCTTAACGGCGATTGCCGGCGGGGTGTGGCGCGTGCGATACGCGCGCAGTTCAAGCCGCGAGATCGAACTTGGAGGCAACCGTCGCGTCGGCATTGAGCCGGTAGACGATCGGCACCCCGGTCGCGAGCTCGCGCTTGAGGATGCCCTCGGGCGAAAGCCGCTCCAGCACCATCACCAAGGCGCGCAGCGAATTGCCGTGCGCGGCGACGATGACGCGCTGGCCGCGCAGCACGGCGGGCAGGATTTCCTGCACGTAATAGGGCAGCGCGCGCGCCACCGTGTCCTTCAGGCTTTCGCCGCCGGGCGGCTGGATGTCGTAGGAGCGGCGCCATTTCAGCACCTGCTCCTCGCCCCATTTGGCGCGCGCGTCGTCCTTGTTCATGCCGACCAGGTCGCCGTAGTCGCGCTCGTTCAGCGCCTGATCACGGTGGATCGGAATGCCGCTTTGGCCCATTTCGGCGAGGATCAGGTCGAGCGTGCGCTGCGCGCGCTTGAGCGCGGAGGTGTAGGCGAGATCGAAGGAAAGCCCCTGCGCCTTCAGCTTGCGGCCGGCGAGCTTCGCCTCCTCGACGCCCTTCTCCGTGATGTCCACGTCGCGCCAGCCGGTGAACAGGTTTTTCAGATTCCATTCGCTCTGGCCGTGACGCACGAGCACGAGAAGGCGGTCGGTCATTCTCTTCCTCTTTTTACTCCGTCATCACCGGGCCGCTGCGCAGCAGCGAGACCCGGCGATCTCGATCAGTCCGCTCCGATCCTGCCCGCCCAGGCGAGATCGCCGGGACAAGCCCGGCGATGACAGGAATCAAAAATCCCTCAGCCCCAGCACGTCGGCCATGCTGTAGAGGCCGGGCTTGCGGCCGCGCGCCCAGAGCGCCGCCTTCAGCGCGCCGCGCGCGAAAATCATCCGGTCCTCGGCCCGGTGGCCGAGCTCGATGCGCTCGGCGGGGCCGGCGAAAATCACATTATGCTCGCCGACCACACTGCCCCCGCGCAGCGTCGCAAAGCCGATATCGCCGGCCTTGCGTGCACCGGTATGGCCCTCGCGCGCGAACACTCCGCGCTTCGACACATCGATGCCGCGTCCCTCCGCCGCCGCGCGCCCGAGCAGCAGGGCGGTGCCGGACGGCGCATCGATCTTCTTGTTGTGGTGCATTTCCAGCACCTCGATGTCGAATTCCTCGTCGAGCGTCTTCGCCACCCGCCTCACCAGCGCGGCGAGCAGGTTCACGCCGAGCGACATGTTGCCGGATTTCACGATCACCGCCCTGGCCGCCGCGCCCTTGATCCTGTCCTCGTCGGCGGGCGAGAAGCCGGTGGTGCCGATGACATGCACCTTGCCGGCCCTGGCCGCCTTTTCCGCCAGCACGACGCTGGCCGCCGGGACGGTGAAATCGATCACCCCGTCCGCATCGGCGAGCGCGGCATCCGCATCCGCGGACAGCGCGACGCCGCTTTTACCGAGCCCGGCGAGTTCGCCCGCATCCTGGCCCAGGAGCGGTGAGCCGGCCGGCTCCAGCGCACCGGCGACGACAAGCCCCTTTGAATCGGCGACGGCCCTCACCAGCGCGCGCCCCATGCGCCCGCCCGCGCCTGCAATCACCACCCGCATGTCGGACATCCGCCCAGCCTCCGAAAAGCCGCGCGGATATACACGCAATTGGCCTGAGGCGCGAGCCGTTCTCTCCGCGTCATTCCGGGGCAGCCGCGAAGCGGCTGAGCCCGGAATCCATAGCCACGGACGGGATTATGGATTCCGGGCCCGGCCCTGCGGGCCGTCCCGGAATGACGGCGGAACATGCGGCAAGAACGTCACGGTTGCGGGCCGTCGTAGCCTTCCGTCACGATGAGGTCGGCCTCGGCATTGGCCTTCCGATGCGGAATGAGCTTGGAATATTCCGGCGATTTGTAACAAGCCACGGCCTGATCGTAGCTCGGAAACTCAATGATCACGACCCGGCTCTTGGCATGGCCCTCGACCGTTTCGGTGGCGCCGCCGCGCGTCAGGTAGCGCCCGCCGAACTTGCGGAAAACCTCCGCGAGCCCCGCGACATAGCTGTTGCGATAGCCGTCCATGTCCCTAACGTCGACCAAGGCGATCCAGTACCCCTTCGGCATTTTGCTTTCCTTCGCTATTCGTTTCCGAGCACGGATTCGATCTCGGCCGCGATCGATTGCGCGACCGCCTTCGGGTCGTCGGCCTCGGTGATGGGACGGCCGATGACGAGATGATCGGCGCCCGCCTTGACCGCCGCGCCCGGCGTCATGATCCGCTTCTGGTCCCCGCTTGCAGCGCCTGCGGGGCGGATGCCGGGGGTGACCAGCACGCGCTGCGGCCCGGCGATCGGGCGCAGCAGCGCGGCTTCCTCGGGCGAACAGACGAGCCCGTCGATGCCGAGGGCGCAGGCCTGGCCCGCCTTGCGGGTGACCTGGTCGGTGACGCCGCCGGCATAGCCGGCCTCGCGCACGTCCTCGTCGTTGTAGGAAGTCAGGATGGTGACCGCCAGCACACGCAGCGACGAGCCCTGCCGCGCCGACAGCGCAGCCTTCACGGTCTGCGGATAGGCGTGCACGGTGAGAAAGGTCGCGCCGGTCCTGACGATGCTCTCGACGCCCTTGCCGACGGTATTGCCGATGTCGTGCAGCTTGAAGTCGAGAAAGACCTTCTTGCCGCTCTTGATGAGGTCGCCGGCAAAGGCAAGCCCGCCGGCATAGCCGAGCTGATAGCCGATCTTGTAGAAGCTCACGCTCTCGCCGAGCCGCCACACCATGCGTTCGGCCTCGGCGACCGAGGGCAGATCGAGCGCCACGATGATGCGGTCGCGGATGTCGGGTATGCCGATCATGCGAGCTGCCTCGCGACCTCGATCAGCCGCTGCGCGAGCCCCCGCAACGCGCCGGCGCTGCGCTCGTCCTTCAGATGCCCGTCGTCGTCGAAAGCGTCCGCCGTGCCGCGCACCGCGATCTGCTCGGGGATCACGAGGGCCCCGGTGCCCAGTTCCAGCACCTGCCGCAGCGCCATCAGCGAACGCATGGCACCGAAATTTCCGTTGGAGGCGCCGCCGATCGCGAAGACGCGGTTCTTGTAGGCGGCGAGCGGCGTCTCCTTGCCTTCGCGCACGCGCGACACCCAGTCGAGCGTATTCTTCAAAAGGGGGGTGAGCGAGGCGTTGTATTCGGGGCTGGCGATGAACACACCCCGATGCAGCATCATCATGCGCTTGAGCTTGAGCGCGTATTCGGGCTGGCCGGATTTCGCCTCGTCGTCGGCGTTGTAGAGCGGCATCGGGAAATCGACGAGCGAGATATGCGTCACCTCGGCACCGGCGAGCGCAATTTCCTTCGCGGCCAAAGCCGCGAGCTTCGCATTGTAGGAGCCGGTGCGGATCGAGCCGGCGAAGACGAGGATTTTCGGGATCGGCATCTGAACGGAAGCTTCCCTGCAGGGCACGTCGTGGCCGGGTCCGTCCCGGCCGACCACGCCTAGCACACGTGTCCGGGAACGTGGATGCCCGGCCCGAGGTTTACACCCGCGTCGGCCGAAAGCCGGTCCCGTGTGCCGGGCATGAGGGAAGCGGCGAGGATCGCGGCCGAATCAGCCCTTGCGATAGATCCAGACGCGCGCCGGCGGAAAATTCAGCCAGATGCGGTCCGAGGCTTCCGCTTCGAACCGCGCGAGGCCCTTGGGCACCGGCGCGGTCGTCATCGCATAGGTGAACTGGATGAAGGGCGCGTCGCGCTGCGCCAGCGACAGCGCATCGCCGATCACGCGCAGGCGCGTGCGCAGCGGCTTGGTCAAGAGCGGCAGCCCCGACACGACCGCGGATGCCGGCTCGCGGATGATGTTCTGCAGCAGGCGCTTGAGGCTATAGGCATCGCCCTGCACCACGGTCGCAGCCGGATAGCGCGTGCGCAGCAGGCGGCAGAAACTGGGATTGAACTCGACCAGGAACAGGCGGGCGGGATCGACGCCGCGGCGGACCAGCGCTTCCGTCACCGGGCCGGTGCCCGGCCCGAGCTCGATCACCGGGCCGCTCGCATCGGGGTCGACATAGGACGCCATCACGCGCGCGAGCGCCTTGCCGGAAGGCATCACCGCGCCGGTGGCTAATGGCTTTTCCAGCCAGGATCGCAGGAACGTTACCTCGTCGTCGAGACGGAGGACTTTCTTGCCGCCCAGACGGAAGATCTTTTTTTCGGCAAGAGAGGGATGCAACTGCATGGCCGTAGCGTGAAGGTGGCAGCGCGTGCCACCGGCTTAACGGGTATAGGGCGGGCAAGCGGCGGTCAAGCGCGCCGCTCAGGCGCCCAGACCTTCGAACAAGTCCTTTACCCGCGCGAAGAACCCGGCCGATTCCGGCTGCGTATCCTTCGACGAGAGTTTTTCGAACTCGGCCAGAATATCCTTCTGTTTTTTGGTCAGATTTTGGGGCGTTTCCACTACAACCTGCACGTACATATCGCCGGTCTGACGGGAACGCAGAACCGGCATTCCCTTACCCGCGAGCCGGAAGCGCCGTCCCGACTGGGTCCCGGCCGGCACCTTGACGCGGCTCTTGGACCCGTCGATCGCCGGCACCTCGAACTCGCCGCCCAGAGCCGCCGTCACCATCGATACCGGCACGCGGCAATGCAGGTCGGCGCCGTCGCGCTGGAACAGCGCATGCGCCTGCAGCGACAGGAAAATGTAAAGGTCGCCCGCCGGACCGCCGCGCAGGCCCGCCTCACCCTCGCCGGCAAGCCGGATGCGGGTGCCGTCCTCGACGCCCTGCGGGATGTTCACCGACAGCGTGCGCTCGCGCGTGACGCGCCCGGACCCGGAACAGGGCGGACAGGGATCGTCGATCACCTGCCCGCGGCCGTGGCAGGACGGGCAGGTGCGCTCCAGCGTGAAGAAGCCCTGGGCGTGCCGGATTTTACCGGCGCCGGCGCAGGTGGGACAGGTTTTCGGCTTGCTCCCCGGCCTGGCGCCGGTGCCCGAGCATTGTTCGCAGGTGACGGAGGTCGGGATGCGGACTTCCGCGGTCTTGCCGTGGAACGCCTCCTCCAGCGTGATCTCCATGTTGTAGCGCAGGTCGGCGCCGCGCTCGCGCCCGGAGCCCCGCGCCCGGCCGCCGGCCATGCCGAACACGCCCTCGAAAATGTCCGCGAAGGCGGAGGCGAAATCCGACCCGAAGCCGTGCGCCTGTCCGCCGCCGCCATTCTCGAAGGCGGCATGGCCGAAGCGATCGTAGGCGGCGCGCTTGTCGCCGTCCTTCAGGATTTCATAGGCCTCGTTGATTTCCTTGAACCGGATTTCGGCGCCGTTGTCGCCGGGATTGCGGTCCGGATGCCACTGCATCGCCAGCTTGCGGAACGCGGTCTTGATCTCGCCGTCGGAGGCGGTGCGCGTGACGCTCAGCGTTTCGTAATAGCAGCGCTTGGACATTGGCCTCAGTCGTCAAAAAAACGAAACCTCGTCCTGAGGAGCATTGCGAAGCAATGCGTCTCGAAGGACAGGGTTTCGTTTGTCCCCAAGCAACCGATGGCCCTCATCCTTCGAGACGCGCACCGCGCTCCTCAGGATGAGGACCATCGTACTTCTCCCGGTCTCTTACGCCGACTTCTTCTTGTCGTCGTCGACTTCGGTGAACTCGGCGTCGACCACGTCGTCCTTCTTGGCGCCGGCATCGCCGTCCGGACCGGCGCCGCCGCCGCCGTCCGAGCCGCCCTGCTGCGCCTTGTACATCGCCTCGCCGAGCTTCATCGAAGCCTGCGCCAGCGCATTGGTCTTGGCGCCGATGGCGTCCGCGTCGTCGCCCTTGAGGGCTTCCTTCAGGTCCGCCATCGCGTTCTCGATCGCGCGGCGCTCGGTCTCGCCGACCTTGGAGCCGTGCTCCGCGAGCGCCTTCTCGGTCGAATGGACGAGAGCCTCGGCGTGGTTCTTGGCTTCCACCGCCGCCTTGCGCTTCTTGTCCTCTTCCGCGTGCGTCTCCGCGTCCTTGACCATCTTCTCGATGTCGGATTCGGACAGGCCGCCCGAAGCCTGGATGCGGATCTGCTGCTCCTTGCCGGTACCCTTGTCCTTGGCGTTGACGTTGACGATGCCGTTGGCGTCGATGTCGAACGTCACCTCGATCTGCGGCACGCCTCTTGGCGCAGGCGGTATGCCGACGAGATCGAACTGGCCGAGCATCTTGTTGTCGGCCGCCATTTCGCGTTCGCCCTGGAAGACCCGGATCGTCACGGCGTTCTGGTTGTCATCGGCCGTGGAGAAGACCTGGCTCTTCTTGGTCGGGATCGTGGTGTTGCGGTCGATCAGGCGCGTGAACACGCCGCCCAGCGTCTCGATGCCGAGCGAGAGCGGGGTCACGTCGAGCAGCAGCACGTCCTTGACGTCGCCCTGCAGCACGCCGGCCTGGATCGCCGCGCCGATCGCGACCACCTCGTCCGGATTGACGCCCTTGTGCGGCTCCTTGCCGAAGAACTGCTTCACGACTTCCTGCACCTTCGGCATGCGGGTCATGCCGCCGACCAGGACGACTTCGTTGATCTCGCCCGCCGACAACCCGGCATCCTTGAGCGCGAGCCGGCAGGGCTCGACGGTCTTCTGGATCAGGTCGTCGACCAGCGCCTCGAATTTGGCGCGGGTGAGCTTCATGGTCAGATGCTTCGGACCGGAGGCGTCCGCCGTGATGAACGGCAGGTTCACCTCGGTCTGGGTCGTGGAGGAGAGTTCGATCTTCGCCTTCTCGGCGGCTTCCTTCAGCCGCTGCAGCGCGAGCTTGTCGCGGCGCAGGTCGATGCCCTGCTCCTTCTGGAACTCGTCGGCGAGATAGTTGACGAGGCGCATGTCGAAGTCCTCGCCGCCGAGGAACGTGTCGCCGTTCGTCGACTTCACCTCGAACACGCCGTCGCCGATCTCCAGGATCGAGATGTCGAAGGTGCCGCCGCCGAGGTCGTAGACCGCGATGGTGCCCTGCTTCGACTTGTCGAGCCCGTAGGCGAGCGCCGCCGCGGTCGGCTCGTTGATGATGCGCAGCACTTCGAGGCCGGCGATCTTGCCGGCATCCTTGGTGGCCTGGCGCTGGGCGTCGTTGAAATAGGCGGGAACGGTGATGACCGCCTGCTCGACCTTCTGGCCGAGATGCGCCTCCGCCGTCTCCTTCATCTTCTGCAGGATGAACGCCGAAATCTGCGACGGCGAATAGGTCTTGCCGTCCGCCTCGACCCAGGCGTCGCCGTTGCCGGCTTTGACGATCTTGTAGGGGACGAGTTTCTTGTCCTTCTCGACCATCGGGTCGTCGTAGCGCCGTCCGATCAGACGCTTGACCGCGAAAATGGTCTTCTCCGGATTGGTGACCGCCTGCCGCTTGGCCGGCTGGCCGACGAGGCGCTCCCCGTCATCCGTGAAGGCGACGATCGAGGGCGTCGTCCGCGCCCCCTCCGCATTCTCGATCACCTTCGGCGTCTTGCCTTCCATCACGGCGACGCACGAATTGGTGGTGCCGAGGTCGATACCGATGACCTTAGCCATGTTTCAATCCTCTCTTTCAGGCAGATCGGCCAGGCCCTTGCCGGCACCCGGACAGAGCGACCGCGCGGCGGCAACCGCATGCGGCCTCTTCCGACCCCCTCTGGAATATCGCGCCGCAGGCCCCTGCGACGCCTTGGCTCATATAGGAGGCGCCCCTTGAGCCGCAAGCACTTCCGCCCCCGGACCGGGCCCGAAAAAGCGTTCGCCGCACCCGGTCACCGCGCCCCCGAGGCGACGTGCGGCATGCGCAAACTTGACGCGGCGCCGCCGGGGCTTCAACTCAGCCCCCTCGAACCCGGCCGGCACCCCGCCGGCCCGGCCCTGAATGGGAGATCGCCTTGCTTCGACGGGCTTTTCTCGGTTTGGCATGGATCGCGGGACTGGCCGCCGCGCCCGCATGGGCGGCGGAGCCGGTGTTTCCGCCCGGCTCGCATATTGGCCTCGTACCCCCGCAAGGCCTGAGCCTCAGCCGCACCTTCCCCGGTTTCAGCGATCCCGACCGCAAGGTCTCGATCCTGTTCAGCGAATTGCCGGGCGGGGCCTATGACGAATTCGTCAAGGGCATGACCACGACCGCGAAATCGGCGCCCGGGGTCTCCGCCTTCCGCCAGGAGGTGCTGCTGACGCAGCACGGCGCGGCGACCCTGATCGTCGCCGACCAGGAGAGCGAGGGCGAGAAATTCCGCAAATGGCTGCTGGTCACGCGCAACACCGTCTCCGACCGCCATGTCGATATCAGCCGCGCCTATGTGGTGACCGTGCAGGTCCCGGTGGAGGCGCAATCCGCCTATCCCGAGGAGACGATCCGCAAGTCGCTGGCCTCGCTGTCGCTGCGCGAGGACATCCCGAACGACGAGACGCTGTCGCAGCTTCCGTTTCGCATCGGCGATCTCGCCAGTTTCCGCTTCGCCCGCGCGGTGACCCCGGGCCGCGCGGTGGTGCTGACCGACGAGGACAAGATCGGGGCGGAGCCGGACAAGAACGCCTATCTGTTCGTGTCCATCGGCCCGAGCCCGCAGGTGCCGGCGGAGGAGCGCGACCGTTTTGCGCGGCAGCTCTTGAGCAACCTCAACGGCTATAGCGAATTGCGCGTCACCTTTGCGGAACCGCAGCGGATCGGCAACGCGCCCGGCTATGAAATCCGCCTGGAAGGCAAGGAAGCGCGCACCGGCACCGACGTGACGCTGGTGCAGTGGGTGCGCTTCAGCGGCGGGGCCATCCTGCGCATGGTCGGCATCGCGCCGAAGAACAAATGGCAGGAATCCTTCGCCCGTTTCCGCGCCGTGCGCGACGGGATCGAGCCGCGGTGATGCGGGACCGGAGCTAGTTGTCGTTGACCGGTGCGTCGACGGGCGCGGTCTTGGCCGCACCCTTGGAGATGCCGACCATCGCCGGCCGCAGCACGCGGTCGCCGATGGTGTAGCCGGCCTGCACGACCTGCGCGACATGGCCCGCCGGCACGTTCGGGTCCGGCACCTCGTACATCGCCTGGTGGAAGTTGGGATTGAACTTCTCGCCCAGCGGCTCGATCTTCTTGACCCCGTTCTTGTCGAGCGTCTTTTGCAGTTCGCGTTCGGTCAGGTCGACGCCCTCGATCAGCGATTTCACGGCCTGGTCGGCGCCGGCACGCAGTTCCGGTCCGGCGGCGTCCAGCGCGCGACGAAAATTGTCGGCGACACCGAGGATGTCGCGCGCAAATGCCGCGATGCCGTACTGGCGGGCGTCGGCGACCTCGCGCTCGGTACGCTTGCGCAGGTTTTCCATCTCCGCCAGCGTGCGCAGCAGCTTGTCCTTGAAACCGGCGGCCTCCGCCTGCGCGCTCGCCAGGGGATCGTTGGCCTCCGGCGCGCTCGCCGGGTCGACGGCGTCGGGCGCGGTCGCGGGCTCAGTCTCGCGCGTTTCGTTCATCGTCCAATTCCACATCGAATTCGGGCAAAGTCGCCCCGCATATCGGAACTTTGGGCCGAAAAATCAAGCGCGCCGCATCAGCCGGTGAGGACCCGGCTGACCATCCGGGCGGTATAGTCGACCATCGGGATGACGCGCGCGTAGTTCAGGCGGGTCGGCCCGATCACGCCGATCACCCCGACAATGCGGCCCTGGCCGTCGCGATAGGGCGCGATGATGGTGGAGGAACCGGAGAGCGAGAACAGCTTGTTCTCCGAGCCGATGAAGATGCGCACGCCGTCCGCCTGCTCCGCGCGGCCGAGAAGGTCGATCACCTCGCGGCGCGTCTCCAGATCATCGAACAGGAGCCGCACGCGGTCGAGGTCTTCGAGGGCCTTCAGGTCCTCGAGCAGGTGCGCCTGACCGCGCACGATCAGCTTGCGGTCGTCGTCGCCCCCCGACCAGCTCGCCAGCCCGGCGGACACGATCTTCTGCGTGAGCTGATCGAGTTCGGCGCGGCCCGCATCCAGCGTCTGCTGCAGCTCGACGCGCGCTTCCGCGATCGTGCGGCCGCGGATCCGCGCGTTGAGAAAATTCGTGGCCTCGGTCAGCGCCGAGGTCGGCAGCCCGGCGGGGATCGAGAGAATGCGGTTCTCGACCTGCCCGTCCTCCGACACCAGCACCACCAGCGCGCGCTCGATTTCGAGGCGGACGAATTCGATGTGCTTGAGCCGGACATTGTTCTTGGCCGTGAGCACGACGCCGGCGGCACGGGTGAGGCCGGAAAGCAGGCCCGACGCCTGCGTCAGCACGCCTTCGACCGAATCCCCGCGCGCGGCCACCTGCGCCTCGATGGCGGAGCGGTCGCGTTCGTTGAGATTGCCGAGTTCCATCAGCGCGTCGACGAAGAAGCGCAGCCCGAGCTCGGTCGGCAGACGCCCCGCCGACGTGTGCGGCGCATAGATCAGTCCCAGCGTTTCCAGATCGGACATCACGTTGCGCACCGAGGCCGGCGACAGCGAGACATGCAGCAGGCGCGAAATGTTGCGCGAGCCGACCGGCTCGCCGGTCGCAAGATAGCTCTCGACGACTTGGCGGAAGATTTCCCGTGAGCGCTCGCTCAACTGAGCGAGCCCGATCTGCGAGGTGCCGATGGGCACGTCCTGGGACACGGCGATACTCCTTTCGAAACGCTCAACAATTGTCCATTCGAGCCGGATCGCGCAAGGGCGGGCTTGTGACTGTCCGCAACCGCACCTAAAAGCGGGCGCAAACATTGCGAAAACACGGAGTGAACCGATGCGGCCGAGCCGCCGGCAACCGGAAGAATTGCGTGCCGTTTCCCTGGAACGGGCGGTGGTGAAATACGCCGAGGGTTCCTGTTTCGTGAAATTCGGCGACACCCATGTACTGGTCACCGCCACGCTGGAGGAGCGTCTGCCGCCCTGGCTGAAGGGCCAGGGCCGCGGCTGGGTGACCGCCGAATACGGCATGCTGCCGCGGGCGACCAGCGAACGCACCCGGCGCGAAGCTTCCGCCGGCAAGCAGTCCGGACGCACGGTGGAAATCCAGCGGCTGATCGGCCGTTCGCTGCGCACCGTGGTCGATCTCGCGGCGCTGGGCGAGCGGCAGATCACCGTCGACTGCGACGTGATCCAGGCCGATGGCGGAACGCGCACGGCCTCGATCACCGGCGCGTGGGTCGCGCTGCACGATTGCCTGCGCTGGATGCGCTCGCGCGACATGGTGAAGGACGGCGTGATCCGCGATCACGTCGCGGCCGTCTCCTGCGGCGTGTTCAACGGCACCGCCGTGCTCGACCTCGACTATGCGGAGGATTCGGAAGCGGAGACCGACGCCAATTTCGTCCTGACCGGCGCCGGCAACATCATCGAAATCCAGGCCACGGCCGAGAAGGTCGCGTTCAGCGAGGATCAGTTGCTGGCGCTGCTCGGCCTCGCCCGCAGGGGCGTCGGCAAGCTGGTCGACCTGCAGAAGATGGCGGTGGCATAGCTTGATGAAGCAAGCGCACCGCCCCATCGCCGGCACGCTGGTCGTTGCCACGCACAATGCCGGCAAGCTGAAGGAGATGCGCGACCTGCTCGCGCCGTACGGGATCGCGGCCATATCGGCGGGCGAGCTCGGATTGCCGGAGCCGGAAGAAACCGGCACGAGCTTCTCAGCCAACGCCCGCATCAAGGCGCAGGCCGCCGCGGCGATTGCGAATCAGCCGGCTTTCTCCGACGATTCCGGGCTTGCGGTGGAGGCGCTCGGCGGCGAGCCCGGGATTCACTCGGCGCGCTGGGCCGGACCGGACAAGGACTTTGCCGGCGCGATGGCGCGGATCGAAACTTTGTTGCAGGAGCGCGGCGCCACGACGCCGGAGGCGCGGCGCGCGCATTTCGTCTCGGCCCTGTGTGTCGCCTGGCCGGACGGGCATCTGGAGGAATTCGAGGCGCGCGTCGACGGCACGCTGGTCTGGCCGCCGCGCGGCAGCCAGGGCTTCGGCTACGATCCGATGTTCCTGCCGAACGGCCATACGCGCACGTTCGGGGAAATGCCGGCGGACGAGAAGCACGGCCTGCCAGCGCGCCATCAGGCTGAGTGGGGAGCGGTCAGCCGCCCGGATGGCGCGCCAAGTGAAGAAGCAGGGGCGCGGTCGGACGCAAAACCGGTTCCCGCTTTTGCTGACCGCGCCCCGCGCGGAAAAGGGCTGTCGCACCGCGCGCGCGCCTTCCTCAAGCTCGCGGAGGCATGCCTTGTCCGCTGAGTGCAAAGGTTTCGGCGTCTATATCCACTGGCCGTTCTGCCTGTCGAAATGCCCCTATTGCGATTTCAACAGCCATGTACGGCATGCCGCGATCGACGAAGCGCGGTTCGCGCGCGCCTTTGCGGCCGAGATCGCGGCCACCGCCGCACGCATTCCGGGCCGCACGGTGTCCTCGGTCTTCTTCGGCGGCGGAACGCCGTCGCTGATGCAGCCTGCGACCGTCGGGGCGATCCTCGACGCACTCGGCCGGCACTGGACGGTCGCGCCCGATGCCGAGGTCACGCTCGAAGCCAATCCCTCGAGCGTGGAAGCGGAGCGCTTCCGCGGCTACCGCACGGCCGGGGTGAACCGCGTCTCGCTCGGCGTGCAGGCGCTCGACGACGCGACCTTGCGCGAACTCGGCCGGCTGCACAGCGCGCAGGAGGCGCTCGACGCCATCGCGGTCGCGCGCGCGGCGTTCGACCGCTATTCCTTCGATCTCATCTATGCGCGCCCCGGCCAGACGCCGGAAGCCTGGTCCGCCGAACTCCGTCGCGCCATCGGGGAAGCCGCCGAGCACCTGTCGCTCTACCAGCTCACCATCGAACCGGAGACGCCGTTCTTTGCGCTACACCAGGCCGGCAAGCTGAAGACGCCCGACGACGATCTCGGCCGCGCGCTCTACGACGCGACGATCGAGACCTGCACGAAAGCCGGGCTGCCGGCCTACGAGATTTCCAATCACGCGCGGCCGGGCGCGGAATGCCGGCACAACCTGGTCTATTGGCGCGGCGAGGAATATGCCGGCATCGGTCCCGGCGCGCATGGCCGGCTCGACATCGGCGAGCGGCGCTTCGCCACCGCGACGGAGAAGAAGCCGGAGGCCTGGCTGATGCGGGTGGAGGCGCTCGGCCACGGCCTGACCGTCGACGAGGCGCTGACGCGCGAGGAACGCGCCGACGAATATCTGCTGATGGGTCTACGGCTGAGCGAGGGCATCGATCCCGCGCGCTATGCCGCCTTGGCCGGCCGGCGGCTCGACGAGAAGCGCATCGCGATGCTGAAGGCCGACGGCGCGGTGGAGGTTACCGCGCAGGGGCGGCTGCGCGTGCGGCAGAACTACTTCGCCGTGCTCGACGCCGTGGTCGCCGATCTCGCGGCATAGGCTCGCCGGCTGGGCGGATTACGTGCCGGAGCCGCCGAACGATTTCGGGGCGGGCGAGACCACCTGGCCGCCCGTCGGCGTCACGCGCAGCACCGCCAGTCCGCGCTCGCTGGTGCGGTCGGAGCGGAAACGGAACACGCCGTCGAGACCGGCAAAGCCGGATGCATTGGTCAGCATGTCGTCGGTGATGCGCTGCCCCGCATGCGTCTTCACCAGCGCCGCAACGAGCGCCGTGGCATCGTAGGACAGCGTCGCGGTGCGCACCGGCTCCTGGCCGTAGCGCTGCTTGTAGCGCGCCGCGAAGCTCTGGAAGCCGCTGGAATCGGGCGCGGCATACCAGCCGCCGGCCAGCGTGGAATCCTGGAAGATGCGCGGATCGTCCCACAGTCCGGTGCCGAGAAACTGGATGCGCTTGGGATTGACGCCGTTCGAGATCAGCGTCTGCGCCACCAGCGGCACGGCATCGGCGCCGTCGGGAATGAAGATGGCGTCGGCGCCCCGCGCCGCCTGCGCGACGATCTTCGCCGATTCCTGGATGGTGTTGCGGTCGATGGAATAGCGTTCGAGCGCGACCAGCCGTCCGCCCCGGCGCGCGATGGATTCCTTGAACGCGGCTTCCACCACCGAGCCATAGGCATTGTCCGGCAGCAGCGCCGCGAAGGATTTCTTACCCGTCGAGACCGAATAGGAGACGATGCGCTCGACATCGGATTCCGGCAGGAAGCTGAGCAGATAGACGCCGCGCGCCGCGACGCTGGAATCGGTGGAGAAGGCAATCACCGGAATGCCGCGCGCGCGCGCGACCTGCCCGGCGCCCTGCACCGCCTGCGCGAAAAGGGGACCGAGGATGATTTCCGCACCCTCCTCGGTCGCCTGCTGCGCGGCGGCCTGCGCGCCCGGACCGGTGCCGCCGTCGTCCTTGACCAACAGCTGGATGCTGGGATTTGAGAACTCGGCGAGCGCGAGTTCCGCGGCATTCTTCATCGACTGTGCGGCCAGGCCGGCATTGCCGCTGGCCGAAAGCGGCAGCAGCAGCGCGACCTTGGCCTGGCCCGGACCGCCGGGCACATTCGGCTGCGGAGACGGCGGCGGCGAACCCGAGAGTTGCGGATCGCCCGCGCAGGCCGAAAGCAGGCCGGCCAGCACGGCCGAAAGCCCGCCGACCAGGACGGGACGGCGCGCCAGATGGGGCAAGGTGGTTCGGCGGGACAAGGGCCTAAACTTCCTCAGAAACGCCACGCGAGGGCCGGGCGAAGACGTCCTCGATTGCAATCTGCCATATTGTCGGCGAATGGTTAACCAAGCCAGAAACCTCGCAATTTCGGTTTATGCATGACGCGCGGGAAGGCTGCCAGGACCTACATTCTGGCCGGGCAAAGCGTGTCGGCGCTCCCGCTTGCCGGCGGGCTCTATCTCGTCGCGACGCCAATCGGGAACCTGCGCGACATCACCTTGCGCGCGCTGGAGACGCTGGCCGCCGCCGACGTCGTCGCCTGCGAAGACACGCGCGTCAGCCGCAAGCTGCTGGAGCATTACGGCATCGGCACTTCGCTGATCCCCTATCACGACCACAATGCGGAGACCGCGCGGCCGAAGATTCTGCAGAGGCTGGGCGCGGGCGAGGCGGTGGCGCTGATTTCCGATGCCGGCACGCCGCTCATCTCCGATCCCGGCTTCAAGCTGGCGCGCGCCGCGCGCGAGGCGGGCCACACGGTCACCGCCATACCCGGCGCCTCGTCGGTGCTGGCGGCGCTGACCGTCTCCGGATTGCCGAGCGACCGCTTCCTGTTCGAAGGCTTCCTGCCCGCCAAGGCCGCGCAGCGGCGCGCGCGCATTGCCGAACTCGCCGCCATCCCGGCGACCCTGATCCTGTTCGAGAGCGGAGTGCGCGTCGCCGACGCCTTGCGCGACCTTGCGGAGGGGCTCGGCGCACGGCCGGCCGCGATCTGCCGCGAACTGACCAAGCTGCACGAGGAAGTCGCGACCGGCACCCTGGACGCGCTGGCCGGGCGCGGCGAAAGCCTGGAGACGCGCGGCGAATTCGTGCTGGTCGTCGCGCCTGCGGCGCCCGGCGTTGCCGGCGATCCGGAGATCGACGATTTGTTGCGGCAGGCCTTCGCGCGCGTCTCGGTGAAGGATGCGGTGGCCGAAATCGCGCTCGCCACCGGACGGTCGCGGCGCGACGTCTATGCGCGCGCACTGGCGATCGTGGATCGCGGCGATGGCCCGCGCTAGCGGACGCGGGCCGGATTTGCCGCCCGACGCCGACCCGGCGCGGCAGGCCGCCTTCCGGCTCGGGCTGTCGGCGGAGAGCCGCGCCGCCGCCGCGCTGATGGCAAAGGGGTACCGCGTGCTGGCCCGCCGCTGGCGCAGCCCCGCCGGCGAGATCGATCTGGTCGCGCGGCGCGGCAATCTCCTGATTTTCGTGGAGGTGAAGGCGCGCGCTTCGTTCGACGACGCGGCCTGGTCGGTCGGCGGCCGCCAGAAGCGCCGCATCGCCGCGGCCGCCGCATCCTGGCTCGCGGCGAACCCGCAGGATGCGTCCCGCGACATGCGTTTCGACGTCATGCTGGTGGCGCCGCGGCGCTGGCCGCGTCACATCCCGGCGGCGTTCGAGACGAAATAGGTCGCCATGCAATACAGCGATTACATCATTTACGTTGACGAGAGCGGCGATCACAGCCTTTCGTCAATCGACCCGCAATATCCAATTTTTTCTTTAGCCTTTTGCATTTTCAACAAGCGCGACTATGCCACCATAGCCGTGCCACTTTTGCAGGAATTCAAGTTCAGGTGGTTCGGACACGACCTTGTGGTCTTGCACGAACATGACATCGTAAGGAGAAGATATCCATTCTCCTTCCTGCAGTTTGACAACTTGCGAACGAGATTTATGGATGAATTGAGCACGATCATCGCTAAGACTCCCATGACCATCGTTTCGGCGGTTATCCGTAAGCAGGCACTGACCGCGCGATATGTCAGGCCTGAAAATCCCTATCAACTCGCGTTGCTTTTCTGTCTCGAGCAGGCGCAC
>JBFWWQ010000028.1:0-19574 GCA_050246095.1 Pseudorhodoplanes sp.
CCGCTTGCGGCGCGACCAGCGCGACAGGAAGGGATCGGATTCGCTCATCGTTCCGAATCTCCGCGCGGATCCGTTGCCGGCTCGCGCCGCGCCAGCGCTTCCGTATCGGCGCGCTTGCGCTGGCGCTTGTAGAAGGCCTGCTCGACATGGTGTTCGGCGACGAAGGCCTGCAGCATGTCGCGCAGCGGCGCCGGCAGCGGAACGGTGTCGACGATGTTCTGCCCGGCTTCGGTATTCGCCTCGCCCTCGCTCGGATCGGCGGTGACGCGCACCACGCGATAGGGCGGCTCGCCGCCGGTCGGTTCCAGCACCACCCACAGCGCGCCGTCGCCGGCGAGATTGTCGCGGTAATTGCCGGTGTCGGAGGCATGCAGCGCGAGCGTTGCCGCACCCGCATAGAAGGTCGCCGTGGCGCCGTCGTCCGACAACAGCGTCCAGGGCGCGGTCGCCGGCTGCCCGAGCAGGATCGAGATTGGCTGCCAGGTATGCGCGATCCACGGGCTCGCCGCCTTGCGGCGCGCGACCACGACACCGACCGGAATTTCGACCAAAGCGGTCACGACACCGCCTCCAGGTGCCGGACCGGAAGACCGGTGAGCAGGTTCTGCGGCTTCATGCGGATGACCTTGTCCGGATTCATCGCCAGGATGAGATAGACCGGCTCGCGGCCGACCTTGTCGATGGTAACCTGCGGATCGTCGAAAGTGAGGCGGAACAGGCCGACCACGCTGGCCTGCGCCGCGTCGTCGAGCGCCTCGCCCTTCCACAGCGCGTCGCCGATGCGCGTCGCCTGCGAATCGAGCCCGACATACCAGACCAGGTTCACGTCGCGCATTTCGCTCAGCGCCTCGACCGAGACCGAGATTCCAAGCAGATGCGCCACCCAGCGCTCGATCGCCTGCGCCAGCGCCGCCAGTCCGCGGCGGCCGGCGGTGAGGTCGATGGCGCTGTGGAACAGGTCGCTGTGCTCCCAGTAGAGATGCGCGTTGTCCTCGCCCATCACGTCGATATCGGCCTGCGCGGGAATGCCGAGCATGGACACCAGCGGAGAAGCCGGCGTGCTGCCGGCGCCGCCGATCGTTTCCTCGTCGGCGGCGATCAGCGAGCCCTCATGCAGCGTCAGCCGCTGCGGACGGAAGAACAACTCGGCGGCGCGCAGCACGAACGGGTCTTCGCAGCCGTCCAGCGCATTGCGCAGGATCACATGCGCGAGTTGGTTCACGAATAGCGGCGGAATCCGCCCGACCCCGCGGCGGACCAGATCGAGATAGGCGGCTTCCAGCGTGCGGTGCCGCAGCAGATGATCGCGAAAGGCGAGCGCCAGCGTCCAGTTTTCGCGCGCATCGGCATCGGCGATCGCCGCCACTTCCGGCTCGCGCACCGCCCGGCGCGGCGCCGCCAGCAGGGCCGCATGCAAGGCCCTTTCGGCCGCGCAGGCCTCGGGCGGCGGGACCAGTTCCGGCCGCGCCAGATAGACCTTGAGAAACTCGTCGGTCGGCAGCAGGCCGCCGCCCTCTTCGCGGTCGAGCAGATGATGACCGCAGGCGAGCCAGAAATCCTTCACCGCTTTGCTCCCTGCGCGAGCGCGGCAAGACTGACGTCCTCGGCCGGCGCCTCGTCGTCCTCGGCTTCCAGGAAGGCGAAGGCGCGCAGCGGCTTCGGGCCGTCCTTCGGACGCAGCGTGCGGAAGGCCTCGCGGATCTCGCCGTCGTCGAGCGTGCGATGCACCGCGATCAGGGTATCGGGCGCGTGGTGGCAGAGCGAGGCGACGAAGGCGAATTCCTCCTCCGCGGCGGCGCGCGCCGCGGGCAAATCCGGCGCGCCGAACCGCGCCACGAGCTGCGCCGCCAGCGCCTCGACCGCGGCGGCGCGATCCTCCTCGCTCGCCTCCACGACCTGCGCGAGCGTCGACCAGCCGAGCGAACCCACCCCCAGAAGCCCGGCGCGGAAGGCCGAGCGCGCCTTGCCTTCGAGATGGTGCGGATCGCGGTCGAGGAAGGCGAACGCGCCGGAAACCGCCCATTCGCCGGGTTCGGCGGCGGCCTCGAACACGAACGTGTCGGAGGCATCGAGACGGATGGTGCGCAGCAGTTTCACGCCCTCGGCACTCCCGTTTTCGGATCGAGCCAGGACGGCGCGCGCAACGCCGGCAGCAGCGCCCGGCGCTCGACCTCGGCCTTGCCGGTGCGGCGGAGCAGCAGGTCGCCGTTATCGTCGATCTCGTGCCGTACCCCGCTTTGCGGCGCGAGCCGCGACAGATATTCGCGGGCGACCGCGCCGAAACCGCGCTCCTGCCAGGTGTCGGTGACCAGCATCAGGTGGCGCGCGAAACTCTCCAGCAGGTTTTCGGCGCCGACCCCGTCAAAGCCCTCGTCCTCCAGCGCCGAGGACAGGGGATGCAAACCGGGTTCCGCGTCGCTCATCGACAGCATGCGGATCATGGCGCCGAAGACCAGCCAGTCGGGCCGCTCGTCCTCGCGCGCGCCGTCCGGCCAGCCAAGCTGCGCGCCCCCGACCAGCGCCTTGTCCACCACCACCGCGCCCGGCCATTCCAGCAGCATCGGCTTTTCCGGCGGCGCGGCGGATGCGATGGCGTCCGCCAGCGCGACGCAGCCCGCATAGAAGGCGCGGCGCGCAAGCCGCAGCGGCTCGTCCGGTTCCATCACCACGGCGAATTCCGCAAGGTCGAGCCGTCCGACAAAGACCAGCGTGCCCGCGCCCTCTTCCGCCGCGACGCGCCGGGCATGCGCGAAGGCGTCGCCGACTTCGCGCAAGGTGGTCAGGCGATAGACCGGCGGCAGTTCGATTGCCGGGGCATAGGGCTGGCGCGCCTTGCGGCGCATATCCAACGGCATGGCCGCTCCATCTGGTACATTCCGATTGGTATAATTATAACCTGCGTCCGGTCGTGGCGAGTCCGGGTCGTGTCGCGCGGAACCGGGCCAGACGGCCCGGCAGCGGTCGACACGATCCGCCATCGCGACCGCCGGAGAGGAAATGACCGAAGGCGCACGCAAAATCGTGATCTGCTCGTGCGAGGACACGATGCCGCTCGACGCGGCTTCGGTCGCGCGCGGCTGTCGCGGCGCCAGCGTGGAGACCGCGCGGCATCTGTGCCGCAGCGAACTCGACCGTTTCCGCAGCTTCGTGGCCGGCGGCGAGGATCTGGTCGTCGGCTGCACGCAGGAAGCGCCGCTTTTCTCCGAAGCCGCCGAGGAACTGGAATCCGGCACCCTCACCTTCGCGAATATCCGCGAGAATGCCGGCTGGTCGTCGCAGGCGGCTAAGGCCGGACCGAAAATGGCGGCGCTGCTCGCCGTGGCCGCCGAAGACACGCCGGAGGTGCCGTTCTACGGGCTGTCGAGCGAAGGCGTCGTGCTGATCTACGGGCGCGACGAACGCGCGATCGAGGCCGGCGAGATGCTGAAGGATCATCTCGACGTCACGGTGATGATCGCGCAGCCGCGCGACATCGCGCCGCCGCGCGTTACCGACTTTCCCGTGGTCAAGGGCACGATCCGCAACGCGCGCGGCCATTTCGGCGCGTTCGAGATTTCGGTCGACGACTACGCGCCGCCGCTGCCTTCTTCGCGCGGCAGCCTTCGCTTCGGACCCGCGCGCGACGCCGCGACCTCGCGCTGCGACATCATCCTCGATCTGTCGGGGACGGCGCCGCTGTTTCCCGCCGCCGACCTGCGCGAGGGCTATCTGCGCGCCGACCCGGCGGATGCGGCCGGCCTGCTGCGGGCGGTATGGCGCGCGCGCGACCTCGTCGGCAGCTTCGACAAGCCGCGCTTCATCGCCTTCGACGCCGACCTCTGCGCTCACCGGCGTTCGCGCATCGTCGGCTGCCGCCGCTGTCTCGATCTGTGCCCGGCCGGCGCCATCGCGGCGGAAGACAATGCCACGCATGTCACCATCGACCCCGGCATCTGCGCCGGCTGCGGGCAATGCGCCGCCGCCTGCCCGACGGGTGCGGCCGCCTATACGCTGCCGCCGGCGGATACGTTGCTGCGCAAGCTGCGCACCCTGTTCACCGCCTATCGCGAAGCCGGCGGCGCCCGGCCGGTGCTGCTGGTCCACGACCGCGATCACGGCGACCCGCTGATCGAGGCGCTGGCGCGTTACGGCGACGGATTACCCGCCAACGTGCTGCCCTTCGCGGTCAACGAGGTGACGCAGGTCGGACTGGAAGCGATCGCCGCGGCGTTCGCCTATGGCGCCGTCGCTATCCGCATGCTGCTGCGCGCCAAGCCACGCCATGACGTGAGCGGCCTCGGAAAGACGCTGGTGCTGGCCGAGCCGATCCTGGCCGGCCTCGGCTTCGGCAGCGGGCGCGTGGCGACGATCGAGACCGACGATCCCGATATGCTGGGCTCCGCGCTGGCCGGGATCGATGCCGCGGCACCGGTCGCCACCCCTGCGGGCTTCATACCGGTCGGCCCGAAGCGCGAGGTGATGCGGCTCGCCTTGCGCGAACTGCATCGCGCCGCGCCCGCACCGGTCGACGTGATCGCGCTGCCCGAGGGCGCCCCGTTCGGCAGCATCGCGGTCCATGTCGAGGGCTGCACGCTGTGCATGTCCTGCGTCTCCGCCTGCCCGACCGGCGCGCTGCTCGACAATCCCGAGCGTCCGATGCTGCGTTTCGCGGAGGATGCCTGCGTGCAATGCGGACTGTGCAAGGCGACCTGCCCGGAAAAGGTGATCGCGCTGACCCCGCAGATCGATTTCCGCGCCGCGACCGCGGCCGCCCGCATCGTCAAGCAGGAGGAGCCGTTCCCCTGCATCGCGTGCGGCAAGCCGTTCGGCGTGAAGAGCACCATCGAGCGTGTGGCGGCGAAGCTCGAGGGCAAGCACTGGATGTTCAAGAATTCGGCGAAGCGGCTCGACCTCATCAAGATGTGCGACGATTGCCGCGTCGCCGCCGTCACCGCCGAGGATTTCGACCCTTACGGCGCGCCGCGACCCAACCCGCGCACGACCGAGGATTACCTGCGCGAGCGCGAGGAACTCATGCGGCAATACGAGCGCGGGGAGAAGGGGTAGCGCGACGCCGCGATTTCGTGACGTACAAGCGAAGTCCTGCCCGTCTCTGAAGATATCCGAGCACGCCGAACAGATTTTTCGCCTGCGGATTGCCACGCGGCCCGAACATGCGAATGAGGCTCTTTGCCGGCGTGCCCATTGCCTTCCCGAGTTTTTCGAACCCGATTGTCGCCTTGATATAATCGCGAAGCAGAGTCTTGCCGACTTCGACATCTCCGCTCAGCATCGCATCGATGCCCTCGCGCAGAAGCGATTCCGCGAACTTCTTGTCGTTCTTCACCTGATCTTGCACCAGCGCGCTGAAGCTCTTGGATTTCCTCATCCTGCGTCTCCCATTAAGGCCGCCCACGCGGCGCCCGCAGCTTGTAGTCGCGCCAATAGGCATGAGCGGCATCGATATCGTGCTGCTGACGTCGCTTTGTTCCACCCGTCAGCAGAATGATCAGCGCGTCTCCGCTGCGCCCGAATACAGCCGATATCCCGGTCCGGCGTCGATCCGGTATTCGAGCACACCCGCTCCGACCGTCTTCACATTCGAAAGATTGCCCTGCTCCATTCGCGCGATGGCGCGCGTAACCTTGGCGCGCGTTTCTGGGTCCAGCTTGGCGAACCATTCCGCGAAGGGCTGATGACCGTCCGTCGCAACATAGTAGCGGATTTCCAGCATGGTGCTTAGTAACATAAATGTTACTATTGCACAACATGGCAGGAAGGTCTCTGGCTGCAGGACGAGCGGCAATTGGCCCGCACGCGGGACGCCTATTTGACCTTCGTCGCCTTTTCCAGGAAGCGCACCAGCGCCTCGCGGTCCTGCGCGGAGCCGATGGTCTGTTCCGGCATCTTGGTGCCGGGCGTGTAGGTCGCCGGACCCACCTCGAACAGCCGCGCGAGCGTCTCCGGCGTCCAGACGATGTCGAGCTTCTTCAGCGCGGCGGAGAAATTGTAGCCGGGCAGGGTCGCGATCCGGCGCCCGAAAATTCCCGCCAGCGTCGGGCCGGCGCGGTTGCCCTCGTCGGGACCCAGCGTGTGGCAGGCGATGCAGGCCTTGTAGACTTCCGCGCCCGGATCGCCGGCGAAGGCGGCGAGCGGCGACTCGCCGGAATCCACCGCCACAGCGCCGATATGCTCGCCCTTCTCCGCGTCCCAGCGGCGCACCATGCGGTCGGAACCGCCGGTGAACAGCGTCTTGTTGTCGGGCGCGAAGGCCGCCGACCAGACCGGCAGGCCGGGGCCGACCAATGTGCGCACCAGCGCGCGCGAAGGCCGGTCGATCACCGCCACCGCGCCGCGGATGCCGGCCGCGGCCAGCCGCCTGCCGTCGGGAGAGACGGCGAGCGCGATGATCGGGGATGACCCGGCTTCCAGCTCGGCAAGCCGCTCGCCGGCCGGAGAAAGAAAGAACAGCCGTCCGTCCGCGCCGCCCACGACGATCTCGCCGTCCGGCGCGACCGCAATCGCGTTCAGCGGCGTCGGCAGGGTGACGACGGTCGCAGCGCCGCCATTGTTGATCGGCCAGATGCGCAAGGTCGCGTCGTAGCCGGCGGTGACCAGCGCGCCGCCGTCCGGCGTGAACGCGACGCCGTTGACATTGTCCTGATGGCCTTCGATCACGCGCGGCGTGCCGCCTGCGACCGGCCACAGCCGCACGCTGCGGTCCCACGAAGCGGATGCGATCGTGCCGCCGTCCGGCGACACCGCGAGCGCGACCACCGGGGCCGTGTGCCCCGTCAATACCGAAGCGGGCACCGGCTCGCCCGCGACCCAGATCGCCACGCGGCCGTCTTCGCCGCCGGTGACGGGGCGCCCGTCCTTCAGGATCGCGACCGCATTCACCGCGCTTTCGTGGAAGCGCAGGACCTGCTGCGCGGCCTGGCGCGACAGCGACCAGCGGATCGCCGAGGAGTCGAAGCTGCCGGAGAGCACGCTCTCGCCGTCCGGCGCGATCGCCAGCGCCTTCACCGGCCCGCCATGCCCGCGCCATTGCGCCGGCGCCGCGCCGGCGCAGAGGAGCGACAGCACGACCGGCAGGGCTGCGATCGCGGCGAAGCGAAGTCTCATGCGCGGACGTTAGCGGCCGTCTGCGCCGCGGTGAAGCCGGTGCGCGGCGTTCCGGCTGCGCACAGGCCGGGCGCGGAACCGGGAACGCGATTGACTCATGCCCCCGTCGCGTCCTAGGTGTCGGCACAAGAACGAAAAACTTTTCGCAATCCGAAAAGACCAGGGACGAAATGCGCAAGGCTTCCCGCACCCCGCGGTCGCCGAAAGTCGCCCCCGAAGCGGCCGACGCCGAAGCGCCGGCGGCCGACCAGCGCAATCTCGTCAACTCGCTCGCCAAGGGCTTTCGCATCCTCGAAAGCTTCACCGCCGAACGCCTGGAAATGACGCTGAGCCAGGTCGCGGCCGCCGCCGCGCTCGATCCGGGCACCACATTCCGGATGCTGAACACGCTGGTGATGCTGGGCTATGTCGCGCGCGTCCCCGACACCAAGCTGTTCCGCCTGACGCTGAAGGCGGCCGACCTGGGGCTGAACGCCATCGGCCATGCCGATCTGCGCGAGATCGTGCGGCCGATCCTGCGTTCGCTGGTCGGGGAACTGAACGAGGCGGCGAGTCTCGGCGTGCTGGACGGCGCCGACATTCTCTATATCGAGCGCGTGCGCGCCGGCCTCGCGCGGCTCGGCGTCGAAATCCGCATCGGCACCACCATTCCCGCCTCCTGCAGCACCATCGGACACGCGCTGCTCGCGCATCTGCCCAAGCAGGAAGTCGCGCGCGTGCTCGCCGCGGTGCCGCGCGTCGGGATCATGCCGACCGTGCCGGTCTCGCAGGCGGCGCTCGACCAGACCATGAGCGAGGTGCGCCGCGTCGGCTATCTGCTGCGCGAGTCCTATTACAATAACGGGCTGCGCATCCTCGCCGTCCCCGTCCTCGATATCGACGGCTATCCGATCGCCGCACTGAGCGTCGCGGCACCCGTCGTGCGCACCGGCGCCGACGACTTCCTGAGCCGGACCGTCGCGCCCGTGCGCGCCGCCGCGCGGGAAATCGCGCGCGCCGTGCAGGCCAGCGGCACCATCAGCGCAACCGCATGAGTTCGATGCATCCCGCATTCACAAGGAGGAAGAGATGAAGCAATGGGACTACAAGGGCATCCTGCCCGCGATGCAGCTGCCGTATCGCGAAGACGACACGATCGACGAGAAGGAGCTGCGCGGCTTCACCGACTGGCTGCTGTCGCATGACGGCATTACCGGCCTCGTCACCAACGGCCATACCGGCGAGGTGTTCGCGCTCAGCCTGAAGGAGCGCGCGGAAGCGACCCGCATCGTCGCCTCGCAGGCCAAGGGCCGCGTGCCGATCGTCTCGGGCATCTGCTGCGAAGGCATCAACGAGGCGGTCGAGCACGGCCACGCCTTCGTCGAGGCCGGCGCCTCGGGCGCCCTGGTCATGCCTCCGCATATGTGGCTGCGCTTCGGCATGAAGCCGCAGCACGTGGTCGATTATTTCGCGGCGATCGGCGAGAAGACCAAGCTCGATCTCGTCGTGCATATCTATCCGTCCTGGACGCGGGCGTCCTATTCCACCGAGACGTTGCTCGAACTCGCCAAGCTTCCCTGGGTGAAATGCTTCAAGATCGGCACCCGCGAGATGAGCAAATATGCGCGCGACGTCACGGCCTTGCGCAAGGCCGCGCCGAACAAGGCGCTGCTCACCTGCCACGACGAATATCTGCTCGCCTCGATGGTGCAGGGCGTCGACGGCGCGCTGGTCGGCTTCGCCTCCTTCATCCCGGACAAGATCACGGCGCTGTACAGGGCCGTGAAGAACAACGACCTCGCCACCGCCATGAAGCTGCAATACGAGATCAACCCGCTGAAGGAGGCGGTCTACGGTCTCGGCGAGCCGACGGGCGATGCGCATGCGCGCATGAAGACGGCGATGATGCTGGCCGGGCGGCTGCGCTCCGACCGCGTCCGCGCGCCGATCAAGCCGCCCACGGGCGAGGAGCTGGAGACCATCCGCCGCGCGCTCGACAATGCCGGCCTGCTGATCAAGCAGGCGGCGGAATAAGCACAAGCGAAACGGCGGCCCGCATCCGGGCCGCCGTTCCGGATAAACCGAACGGGAGGACCATGATGTCCATGCATCGCCATCTCTTTGCCGGCCTCGCGCTTGCCGGCGTCACCGTTTCCGGAATTGCCGTCGCCGACACGCTGCGCATCGGCGCGATGCCGGTCGGCTCGGGCTGGTACGTCGCCGCATCCACGCTCGAAAAGACCCTGAAGCCGGTGCTGGCCGGCCGCACGCTGGAAGTCATTCCGCGCGGCGGCGGCGTCGCCAACCCGGTCGTCGTCGATACCGGCAAGGCGGAGATCGCGCTCTCCAACGTGCAGACCTCGCTGCTCGCCGCGCGCGGCGACGCGCTCTACAACAACAAGAAGGCGGAGAACATCCGCGCGCTGGTCGGCGGCCTGAACCCGGTCTTCATCGGCGCGATGGTACGCAACGAGTACATCCAGAAGACCGGCAACGACACTTTCGACAAGATCATGGCGTCGGGCAAGCCGGTACGCATCGTGATGAAGCCGCAGGGCTCCAACATCCCGCCGGCGGTCGACGCGATCCTCGCGGCCTACGGCCTCGACCGCGCCAAGATCAAGGCCAATGGCGGCGACATCATCCAGGTCGACACCGCGCAGATCCCCGCGATCCTGCGTGACGGCCGCGCCGACATGGTGATCGACACGATCCTGAAGGGTCATCCGACCATCACGGAAATCTCGCTCACCGCCGACGTGAAGTTCCTCGACATGTCGGAGAAGGCGCTGAAGGCGCTCGCCGATGTCGGCGTGAAGCCGTCCGAATTCCCGGAATGGTTCAAGGGCCAGAGCGGGCCGACCAAGAGCGGCGATTTCGGCACCGTGCTGATCGCCAATGCGAGCCTACCGGACGACGTCGCCTACGCGATCACCAAGACCGTGATCGAGAAGATGCCGGAAATGGCCAAGGACTATCCGGCCTGGTCGAGCTTCAAGCCGGAGGAAGCCGGAAAGCTCGCGAATACCGGCGTGCCGCTGCATCCGGGCGCCGCGCGTTACTTCAAGGAGCGCGGATTCGGATCCTGATCGATCCTTCGCGAAAAACCGGGCCGCCCGCGCGGCGGCCCGGTATGCTTTCACGACCTGAGACAGGATTGACGACCGTGCCCCTGCTGCGGAGCCTTGCCGATCCCCGCCTGATCGTCGCGGCGAGCCTCGTCGCGTTCCAGTACTGGATCCTGCTGCACCCGCAGCAGCCGCTATTCGAGCGGCCGGTGCACCTGATCCTGGTGCTGTTTCTGGTATTTCTCTGGTGTCCGCTGGAGGCGCCGCGGCTGCATCCGCATCTGCGACGCGCCATCGATCTCCTGTGCCTCGCCGCCGTCGCGGCGGTCGCCGCCTATCTCTGGGTTGCCATTCCGCGCTTCGAGACGCGCATCGACAATGTCGATCCGGTCTTCTGGTGGGACGTCGTGTTCGGCATCGTGCTGGTGCTGCTGCTGCTGGAAGCCGTGCGGCGCACGGTCGGCTGGATCCTGCTCGGCGTGATCGTCGCCTTCCTGCTCTACGGCGCCTTCGGCTATGTGCTGCCGGGCAAGGCGGGATTCCGCGGCTTCGGCCTCGGCGAATACATCGAAATCCTCACCATGACGACGAGCGGCATCCTCGGCGTCACGACCGAGACCTCGGTCAACTTCGTCTTCTATTTCGTCGCCTTCGGCGTGGTCTATTCCGCGGTCGGCGGCGGACAGCTCTTCATCGATCTCGCCATGCGCATGGTGGGCACCAGCCGCGGCGGCAGCGCCAAGGTCGCCATCGTCGGTTCGAGCCTGATGGGCACGATTTCCGGCAGCGCCGTCGCCAACGTCACCGCCACCGGCGTGTTCTCGATCCCGCTGATGCGCCGCGCCGGCATGTGCGCCGAGCGCGCCGGCGCGACGGAAGCCATCGCCTCGACCGGCGGCCAGCTCATGCCGCCGGTAATGGGCGTCGCCGCCTTCGTGATGGCCGAATTGCTGAACGTGCCCTACCAGACCATCGCGCTCGCCGGCGTCATCCCGGCGCTGGCCTTCTACATCGCGATCTATCTCGGCGCCGACCTCTATGCGCGCAAGACCGGACTGGGCACGCTCAAGCGCGAAGAAATCGGCAAGACGCCGCCGATTCTGCCGCGGCTGCATCTGCTGATCCCGCCGGTCCTGCTGATCGTTCTGCTGTTCATGGACAATTCCGCGCAGATGGCCGCGACCTACGCGATGCTTTCCTGTTTCCCGGTGGCCTTCGTGCGGCGGGAAAATTGGGTCGGCGCGCGCGAGTTTATCGAGATGTTCCGCGACCTCGGCAGGCAGATGGCCGAAATCGCGGTGCCGATCGCGGCCATCGGCATCATCATCGCGGTCGCGATCCAGTCGAATATCGCGCTGAAATTCGCCTCCGGCGTGCTGACCATGGGCGGCGGATCGCTGATCGGCTCGCTGATCTTCGTGGTGATCGGCTGCATCATCATGGGCATGGGCCTGCCGACCGTCGCCGCCTATATCATCGGCGCGATCCTCTACGTGCCGGCCCTGCGCGATCTCGGCGTGCCGCTGCTCGGCGCGCATTTCTTCGTCATGTATTATTGCGTGCTCTCGATGGTGACGCCGCCGGTGGCGCTCGCCTCCTACGCCGCTGCCGGGCTTGCCGGCGCGAGCCCGATGGCGACGGGCCTGATCGCCTTCCGCATGAGCTTCGTCTGCTTCCTCGTGCCCTTCGCTTTCGTCATCGACCCCGCCTTGCTGTTCCAGGGGAGCCTGCCGCAGATCGCGATCGCCAGCGCCGGACTGCTGGTGTCCACCGCGATCTGGGCGTTCGGCATGATCGGCTATTTCACGCGCCCGCTGGCCTGGGGCGACCGCATCCTGCTGATGGTCTGCGGCATCGTCGCGATCGTCGCGCCGACCGTCTCGCTGCTCTGGGTCTGCGGCACCGGCATTGCCGCGCTCTTCCTGCTGCTGAACTGGCTGTCGCCGAATTTCAGCTTCGGGCGGCTCGTTCCCGGCGCGGCGCAAAAGCAGCTTCCCGCCGGCGAATGAGCAAGGGCCGAATCTGGCCGGCGGAGAGCGTTGCGCGCACCGACCCGCTTTCCGGGCGGCGGGTCCGGCAGATCACCGCGCATGAGAGCATCCACCACCATCCCTTCTTCTTCGTGCCGGCCTTCGACCGCGCGGGAAAAAGGCTGATCTTCATCTCGCACAGGACCGGCACGCCGCAGATTTTCTTCGAGGATCGCGCGAGCGGCGCGCTGATCCAGACCACCGACAGGCCCGACATCGCGGAATGGTCGATCCATCCCTCGCGCGACGGCCGCCATGTCTATTTCGTCTCCGGCACCGGCGCCTGGCGGATCGACCTCGACACGTTCGCGGAGGAGCAGCTCGCCGATTTCGGCGCGGTGGAGATGCGCGAGAAGGGTATGGTCGGCGCGGCGATGGGTACGACCGCCCTCTCGGCCAGCGGGCGCTGGTGGGCGGTGCCGGTGAAGGCCGGAGCGGTCTCGCGCTTCACGATGATCGACACCGCGGAAAAGACCAGCCGCGTCTTCCTCGAACGCGACATGATCGGCCATCCGCAATTCTGCCCGGACGACGACGATCTCATCCTCTATGCCGGTCCGCTGACCGACCGAATCTGGATCACCGACCGCAGCGGCCAGCAGAACCGCCGCCTCTATGCGCGCGAGGACCGGATGCAGTGGATCACGCACGAGGTCTGGCTGCCGGGACGAAAGGCCGTCGCCTTTGTCGACTGGCCGCACGGCACGCGCCTGGTCGCGCTCGACGGCAGCGTGCAATGGATCACCCGTTTCCCGGCCTGGCATGCGGCGCCGGACGATGCCGGCATGCGCTTCGTCTGCGATACGAATTTCCCGGATCGCGGCCTGCACCTCTACCGGGTCGCGGACGGGCCGCAGGCGCCGGCGGATTTCCTGTGCGCCAGCGAGGCAAGCGCGGAAGGCGCGCATTGGGGCGGGCCCTTCCCCTACAATGACGGGCCGGTCGCGGTCGAGGCGCGCCAGCACACCCACCCGCATCCGCGCTTTGCGCCGGACGGCGGCTCTGTCATCTTCACCTCCGACCGCACCGGACACGCGCAGATCTACGAAGTGACGCTCGAACCATGACCGCCGCGCCGCTGCTCGAAAGCGAACGCATCCGCCGCGAAATCCGCGCCGGCACCCGCACCGGCACCAGCCGCGGGCTCGCGCACGGCTTCGTGCAATGCAATCTCGCGATCCTGCCGAAAGCCCATGCCTTCGAGTTCATGCTCTATTGCCAGCGCAACCAGCGCGCCTGCCCGGTGCTGGAAGTGACCGACCCGGGCGATCCGGTGCCGCACAAGCTGGCGCCGCAGGCCGACATCCGCACCGACTGCGCGCGCTACGCGATCTTTCGCGACGGCGTTCGCGACGAGGACGTCACCGACATCCGCGACCTGTGGCAGGACGATTTCGTCACCTTCCTGATCGGCTCCGGCATCACCTTCGACGGCGCGCTGGAAAAGGCCGGCGTACCGACCGACAATCATCGCTGGGTGCTGCGCTCGACCCTTCCGACCGTGCCCGCGGGCATTTTCCGCGGCGACCTGATCGTGACCATGCGCTGGCTCACGCCGGAACAGGCGATTACCGCGACCCAGGTCACCGCCCGCTTCCCGTTCAACCACGGCGCGCCGATCCATCTCGGCGATCCCGCCGCCATCGGCGCGGACCTGACGCATCCGCTGTTCGGCGGGCCGGTGCCGCCGCTGCCGGCGAACCTCGTGCCGGTGTTCTGGGAATGCGGCGTGACCCCGCAAAGCGCGGCGGAGAACGCGAAGCTGCCGCTGTTCATCGCCCACGCCCCGGCGCACAGCTTCATCACCGACCTGCCGGCCGACCGTCTTGCAATGCTTTGAGCAATTCGGGATGAAGGAGCCCGCATGAGCAAGCATCGCGTCGCCGTCATCGGCCTCGGCATGGCGCTGGGCCCGCATCTGAAGAGCCTGGATGACCTGCGCGACCGCGTCGAGATCGCGGCCTGCTTTACGCCGAGCGAAGCGCGGCGCGCGGCCTTTGCGGCGAAGCATCCGCACCCGGTCACCGCCGATCTCGATGCCATTCTTGCCGACCGCAGCATCGACCTGGCGATGATCCTGACGCCGCCCGGCACGCATCTCGCTCTGGTCGAGGCCTGCGCCGCCGCCGGCAAGCATGTGCTGGTGGAAAAGCCGATCGAGGTGACGACCGAACGCGCGCGCGCCGCGGTCGCGGCGATGCAGAAGGCGCAGCGCCAATTCGCGGTCATGCTGCAGCACCGCTTTCGCGACGCCTCGCGCCAGCTGGAGGCGGTGGTGAAGTCCGGGGCGATGGGTCCGCTGATTTCGGGCTCGGCGCAGGTGCGCTGGTGGCGTCCGCCGGAATATTACGCGCAGCCCGGCCGCGGGATGAAGAGCCGGGACGGCGGCGGCGTGCTGATCACGCAGGCGATCCACACGCTCGATCTGTTCCAGCATCTGGCCGGGCCGATCGCCAAGGTCACCGCCTTCGCCAGGACCTCGCCGCTGCGCCGGATCGACACCGAGGACATGGCCGGCGGCGGCGTCGAATTCGCAAACGGCGCCATCGGCACGCTGGATGCCACGACCGTCGCCTATCCCGGCTTTCCCGAGCGGATCGAGCTCGCCTGCGCGAAGGCGACCGCGGTGCTGAATGCCGAGACGCTCGACATCTACTGGCAGGACGGCCGCCACGACCGCCACGAAGGCGCGGTCTCCCGGAGCGGCGGCGCCGACCCGATGGCGTTCTCGCACGACGCGCACAAGGCGCTGATCGCCGACTTCATCGACGCGGTCGATGCGGGCCGCGAGCCGGCGGTGAGCGGACGTTCGGCGCTGCGCGTGCAGGTGCTGATCGATGCGCTGCTGCAATCGGCGCAGACGCAGAAGCCGGTCACACTCCCCGCTTCCTGAGTCCCGCGCGCTCAAAGCGCACCTTCTGCTGCGCGCTCTGTGAGCGCGCTCACAGAGCGCGCCCGCGCGCCGGCCTAGCCTGAACCGGATTTTGCGCATCCACGTCGAACAGGAGACGGCCGCAGCACGCGACCACAGGCAGCGAGGCGACCATGAGCCACAGCATGCGCCAGGCCGGGCCCGGGACCCATATCCGCATTATCGTCGCCGCGCTGATCGCAACCTCGGCCGTGCTCGGCATCTTCCGGTCGGTGCGCCTGCCGGCTACCCTTACCGATGGACCGACGCCGCTGCTGATCGTGAAGGCCGAGCCGGTGCAGGTGTCGCGCTACGGGGCGGTGATCCGATGAACGCCGCCCCCGCCTACGCGCCGGCTGCGGAAAGCCGCTTCTTCCCGTTCCCTTCCGGTGCGACATCGCCGCGCCGCCCCGTTTCCGCGCACCGGCGCACCGGCGCCGCGAAGCTGGTCGAAACGCTCGCCGCGCGCTACCCGGTCGTCCGCAAGCTCCTGTCCGAGACAAGGTTTCAGACGCTCGCGCAATATTATGCGGCGATCGAGCCGTCCGCACCCGGCAGCCTCGCGCATTACGGGCAGGCTTTCCCCGATTTCCTGCGCAAGCTCGGCGGCCGGGTGCCGCTCGACTATCTCGCCGACCTCGCCGATTTCGAGAATGCCCGCGCCCGCGCGCAATGTGCGCCCTCGGTCGAGCCGCTTAGCATCGCGGCCTTCTCGGATCTCAGCGCCAGTCTGTTTTCCTCCTGCCGCGTGACCCTGCATCCTTCGGTCCGCCTGGTCCGTTCGCGCTTCCCCGTGGTGAGCCTGTGGGAGGCAAACCAGCCCGGGCGCGCCCATGCGGTGACGCATCAAGATGCCCAGAGCGCGCTGATCGCGCGCGTGCGCGACAGCGTCGAGACCTGGCTGCTGCCGGCCGGCGGCTTTTCGTTCTTCTCCGCGCTGATGGCGGGCGCGAGCCTGCAGCAGGCGATCGACGGCGCGCCGGCGGGCTTCGATCTCGCCGCGAACCTGACCATGCTGGTCGCCTCGGGCCTCGTGGTCGCGATCGCGCGCTGAAGTCCGATCCAAGTTAATTCAAGCGGTAGCGAGGCAACGCAATCGGCTGTCTATTTCGCTCTTCGTCATGGCCGGGCGCAGTCCCGGCCATCCACGTCTTCTTGCCGAATCTTCATCAGGACGTGGATGCCCGCGCAGACAAATTTATGCAGTCTGCGCATGCTTGACTGCGCGCGCGGGCATGACGGCTTTGCGTCAATTCTTGAGCCGGTAGCCGGTGCGGAATATCCAGGCGACCGCCGCCAGGCACAAAGCGAGGAACATAAGCGTCATCGCCAGACTGATGCCGACATGCACGTCGGCGACCTCGAAGAAGCTCCAGCGGAAGCCGCTGATCAGATAGACGACCGGGTTGAACAGGCTCACCGTCTGCCAGAACGGCGGCAGCACGTTGATCGAATAGAAGCTGCCGCCGAGGAAGGTCAGCGGCGTCAGGATCAGCAGCGGGATGAGCTGCAGCTTCTCGAAGCCGTCCGCCCAGATGCCGATGATGAATCCGAACAGGCTGAATGTGACCGCGGTCAGCACCAGGAAGGCCAGCATCCAGAACGGATGCGCGATGCGCAGCGGCACGAACAGCCACGCCGTCGCCAGGATGATGAGCCCGAGGATGATCGACTTGGTCGCCGCCGCCCCGACATAGCCGATCACGATCTCGGCATAGGAAACCGGCGCGGAGAGGATTTCGTAGATGGTGCCGACGAAACGCGGGAAGTAGATGCCGAACGAGGCGTTGGCGACGCTCTGCGTCAGCAGCATCATCATGATCAGCCCGGGCACGATGAAGGCGCCGTAGGGCACGCCGTCGATCTCGGTGATGCGCGCGCCGATCGCCGCGCCGAACACGACGAAATACAGCGAAGTCGAGATCACCGGCGAGACGATGCTCTGCAGCAGCGTGCGGCCGGTGCGCGCCATCTCGAAGTAATAGATGGCCTTGATGGCGTGGAAATTCATGCCGGCTTCCTCACCAGCCCGACGAAAATGTCCTCCAGCGAGGACTGCGTCGTCTGCAGGTCGTTGAAGCGGATGCCGGCGTCGCGCAAATCCTGCAGCAGCGCGGTGATGCCGGTGCGCTCGCCGCGGGTGTCGTAGGCATAGACGAGTTCGCCGCCGTCCTCCGACAGCGTCAGCTTGTAGGCGCGAAGCGCGGGCGGGATCGCGGGGAGCGGGGCCTGCAGATGCAGGGTCAGCTTCTTCTCGCCCAGCTTGCGCATCAGCTCGGCCTTCTCCTCGACCAGGATCAGCTCGCCATGATTGATGACGCCGACCCGGTCGGCCATCTCCTCGGCCTCCTCGATGTAATGCGTGGTCAGGATGATGGTGACGCCGGAGGCGCGCAGCGCGCGCACGACGTTCCACATGTCCTTGCGCAATTCGACGTCGACGCCGGCGGTCGGCTCGTCGAGGAACAGGATCTGCGGCTCGTGCGAAAGCGCCTTGGCGATCATGACGCGGCGCTTCATCCCGCCCGACAGCGTCATGATCTTGGAATCCTTCTTCTCCCACAGCGACAGCGCCTTCAGGATTTTCTCGATATGCGCCGGATCGGGCGCATAACCGAACAGGCCGCGGCTGAACGACACCGTCGCCCAGACCGTCTCGAAGGCGTCGGTGGTCAGTTCCTGCGGCACCAGCCCGATCAGCCTGCGCGCGGCGCGGTAGTCGCGGATGATGTCATGCCCGCCGACCGTCACCGTCCCGGAACCCGGATTGGTGATGCCGCAGACGATGCTGATGAGCGTGGTCTTGCCGGCGCCGTTGGGCCCGAGCAGGGCGAAAATCTCGCCCTTGCCGATTTCGAGGTCGATGTCCTTCAGCGCCCGGAAACCGGACGCATAGGTCTTCGACAGGCCGGCAATGCGGATGACGGGGCTCATGCGGGAACAGGATGGTTGCGGGAACTGGATGGGAGGGCGCGGGGCGCGCCGGGGCGTGTGGACGGCAGATGGGGGCTGATCGG
The DNA here is from genome assembly GCA_050246095.1 of Pseudorhodoplanes sp. Taxonomy (GTDB): domain Bacteria; phylum Pseudomonadota; class Alphaproteobacteria; order Rhizobiales; family Xanthobacteraceae; genus Pseudorhodoplanes. Next base: position 18,110 of record JBFWWQ010000028.1, read on the forward strand.
CGGCGGACAATAGGGGCGCCCGCCCGGTCCTGCCATAGCGTGACGGGATCGGTCCACCCGCATCTTGCAAATCCGTCATGCCCGCGCTCGTCGCGGGCATCCACGTCTTGCTGAAGGATCGGCAGGAAAGACGTGGATGGCCGGGACTTCGCCCGGCCATGACGAAAAGCGGAACATTGAGTCGCCGATGTCGGGTAAACCCGACATCGGCGGGCGCTCCTCAGGATGGGGCCGATTGAGTTTCCCGCTGCCGCTTCAACCAGGCTGGAACAGGCTGTAGAGACGGAGGTCGGAATTCCCGCCCGGAGGCCGCCCCGTGAAGATCGTCGACCTGTCGCATACCATGAACGTCCATACCCCCGGCTGGGTCGGCTATGCCGGCAACAAGATGTATTACGCGCAGAACCTGCAGACGGTCCGCATCGTCGCGCAGCGCATCGACACCGCTCTGCATGTCGGCACGCATTTCGACGGCGCCATGCACGCGACCGACGATCCCAAAGGCGACATGGCGCATCTGCCGCTCGACTACCTGATGAATCGCGGCGTGGTCGTGGACATTTCCCGGCACATGCACGACTGGGCGGTGATCACGCCGGACATCATCGAGAGCGCGGGCGCCGACATCCGCGAGGGCGACATTCTCATCCTGCATACCGGCTGGCACCGGCACTACGAGGGCCGGCCGCAGCAGGATCTGGTGCGCTATTTCTGCTACCACCCGGGGCCCAATCTCGACACCCTGCACTGGATGTTCAAGAAGAAGATCAAGTGGTGGGGCATGGATACCGGCTCCTGCGACCACGCGATGAACACCTCGATCCGCTTCATGCGGCCGGACATCGCCGAGGAATTCACCCGCAAGCACGGCAAGACCCCGGCGGAATTCTTCGGCACCTTCGAGTTCAAGCACAAGCGCTCGGGCCGCATGGTGCGGGAGAACGTGTTCCCGTTCCACACCTGGGCGTTCCAGGAAGGCCTGCTGCACGCGGAGAATATCGGCGGCGACATCGAGCTCGTGCTCAACAAGCGCTGCGTGATCGGCGCCTTTCCGTGGCGCTACGAGGGACTGGAAAGCTGCCCCTGCCGCATCGTCGCCTTCCTCGACACCGACGACACGGTCGAGGCGGTGGGCGATGCCGCGAAGGCGATCCTGCAGCTGCGCTGATCGAGGGAGGATGAATTGTCCGCAAAGCCCCTACCCCGCGTCACCTATTCCAACATCGCCGAGGATTTCGCGCCGGTTCACGCGCATCTCGATGCGCTGATCCCGCGCTACAAAGCATCGCTGCCGCAGGCCGCGCGCGGCAACCTCGTCGGCAGCCGCGAGGACAAGGACGGCCGGGAATACCCAATCGTCAGCCCGATCGACCGCAACCTGGCGCTCGGCACCTTCATCGAAGCGACGCCCGCGGCGATCGACCGCGCCGTGCAGGCGGCGCGGCAGGCCTATCCCGGCTGGAGC
>JBFWWQ010000029.1:0-19543 GCA_050246095.1 Pseudorhodoplanes sp.
GACGAGGCGCCGAAGGCGCTGCTGGACAAGATCGAGCAGGTGGTGCGGCTGATCCGCTCCAAGGGCGTGGGCGTGTATTTCGTATCGCAGAACCCGCTCGACATCCCCGACAAGGTTCTGGCGCAGCTCGGCAACCGCGTGCAGCACGCCCTGCGCGCCTATACCCCGCGCGACCAGAAGGCGGTGCAGACCGCCGCCGACACGTTCCGGCCCAATCCCAAGCTCGATACCGCCCGCGTCATCATGGAACTCGGCAAGGGCGAGGCGCTGGTCTCGTTCCTGGAAGGCAACGGCACGCCCTCGATGGTCGAGCGCTGCATGGTGCGCCCGCCGGCCGCTCGCCTCGGTCCGGTCACGCCGGAAGAGCGCCGCGCCATTCTGGCGCGCAGCCCGGTAAAGGGAAAATACGATACGCCGGTCGACGAGGAATCCGCCTATGAGATCCTGCAGAAGCGCCTGAAGGACGTCGCCGCCCCGCCCGGAAGCAAACAGGCGCCGGCCGAGACCGACGCGGAAGGCGGCGGCATCATGGGCGGGATCGGCGGCGTGCTCGGCTCCATTTTCGGCACCACCCGCAAACGTGGCGAGCGGCTCTCCACCGGCCAGACCATCGCGCGCGAAATCACGCGCACGGTGACCGGCCGCGTCGCCGGGCAGATCGCCGCCGATATCGGCAAGTCGATCGGCGGCAAGACCGGCAGCACGCTCGGACGCGCCATCGTGCGCGGCACGCTCGGAGGAATATTGCGGCGTTAGTTTTCCGTCATGCCCGGGCTTGTGCCGGCCCCCCACGTCTTGCTCCATAGCCAGGAACGTGGATGGCCGGGACAAGTCCGGCCATGTCGAACGGCAAGGTTTGTCATGACATCACCCAGCGACATTCTCCCGAAAGTCCTCGACCGCATCGACGCCGATCTCGACCGGAGTCTGGAACGGCTGTTCGACTTCCTGCGCCTGCAATCGGTGTCGACCGATCCGGCCTATGCGGACCAGTGCACCGCCGCCGCCGAGTTCGTCGCCAGGGACCTGCGGACGCTCGGGCTCGACGCCAGCGTGCGCAAGACCGCCGGACATCCGGTCGTGGTCGGCCAGCCGAAGAAGGGCGCCGCCAATGGCGGCCCGCGCGTCCTGTTCTACGGCCATTACGACGTGCAGCCGGTCGATCCGCTGGAATTGTGGACCACGCCGCCCTTCGATCCCCGCATCGAGGATCTCGGGCAGGGACGCAAGATCATCGTCGCGCGCGGCGCCTGCGACGACAAGGGGCAGCTGATGACCTTCCTGGAGGCCTGCCGCGCCTTCAAGGCGGTGACCGGCGCGCTGCCGCTGCCGGTGACGGTGATGATCGAGGGCGAGGAGGAATGCGGCTCGAAGAGCCTCTATCCGTTCGTCCGGGAGCATGCCGACGAGTTCAGGCTCGACCTCGCGCTCGTCTGCGACACCGGCATGTGGAACGCCACGACGCCCTCGGTCACCACGTCGCTGCGCGGCCTCGTCTACGAGGAAGTGACGGTGACCTGCGCCGACCGCGACCTGCATTCGGGCCTGTTCGGCGGCGCCGCACTCAATCCGATCCGGGTGCTGAACAAGATTCTCGGCGCCATTCACGACGACAGCGGGCGCGTGACGATCCCCGGCTTCTACGACGGCGTTCCCGAATTGCCCTCCGACATCAAGGCGGAGCTGAAGGCGCTCAACCTGACGCCGGAGGAGTTTCTCGGCCAGGTGGGCCTCAAGACGCCCGCCGGCGAGAAGGACCGCATGCTGATCGAGCAGATTTCCACGCGCCCCGCCAGCGACGTCAACGGCATTATCGGCGGCTATACGGGAGAAGGCGCGAAGACGGTCATTCCCGGCCAGGCCTCGGCCAAGGTGTCGTTCCGGCTGGTCGGCAGCCAGGATCCGGAAAAGGTGCGCGACGCCTTCCGCAAATTCGTGCGCGAGCGGCTCCCTGCCGACTGCAAGGCCGAATTCGTCAGCCATGCCTGCAGCGGCGCGCTGCAACTGCCTTTCGATCTGCCGGCCCTGGTGAAGGCGCGGGCGGCTTTGCAGGAGGAATGGGGCAAGAAGGCGGTGACGGTCGGCGCCGGCGGGTCGATCCCGATCGTCGGCGAGTTCAAGACGCTGCTCGGCATGGACACGCTGATGGTCGGCTTCGCGCTGGACGACGACCGCGTGCATTCGCCGAACGAGAAATACGATCTCACCTCGTTCCACAAGGGCACGCGCTCCTGGGCGCGCATTCTCGCCTCGCTCGCGGGATAGCAGTTCAGGCCAGCAGCGCCTGCAATTCGGCGACGATGCGCAGCGGCGGATGCGCGCGGTATTCGTCGGGATTGCCGGCGCGATTGATCCAGATGGGGCGAAAGCCGAAGGCGGCCGCGCCCATCACGTCCCACCGGTTGGAGGACACGAAAAGCACGTCCTGCGGCTTGCAGCCGAAATGCGCGGTGACCAGCGCATAGACTTCGGGGCGCGGCTTGAACAGGCGCAGGCTGTCGACCGAAAGCACGGCGTCGAGCCAAGGCGCGAGGCCGGCCGCCTGCACCGCCGCCTGCAGCATGTCCGGGGAGCCGTTCGACAGGATGGCGGTCGGGGCGCCGCGCGCCTTCAGCGCGGCGAGGCAGGATTGCGCGTCGGGATAGGCATCGAGCGTGCGGTAGGCGGACAGCAGCGCAGGCCGCAGCGACTTGTCGACGGAGGGAAAGCGTGTGAGCGCGAAATCCAGCGCCTCTGCGGTCAGGGTTTCGAAATCGCGGTATTGCCCGGCAAGCGTCAGCGTCCAGGAATATTCGAGCTGCTTGCTGCGCCACAATTCCGACAGCCGCGCGGCGTCCGGCCCGGCCGCCGCGGCGTGACGGGCGATCGCGGCATGCACGTCGAACAGCGTGCCATAGGCGTCGAAGACATGGATTGCGTGCATCGTCCCTCAGCGTAGCGGTTGCATGGTGAAAATGCTCGGCACCTTGATGCCGCGGATGTCGTAGACGCGCGCATAGATCACGCCCTCGCGCTCGATCTCCACGAGCACGGGCGCGTCGAGGTCGGCGCAATAGAAGGTGCCGAGCGAGAGCGCGAAATCGGCATTCTTGGGATCCCAGGTCGGCAGGAATTCCGGGCCGAGCTCGACCTGCGCGGCCGAATGCGGGCCGCAGACCGCGATCAGCCAGCGACGCCCGGGCGGGGCGGATTCGGCGCGCTCGGTCAGGATTTCGCGCAGCCGCTGCCCCGCCTGTTTGAAGGCGAGCCCCCAATAATCGAGCATGTAGCGTTCCTCGGCCGCCTCAACGCCGCCCGCGATGGCGTTGAAATAGGTGTATTGATAGGGATGCAGCCGCACCATGTGGCTGAGCGGCAGCAGCAATCCGGCGGCGAAGACCAGTCCCGCCGCCGCGCCCGCCAGCCGCCCGGCCGCCACCGCCCGCCGCAGGATGAAGGCGCCGGCGAGGCCGGCGATCACCGCCATCGGCGGCAGCAGAAACAGGAAATGGCGGATGCCGTTATACATGGCCGGCCGCGTCAGCACGGCGATCGCGACGGGAAGCGCTGCGGCGAGCACGACCAGCGCCAGGATCGCGCGCTTGTGCATGCCGATCCTGCCGCGCACGATGGCCACCGCGGAGCCGGCGAGGCCCGCGAGATACAGGAGCAGCATCAGCTCCTGCGTCTTCAGCGAGAGCAGCACCGGCACGTAGCTGCGCGGCATGTCCGGGACCGAGATCGGCGCGCCCTCGAACATCTCCTTCCACGGCTTCTCGAAGAAATGCGAGAAATAGCCGACCGCGCGGAACAGGTTGAGCGGGTCGAACGCCACCCAGGGCCAGACCAGCGCGCAGACCGAGATCGCGGGGATCGCGGCGGCGAGCATGTAGAGGCTGAACTGCCCGAAACGGCGCAAAGCCGCCCGCCATCCCGTTTGCAGCGCCTCGGACGTCGCCAGCATCAGCACCGGCGGGATGACATAGAGGACGGCCAGCCCGCCCATGATGCGCGCGCCGATCGACAGGCCGAATCCGACGCCGACCGCGAGCACCGCGCCCCAGCGCGGACGCGGGTAATCTTCGAGCGCGCGCACCAGCGCATAGAGCAGGAACACCATCGCCACCGCGAAGGGGGCGTCCTTCGGGTTGATGAACATGTGCCCGTAGAATTGCGGGGTCGTCGCCAGCAGCGTCACCGCCACGCCGCCCGCGAGCGGGCCGCCGATGCGGCGCGCCAGCAGCCAGGTCACCGTCAGTCCGATCAGCCCGACCACGGCCCCGCACAGGCGGCGGGTCTCGAACAATTCGAACGGCGTGACGCGGTCGATCAGCGCCGCGGCCATGTCGAAGCCGCCGCCATACATGAACAGGTTGACGAAGGAGAGCGCGCGCTGGTCCTTGAATCCGGACCGGTAGAATTCCAGCAGCAATTCGCCGTATTGCGCGTGGGTATAGTCGTCCCAGCCCAGCCCGTAATCGCGGAAGGTCCGGCCCGCGACCACGGCGACGATCAGCAGGACGCCGATGGAAGCGGCGTCGGCTAGACGCTCAAGCCTTTCCATCGGCGCATCGCTTCGGCTTGGCTGGCGGGCCGCTTTACTTGGATGCCGCCGCGTACATTTCGGCGACGTGTTCCCAGTTCACCAGATGGTCGACAAAGGCCTTCAGGTAATCCGGGCGGCGATTGCGATAGTCGATGTAGTAGGAATGCTCCCACACGTCGCAGCCCAGGATCGGCATGGCGCCGTGCACCAGCGGGCTTTCGCCGTTGGGGAATTTCATCACCGCGATCTTGCCGTCCTTGACCGCGAGCCAGCACCAGCCGGAGCCGAACTGGGTCACGCCGGCCTGGATGAAGTCTTCCTTCATCTTGGCCACCGAACCGAGATCCGCGACGATTTTCTTCTCCAGCTCGCCGGGGATTTTGTCGCCGCCGCCATTCGGCTTCATCCACTTCCAGAAATGGATGTGGTTGTAGTGCTGGCCGGCATTGTTGAATAACCCGGCATTCTTGCCGAACGAGCCTTTGACGATTTCCTCGAGCGGCTTGCCTTCCCACTCGGTGCCCTTGAGCAGGTTGTTGCCGTTATTGACGTAGGCGAGGTGGTGCTTGTCGTGGTGATACTCCAGCGTTTCCCGCGACATATAGGGCGCGAGCGCGTCGTAGGCGTAGGGCAGGTCTGGTAGCGAGAAGGACATTGGAATTCTCCCGGGAACTGTAAGGTTCTGAAACTCCCCCGCTGGAGGTCGGGTTCCCTTTCTGATAGGCGCAAGCGTGCCGGACGGCAATCTCTCCCAGCCCGCTCCCCGAGCCCGGCGGCAGGACGCCATACCCGGCTGAACGGTGCGGGAAACCATTCTTTCGGCAGAGGAATTCAACCCATTATCAACATCAATGTTGCCTAGATACATGTTGCTTAGGCATTGGAACACCGTCACAATTCTGTCGAATTGCGGCGGGTGCGTGAGGACCCAGAATGTCGTTTTTACTGTTTGTGCTCGGGGCGTTGATGGCGGCCGCGGGCATCCTGATGGTCGGATTCGGTATTCCGATCAATGAATTCAGCCTGGGCAATACGCTCATCATCTCCGGCACGACGGCGGTGGTCGGCGGGGCGGTGGTGATCGGCCTCGCCGTGGTCGCGCGTCAGGTCCGCGCGCTCGCCGATGCCGAGGCGCCCATGATTCGCGGCCCGCGTTCTTCCGACCAGGGCGATCCGCGCGGTGGACCGCCGCGCGCCTCCGGCGCGCCGCGCGGGCGGGGGGAAGGGCCGCGCTTTGCCGGCGAAGACGACGGTCTGGCTGCGGAAGCGCCAGCGTCTCCCGCGCCGCCGTCGCGACCCGTTCCCCCGGCACCGAGCTTCGAGCCGCGCGATGAGCCTGCACCGCCGCCGCCGCGTGGCCCGCGCGGGACCGCTGGAGCGCCCCGCGCCAGCGAGCCGGCGCCACGGCGCGAGCCGCCGCGGGCGCCCGACTCGTTCGATTCCGCCTGGCCGAACAGCTCGCGTTCGGACCGGCCGTTATTCGGCTCCTCGCCACGACTGAACGGCGAGACCACGCCGGGCAAGAGCGCCGATCGCGGTCCCGTCACCATCCTGAAATCGGGCGTGGTCGATGGCATGGCCTATACGCTCTACACCGACGGCTCCATCGAGGCGGAGCTGGCGCAGGGCGTGGTGCGTTTCGGCTCGATCGAGGAATTGCGCAACCACCTCGAAAAGAACGCCTGAGGCATCAGCCCTTGGTGCCGTCCCTGGTGCCTTCCTCGGCGTCGAAACGCAGCGCCGTCCCGTTCATGCAATAGCGCTGGCCGCTCGGCTGCGGCCCATCCGGGAAGACGTGGCCCAGATGCGCGTCGCAGCGCGCGCAGCGGATTTCGGTGCGCCGCATCAGATGCGAGTTGTCCTCGTGCGCCGATACCGCACCCTCGGAGACCGGTGCGGTGAAGCTCGGCCAGCCGGTGCCGGAATCGAACTTGGTGTCGGACGAGAAGAGCGGCTCGCCGCAGGACACGCAGGTGTACATGCCGCTGCGCTTCTCGTCCCAATAGGGACCGGTGAAGGCGCGCTCGGTCCCGTGCTGGCGCGTGACGTGATACTGCGCCGCCGTGAGCTGCTCGCGCCATTCGGCGTCGCTCTTCTGGACTTTGGGTTGCGGGTCGGTCTTGGTCATGGGAGGTCCCTTTCGTCGCTGCGAGCAGAAGTAGTGCGCCGGGCGGCCTTGCACAATCCGCGGGCGCTCAATCGCGCGTGATGACGATCGTGTCCGGCATCAAAACTTGCGAATACGACACGAACAACGGCCGCTGTTCTTGCGACAACTCGCCTCCCACAATATATCCACAGTAGTTCGCCTCCCCGATTCCGGTCGCACGGCGGGCGGGCGGCAGGGACGGAGTGCCAGGATGGGCGAGGGCGGGCCGGGCAAGTTCATCGACCAGACGGCGAGCATCGTCTCCGCCTATCTCAGCAACAACACGGTCGCCGCCGACGAGATTGCCGGCCTGATCGACCGCGTGCATGCGGCGCTGGTGCGGGTGTCGGGCGGGCACAGCGAGGCGTCGCACGATCACCTCAGGCCGGCGGTCGCGGTGAAGAAGTCGGTGACGTCCGACCACATCGTCTGCCTGGAAGACGGAAAGAAGTTCAAGTCGCTCAAGCGGCACCTGCGCACGCAATACAACATGACCCCGGAGCAATATCGCGAGAAATGGGGCCTGCCGTCGAACTATCCGATGGTCGCGCCGAACTACGCGGCGGCGCGCTCGCATCTCGCCAAGCAGATGGGCCTCGGCCAGCAGCGGCGCCGGCGCCGCTGAACCGCTTTACAGCGCGATGTCCGCACTCTAGGATTAATTTCATTTAGGGCTTGACGCGCAGCCGAAATAGGATTTATATCCTATACATGACCGCGCTCCGCAAAACCGCGTTACGCCTCCTCACCCAGCTCGCCGCCGAGCCGCCTGCCGCGTCATCCGCCGGGCCGGTCGAACTGCGCGCTTTGATCGACGCCGATCTCGCGGCGGCGGATGCGCTAGGGACGGTGCGGATCACGCCGGCCGGCCGCGCCTTTCTGGCCCGGCGCGCCGCCGCGAACCGGGGATCGCCCGATCCGTTCCGCGCGCAGCATCTGGCCGTTGCCCGCACGCGCGTGGTGGTGGACGGCACGGCATCCGAGGTCTGCATCGACGAGCGCGAGAGCCCGCTCGCCTGGCTGGCGCGGCGCAAGGGCCGCGACGGCCGCGCGCTGATCGAGCCGCATCAATTCCAGGCCGGCGAGCGGCTGCGCGGCAGTTTCGACATGGCCAATCTGATGCCGCGCACCACCGCGAACTGGCAGGCGGCGGTGGCGCGCGACCGGCGCAGCGGCGACGGCAGCGCCGGCATGACCGACACCATGATCGCGGCGCGCCAGCAGGTGCACCGCGCCCTGGATGCAGTCGGGCCGGAATTCTCCGGCCTGCTGCTCGACGTGTGCTGCTTCCTGAAGCGGCTGGAAGACGTGGAGCGGGAGCGGCAATGGCCGGCGCGCTCGGCCAAGATCGTGCTGCAGCTCGCGCTCGACCGTCTCGCGCGCCATTACGGCCTGCGGAGCGAGGCGCGCGGGCGCCTGCGCGTGCCGATCAGGCGCTGGTCCGAGGAAGCGGCGGAGCCGTGCGGCGCCTGAATGTCAGGCCGCGGCGGTGAGCGCCGCCCGCGCATCCCTCTGGATGCGGTCGACCATCGAACGGAAACCGTTGGAGCGTTGCGGCGTCAGATGCTCGCGCAGCCCGAGCTTTTCGAAAATCCGCACCGCGTCGGTCGCCAGGATGTCCCTGGCCGGATGTCCGGAATAGATGGCCAGCAGGATGGCGATCAGGCCGCGCACGATATGGGCGTCGCTGTCGCCGACGAAGGTCAGGACCGGACCGGCGGCGCCGTCCGGTGCGACGCGGGTGTCCATCCAGACCTGGCTGGCGCAGCCCTGCACCTTGTTGATCTCGGTGCGCGCGGCCTCCGGCAGCGGCGTCAGGCCGCGGCCGAGCTCGATGATGTAGCGGTAGCGGTCGTCCCACTCCTCCATCAGCGCGAAATTTTCCAGGATTTCGTCGATCGTCATCGGCCGCCGCGTCCATGAAAAGATCACGGACATATATTCAGCCGGCGGGCCGATGGAAAGCGCGTCGACTGCCGCGACCCGGCGTCAGCCCGGGCGCTTGGCGGGGGCTTCCGGGCGCGGCGCCGGCCCGCGCCAACCCGGTTCCAGGTCGGAAGGGTTCAGCGTGTGCTGCGAGGGCAGGGCCTTGGGGCCCTTCTGTGCCGAAACCGAACCGGTTTCGGACGGCGCCATCTTCTCGCTGATGAACTCATAGAGAACCTTGGCGCCCGCCTGCGCGCGCTGGCCGAACGCCACCGCTGCCTTGCCGCCGATCTGGCAGGCTTCCGGCTGCCGGTCGCAGAACTGGCCCATGTCGGAGACGGCCGCACCGGCTGCCGACAGCGCGTCCAGCGCGCCGACGGCGGAATCCTTGGAACCTGGCTGCGGCGTGCCGAGCGGCAACAAGGCCAGCACCACGCAAATCCAGAATGCGCAACGCAACAGAAAGAACATGACCCACGTCCCTGGCGGCTTGTTCGGTTTTTTCGCCGCTGTCGGGGGTGAACCTAGCAGGCAGGCTTGAAAGCCGGGTTCGGCGGGATGCGCGAGTTTTGCGATTATTCGAACCGAATTTGCGACAAGTTTTCAGACAATTTGAATCATTCTTCGCCGCTTCTTCCGGTCTGAACGGGGTTGCGGTGCCGGGACACGGCACATGCGGCGCGGGCCGCGCCGGAAAGCGGAAACCCGATATTCACCATTCCGCCAGCTTTGGCCGCGTTCCCCGCCACGGACCTGCATTTTGCGGAAAGCCGCCGGCGCCGCGATCCGTTCCCTTAGCGTTCGCTTAAGCGGCGTCTGACACGATCCCGGTCCAACCAAGGGGAGTGCGTCCGTCGTGGGGTCGGGCGCAGCGTGAATCGTGGGCTTCGCCAAGCCGATCTACGACTATATCGACCGGCTCATCCATCCGTCGGCCAGGCAGGATCCGCTGACCGCGGCGCGCCACCGCGCGTTCATCGCGCCGCGCCTGCTCGGCAGCCTGATCGCGCTCGCCACCTTCCCGCTCTACCTGATGCTGCGCGGCGTGCCGAGCGCGCTGGAATTCGCCGTCTTCGCCTGGCTCGTGGCGCCGATCCTGATCGCCTATTTCCTGTCGCGCACCGGACATTATGCGGGCGCGCATGTGCTGTCCTCGCTGGCGCTGACCGGGCTGGTCACGGCGATCGCCTGCTGGACCGGGGGGCTTGCCTCCTTCGCCGCGGTCTGGCTGGTCGTCGTGCCGCTGGAAGCCTCGCTCTCGGCCTCGCGGCGGGTGGTGGCGCTGGCCTCGACCTTCGCGCTCGGGGCGGCCGGTCTGCTCCTGCTGCTGCAGGCGGCGCAGGTGCTGCCGGTCCCGGAAACCGGCATGGCCGAACAGGGTGCGCTCGCCGCACTCGGCATCATCTCGGCTTCGCTGTATGCGACGGGTCTCGCGCTCGGCGCCGAATCGCTCACCCGCGCGAGCTTCTGGCTGCTCTATGCCGAGGAGGACCGCTACCGCCTGCTCGCACGCAACATGTCCGACGCGATCACGCGGCACGGCCGCCAGGGCGCCGTGCTGTTCGCGTCGCCTGCCGCCGAACCGCTATTCGGTACCGCGGCGGCCGCTTTGCTCGGGCACGGGTTGTTCGACCGCGTGCATGTCGCCGACCGCCCGGCCTATCTCACCGCGCTCACCGATTCCGCCCTGCTCGGCGAGGTGCGTTCGGTGGAATTCCGCGTGCGGCGGGATTCCGGCGACCGGCGGACCGCCGAGTTCGTCTGGGTGGAGATGCGCTGCCGCCCGCTCGGAACGGCCGGCTCAGGGCCGATCGGCGACGCGCGCGAAGTGGTCGCGGTTTTGCGCGACATCGGGGCGCGCAAGGTGCAGGAGCAGGCCCTGCTCGACGCGCGCGCCGAGGCCGAACGCGCCAATGCCGCCAAGACGCGCTTCCTCGCCAACATGAGTCATGAATTGCGCACGCCGCTGAATGCGATCATCGGCTTCTCCGACATGCTCGCGAACGAGCAGGCGATGCGGCTCGACGCGGCGCGCCGGCAGGATTACGCCAAGCTGATCAACGATTCCGGCAACCACCTGCTGTCGGTGGTGAACGGCATTCTCGACATGTCGAAGATCGAGACCGGCGACTTCGTGATCGCGCCGGAGCCTTTCGCGCCCGCGCAGGTGATCCGCAATTGCTGCGACATGCTCGCGCTGCGGGCGGGCGATGCCAGGATCGAACTCGATACGCGCATCGCCGCGGACCTGCCCGAGATCGTCGCCGACAAGCGCGCGCTGAAGCAGATCATGCTCAACCTGCTGTCGAATGCGATCAAGTTCACCCATGCGGGCGGGCGCATCGGCGTCAGCGCGCAGGCCGATTTTGCGAACCTGACCCTGGTCGTCGAGGATAACGGGATCGGGATCGGTCAGGCGGATCTCGCGCATCTCGGCGATCCCTTCTTCCAGGCGGGCTCCGCCTATGACCGCCGTCACGACGGCGCCGGCCTCGGGCTGTCGATCGTCAAGGGGCTGATCGCCTTGCATGGCGGTGATTTCACGGTGAAGAGCGAATTGGGCAAGGGAACGCGGATGACGGTGAAGCTGCCGCTCGATTGCGAGAAGGCGAACGCGGTGCGGGTGCTGCCGAAGCCGGCGCGCGGCGCCTTCCCGCCGAAACCCCAGCACGATCCGGTCGCGGTGAAGATCAGTGCGTAAAGCGGCGCGGCGGATGGAGCCGGTGATGGCCGCGGCTCGGGCGGATCTGGAGGCGGAGATGTCGGCGCGCGGGCGGCGCATCGACAGCCTGGCGATCCTGTGCGCGCTGCTGGCGATGGGCGCCATCGCCTCGAATGCGCTGTTTCTGCAGAAGGGGCCGCATCCGGCCCCGATCTTCTCCACCAGGCCGCCCGCGCCCAAGCCCGCCGTGGCGCCGAGCTTCCCGCTGAAGCCGGTGGTGGTGGCGCCGGCCCCGCAGGTCGAATCGACCAGCAGCGTGGTGCTGCCGCGCCCGCGTCCGATCGAGAGCGAAGCCGCCAAACCCGAGCCGGCGGCGGCGCTGCGCCCGCGCACCGAGATCGTGGCCGACATTCAGAAGGAATTGTCGCGCCGCGGCTTCTATGAGGGGGCGACCGACGGCGTCTATGGCAACAGGACCGAGGCGGCGCTGCGCGAGTTCGAGCAGGCCGCCAATCTGAAGGCGGGCAGCGAGCCCGACGAATCGATGCTGCGCCTGATCAAGGCGTCGGCCGCGAAGGCGCAGCCGGTGCCGCCGGCAGCGATCCCGGCGCCGGCGAAGAGCGACGCCATCGGCGAACTGATCGCGCCGCCCTCCAGGCGCGTGATGGCGGTGCAGCGCGTGCTGAGCGAATACGGCTACGGCCAGATCAAGCCGACCGGCATCTACGACCGGCCGACCGAGGAGGCCATCGAGCAGTTCGAGCGCACGCGCAAACTGCCGGTGACGCGGCAGATTTCGCCGCGCCTGATGCGCGAACTGGCCGCGCTGACCGGACGCCCGCTGGAATAAGGCCGTTGGCCTTGCCAGGCACCGCGGCGGCAAGGCAGAAGGGCGCATGCGCCTGAAATCCGGAATCTGGGTCGCCGCCTATCTGCGCCGCTGCGCGGTGGAAGGCGCCCCCGCGGTGGTGCGGCGGCGCGGCGCCGAAGAAGCGGGCGCCGTGTTCGTGCGCGTCGACCGTCTCGACGGCACGTCCGATTTGTACGGCCCGGCGCCGCAATCGGCCTTCGACGACGCGCGGCCGGCCGATCGCGTCTTCTCGCCCTGCCTGAAATCAAATCCCGCGGCCGATGCCGACGCGGAAAGCTATCTGGCGCGCCAGATCAGGTTCGATCCCGACCTGTGGATCGTCGAGGTCGAGGAGCGGAGCGGCCGGCATTTCCTGGACCGGGTCGTCGCCTGAGGCGCGGCCGCCGTTCTAGAGTCTGATTCAACGGCGTTGAATCAGACTTGTCGTTCATCTTTTTGTTTGGGCATGATCTTCTCCGAAAACCGGTTCCCACTTTTCGGGATCATGCCCTATCCACGCACGGCGAGGCCGCCATGCGAGCGGCGCGGCGGCGGCGCCATCGTCCGTTCGGCGGCGCTGCGCAGCAGCGGGCGTACGCTGGCGCGGGCGCGCGCAATCTCGTCGTCCCACAAGGCGGTCTCGTGCCGCGCCAGCTTGCGGGTGTCGCTCGCCTTCCAGATCGCGATCAGGCGCAGCACGGAATTGAGCGAAAGCTCCTCATAGAGCGTGGCGAGGTCGTAGACCTGCTTGACCGATTCGCCGATGGCCGGATTGAGGAACAGCAGGACCCGCTGCAGGATGTCCGAGGGCATGCGCAGTGCCTTGGCCAGCACCACGATCGGCTCGCCGGTCGCGTCCTCGACCAGGTCCTGCGTCAGGCGCATCGACAGCCCGAGGCATTCCGACAGCACGGTGGCGAAGGCGCGCGGCTGGCGCGACAAGGCCGCGCGTTCGAGCTTGCGGATGGCTTCGCGGCTGCGCGTCTCGGTGACGGCTTCGGCCGGCGGGATCGGCGAATATTCGAGGTTCAGCAGGATCACGTGCCGTTCCGCCGGTTCGGAGATCAGGAACAGGTCGCTGAGCCGCGACGCGGCCGCGGCGGTGAGGACCGCCGGCGCCGGCACCGCATCCGTGTCGTCCGGTATGACTGCGACCGGCGCCGCTATATCCGGTTCGCCGGGAGCTTCGGATAACGGGTCCGGCATGGGCGCAACGGGAATATCCGCCGGCGCAGCCGGTGTGGCATCCATTTCAATGGCGGGTGTCGCGGCGCTTTCCGCTTCCGGCGCGATCGAGGGGCCGGTCTCCAGCAGCGCCTGGATGTCGGGCCGCTGCGCGACGATCGCCGCATAGGCCGGTCCGCATTCTTCCGCGATCGCGATCAGCTCGGCCCGCTCAAGCATGCCCGAGCGTGTCAGCACCACGGAGGCGACGTCGAACACGTCGCGCGCCAGCCGCTGCACGATCGCGCGCGGCGCGCCGGGAAATTTCGAGAGCCGTTCGGCCAGGGCGACGCGCGAGGCAACATCGACGCCGTCGATCAGCCGCATCGCCAGCTCGACGTAATGCTTCTCTTCCTCGTCGGTATGCGCGGGTTTCAGCACATAGAGATCGGTGAGAACGCGCAGCAGGGTGGGACGGATGTCGAGACCCGTCCGATCCGCGAGGCGCGCAAGGCCCGAAAGGGCAGGAGAGGTTTGCAATGCCACGGCCGCCACCTGTTTTATGGCCGCGACGATAAGCGCCGCCCGTTAGCGAACCGTTAACCTTGCCCAACGCTTAATCGAGCCGTGAACAGACCGTTGGCCGGCGGCCGGAAAGCCACCGGCAGGGGGAATGAGCGATGGGGACTGTGATTGAGTTTCCAGCCGGGCTGCGCGCCGCAGCGGCACCGCGGATATCCGATCGGGACGCCGGAATGGTCATCATTCTGCCGGTGATCAGGGTCGAACGCGATCCCGCCGATCCGTCGGGCGATATCGATTCGGGCGCAGGCGCGGCTTCCGGCCGCAAGCGTCGCCGCCGCGCGACCCGAAGCTGATCGAACGGGGCCGTAGCCGGGGAGACGGCGGCAGCGCCGTTTGCGGATGTTGAGACACGTCAAGCCGAGGCGGCGCACGGCCATCACGCTGTGCATTCCGCTGCTGGGATGCCTGAACGGGGATTTCGGCCGCGTGCGGCAATCCCTGGTCATCGACGGCATCCACAACTGGGTCGGTACCGAGGCCGGCGCCCGCGCCGGGCAAATCCCTTCGGAATTCCCGCTCACCGACGAAGAACGCCTGCTGCGCGATCTCGCCTATCCGCTGATCGCGCCGCCCTATACGCGCCAGCGCTGGTGGAGCATTCTCGGCGAATACGGCTTCACCCGCGTCTTCCTCCCGCAATGGTGGGAATACGACCGGACGACCTACGCGCAATGGCTGCTGAAACAGCCGATGCGCTCGCCGCTGCAGCTTTACGGCCGCCTCAACGACGATATCCGCAACGACATCGTCAGCATCGATCCGTTCTTCCGGGTCGCCGGCCGCGTCACCGACCTCGACCGCAAGCGCGAACAGAGCCTGAATTTCATTTCCGATCCGACGCCCTACGAGGTGGTGAATGCGCGCCGCCGCGTGATCGAGAACGCGCTGGTGGTGGAATGGGTGCAGCGTTCGCTGCAGGCGCGCTGCGCCGGTTATCAGTTCGCGCTGGAGCGGCTGGTCATCGGGACGCCGTCGCCGACCGCCGTGCAGGTGGAGCAATCGCTCACGCTGCTGAAGGCGCAGCTCGCCAATCTGCAGATCGCGCCGGCCGTGCCGGTCGTTCTGGTCAGCAAGTAGCCGGCGAACTGCACCGATTGGCGCGCGCGCCCCGTCAATTCTGGCAGCGCGCGGCCGCCAGCGCCGTCTTGGCCGCCGGCATCATGCCGATTTCCGGCGCCAGCACGCGAACCACGATCAGCCCGGTTTCGGTCGGGGATTCGACGATGAGCCGGTCGGCGGAGGTGACGTCGTCCTCGTCGGGAAGCCGCGCCCGCTGCGCCGTGGTCATCAAATCGAGCTCGATCGTGCGGCGTCCGGCGGCGCGGTCGTTGATCGCGTAATAGGCGATTCCCGCGCGCGTATAGAACGAGACCGAGGTATAGGCGGTGCTCAGCGGGACGGAGAATTTCACGCCGCCGCGCGAAAGGTCGTAACGGCAGACGGCGGCGCTGAAGGCCGGGTCCATGAACGGCAGCGGCGCGCTGGCCGGCGTCGGATCGGGAAGCGCGACCATGGAATTCTCGCGCGAAATCGCCTCGATGCGCGAATAGGCGTCCTGCGTGGCGGTGCGCGGCAGCACAAGGATGGTCGCGAAATGCACGATCCCGCCCATCACCGCGCCGCCGACAATCCAGAGAAACCAGCGGATCATGCGCAGGTCCTCGTGCGGATCTGCGGCATCAGCGTCTCGCGCGTGGCGCGCGTCGCCACGCCGACCGGCGTATCGTACAGGCGCAGCACCAGCAGAAAGCGCTCCGCGCCGCCGGTGGGGAGCCAGTTGCCGCTGCGCGCGCGCGGCGAGATCGAAATGTCGAAGCTGCCGTCGGCGTTGCGGATCACCTCCTGGCTGGTGAAGCCGTGGCGGTTGAGGATGTTCGCGATCAGCCGGCCTTCGGGATCGTACAGCGTCAGGGTCCAGAAGCGGGCGAGGGGCGTGACGCCGCTGAGCAGGACCTCGCAGCGCCCGTCGAGCGCGGCGCCGGCATTGTCGGTGGCGGCCAGGAACTCGACGCCGTCCGCCAGTCCGAGCGGCAGCGCGCCGCTGCGTGCGATGGTGGCGCGCGCATAGGGATCGATTTCCACCGTGCCCGTCTTCGGCCAGGCCGTCCACGGGCCGATCGTGTAGCTGCCGAACGCGATGCCGTGCGTCAGCGAGAAGAAGGTCGCGCCCAGTCCAACCGTGGCGGCGATTGCGATCGACAACAACAATCCAAGGATCAGTCGCACGGCTATTCCCGATGGCGGAACGTCAGTCGTTCGTCGAACTTATTATAATCCGCCGGCGTCGCTCAATTGCCGCGAATGCTGCGCGCGGACATGCCTTCGCGCGCGGCGGCCACGGCCCCCTGTGCGGGCAGCGGTGCCGCCTCGTTCCCGGCGCTGCGTCCGCGCGCCGGCGATTTGGCGAGCGCGCGGCTCGCATCCTCCAGCAGGCGCTCGACCCGCACCAGCGTCTCGGTGCCGCGCCGGGTGAGGAAGGCCTGCGTGTTCTCGCCGGGCTTGGCTTCCGAGGCGACGACCGCGGGCGCATGCGGGAACGGCGCGACGCCCGGAATCGGCTTCAGCTCGACGCCCTGATGCGCCGCCATCATGATTTCGCGCCAGGTCATCGCCGGCATGGAGCCGCCGGTCATGCGGTTGGTGGGCGCGTAATCGTCGTTGCCGGCCCATATGCCGGCCACGAAATTGCCGGTATAGCCGACGAACCAGGCGTCGCGATAATTGTTGGTGGTGCCGGTCTTGCCGGCGGCCTTGATGCCGTCGAGCTGCGCGCGGCGCGCCGTGCCTTCCTCAACCACCTTGTTCATGATGACGTTGAGTTCCGACGCCACCTGCGCGGAGATCACCTGCTCGGGCTTCTTGCCGTCGCGGTCGAAGCGCCAGACCAGCTCGCCGGCAGCGCTGCGCACCTCGAGCGCAGCATGCGGCTGCACCGCCTTGCCGCCGTTCGGGAAGGTGGCGTAGCCGCCGGTATGGTCGAGCACGGTGACTTCGGCGGCGCCGATCGGCAGCGAAGGCGTGTCGTTCAGCGGCGTACGCAGGCCCATCTTGCGGGCCGTGGCGACGATCATGGCGCGGCCGATCTTGGGGTTGCCCTTGCCCAGCATGATCGACAGCTTCACCGGGATGATGTTGATCGAGCGCACCAGCGCCTGCGTCAGCGTTATCGCACCGGAAAAACCGCCGGAATAATTCTGCGGACACCAATTGCCGATACAGACCGGGGAATCCACCACCACGCTGTTCGGCTTGAAGCCGTTCGAGAGCGCCGTGGCGTAGACATAGGGCTTGAACGATGAGCCCGGCTGGCGCAGCGCGTCGGTCGCGCGGTTGAACTGGCTCATGGCGTAGTCGCGCCCGCCGACCATCGCGCGCACCGTGCCGTCGACGTCCATCAGCACGGCGGCGATCTGCCGGGCCTTGTAGGTCGGGCCGTATTGCCGCAGCGAATTCTCGACCGCGAGATCGGAGGCGCGCTGCAGGTTGGTGTCGAGCCCGGTGCGGACCACGAAGACGCGCTCGGTCACCGATTTCGGGAAGGTCTCGACCAGCCGGCGCATCTCCTCGAAGGCCCAGTCGAGATAATAGCTTGGCGTGCGCTCGTCGCGGCGGTCGATGGCGACGGCGGGTTTGCGCCGCGCGCCGAACACCTGGCCTTCCGTCATCATTCCGGCTTCGACCAGGTTGTCGAGCACGACGTTGGCGCGTGCGCGGGCGGCCGGAAGATTGATATGGGGCGCAAAACGTGTGGGCGCCTTGAACAGGCCGGCCAGCATCGCTGCCTCGGCGAGGTTCACGTCGCGCACCGACTTGTTGAAGTAATATTGCGCGGCCGCGTCGACCCCGTAAGTGCCGCCGCCGAGATAGGCGCGGTCGAGATACAGTTTCAGGATCTCGTTCTTGGGCAGGCGCGTCTCCAGCCACATCGCCAGAAACGCCTCCTTGACCTTGCGCTCGAGGGTGCGCTCATTAGATAGGAAAAGGTTCTTGGCGAGTTGCTGCGTGATGGAGGAGCCGCCCTGGACCACCCCGCCGGCGCGCGCATTGGTCAGCATGGCGCGCGCGGTGCCGGCCACGTCGATGCCGAAATGCTCGTAGAACCGCCGGTCTTCCGTCGCCAGCACCGCCTTGATGAGGTGGTCGGGAAACTGGTCGAGCGGCACCGAATCGTTGTGCTTGATGCCGCGCGCGCCGACCTCGTTGCCGTAGCGGTCGAGGAAGGTGACCGCGAGCTCGCTTTTCTTCAGCCAGTCCTCGTCGGAGGTGTCGCGGAAGGCCGGCACCGCGAGCGCCAGCATCACCACGAGCCCGGCCATGCCCCAGGTCGCGGCTTCCGATGCCGGCTCCACCACCAGCCAGCGCTTCCAGCCGGCGACGTGGAAACGGTCCATATAGGCGGAGAAGCGCTCGTAATATTCGCGCAGATGCCGCCCGCTCTGGAACAGCCCGGAATCGATGCGCGCATCGAAATCCAGGAAGAAGCGCCGGAACCGGCGCTTCACGTCGTCGCTGAAATGATCTCCCAGCAAGGCGCTCTCGCTTTCACCGCCGCGGGCGGGGCCGCCGCAGGCACCCCGCAGACCCCAAAGCACGGCAACCACATGGCTTTTATGTAGCCGATCCCTCCGCGCCAGGCCACCGCCGTGCACGGGAAGGGTGAACGCTTGTCGGGGACAAAGCGGCCCAAAACAAGGCGGAACCCGGCCGCGCGGCGTGGCCGGCCGGCATGCCGGGGACAGCCTTCGCCGCCATATTCCGCGCCGGGGCGAATCCGCGTTACAAGCGCGCCGTGACCCGCCGCCCGAAGCCCGTCTCGCGCGCCCCGCGCCGCCCCGCCGCTGCGCCTGCCGGCACCGGGAAGGCGCGTGCGCAGCCTGCCGACCCCGCGCCCGCCACGGCCTGCGCGAGCCCTGCGCCGGCGCCGTTCTGGAAGACCAAGCGGCTGTCGCAGATGACGCCTTCGGAATGGGAGAGCCTGTGCGACGGCTGCGGCCGCTGCTGCCTGAACAAGCTGCTCGACGAGGAAACCGGCATCACGCATTTCACCGACGTCGCCTGCCGGCTGCTCGACGGGGAGAGCTGCCGCTGCCGCGACTATGCCAACCGGCAGAAGCGGGTGAAGGATTGCGTGCGCCTCACCCCGCGCGCGCTGCCGCGCATCGACTGGCTGCCGCCGACCTGCGGTTACGTGCTGGTGGCGGCGGGCCGCGACCTGCCCTGGTGGCACCCGCTGGTCTCCGGCGATCCGCAAACGGTGCACGCGGCCGGCGTCTCGGTGCGCGGGCGCATCGGCGCCGACGAGAAGGACGTGCCGGACGAGGAGCTGGAAAAGCACCTGGTGCAATGGCCGGGGAAATGGCCGAAGGCGGCAAGGGCGCGCGCGGGGGCGGCTGACCAGCAGGAGCGCACGAGGAAGCGCGCAGGCCGGGAAAAATAGAAACGCGCTCGGGGCGAGATGCCGGCCGCGTTCCGCCGCCGCGATTGCGAGGGAACCGGATGTGCTATACATGTATAGCATCGGAGAATGCCCATGCTCGCCTTGCGTCTCCCCCCCGAGATCGAGAAGCGGCTCGATGCGCTGGCCAAGAAGACCGGCCGCACCAAGAGCTATTACGCGCGCGAGGCCATTCTCAGGCATATCGAGGATATCGAGGACCAGCACCTTGCGGTGTCGCGGGTGAA
>JBFWWQ010000030.1:0-19195 GCA_050246095.1 Pseudorhodoplanes sp.
CACAGCCGCCGCGCCAGCCCTTCACGCTCGACATCGAGACCGTCGTCGATCCGACCGCCAACACGCAGCTGATGGGGCTGTACCGCTCGAGCGGCACCTATTGCACGCAATGCGAGGCGGAAGGCTTCCGCCGCATCACCTATTTCCTCGACCGTCCCGACGTCATGGCGGTCTACACGACGCGCATCGAGGCGGACAAGACCGAGGCGCCGGTGCTGCTGGCGAACGGCAATCTGGTGGAAGCGGGCGACCTGCCCGGCGGACGGCATTTTGCGGTGTGGAACGACCCGTTCCCGAAGCCGTCCTATCTGTTCGCGATGGTCGGCGGCGCGCTGGGCGTGGCCGAGGACACGTTCGTCACCATGAGCGGGCGCAAGGTCGCGCTCAAAATCTACGTGGAGCCGGGCAAGGAAGATCGCTGCGCCTATGCGATGGATGCGCTCAAGCGCTCGATGCGCTGGGACGAGCAGGCATACGGCCGCGAATACGATCTCGACATTTTCATGATCGTCGCGGTGTCCGACTTCAACATGGGCGCGATGGAGAACAAGGGCCTCAACGTCTTCAACGACAAGTTCGTGCTGGCCAGTCCGCAGACCGCGACCGACGCGGACTATGTCGCCATCGAGGCGATCATCGCGCACGAATATTTCCACAACTGGACCGGCAACCGCATCACCTGCCGCGACTGGTTCCAGCTATGCCTGAAGGAGGGCCTGACCGTCTTCCGCGACCAGGAATTCACCTCCGACATGCGCTCGCGTCCGGTCAAGCGCATCGCCGATGTCAGGCTCTTGCGCGCGCACCAGTTCATCGAGGATTCCGGACCGCTCGCGCATCCGGTGCGGCCGGCTTTGTATCACGAGATCAACAATTTCTACACGGCGACGGTCTACGAGAAGGGTGCCGAAGTCGTGCGCATGGTCAAGACGCTGCTCGGACCGGACGCCTTCCGCAAGGGCATGGACCTCTACTTCCAGCGGCACGACGGCGAGGCGGCGACCATCGAGCAGTTCATCGCCTGTTTCGCGGATGCCTCCGAGCGCGATTTCACGCAGTTCATGCGCTGGTATGCGCAGGCCGGCACGCCGGAAATCACCGTCACCGGCACGCATGACGCCGGCGCCCGCACCTATACGCTCGACATCACCCAGTCGCAGCCGCCGACGCCGGGCCAGCCGGTGAAGGAGCCGATGCTCATCCCGCTCGCGGTCGGCCTGGTCGGGCGCGCGGGCGACGACCTGAAACTGCGGCGCGCCGACGGCGTCGGCACCGATCGCGGCATCGTCGAACTGACCCGGCCGGCGGAACGCATCGTGTTCGCCGACATCGCCGAGCGGCCGGTGCCCTCGCTCAACCGCGCCTTCTCCGCACCGGTCAAGCTCGTGTCCAATATCTCGGCCGACGACCTCGCGCATCTGGCGGCCTACGATGGCGATCCCTTCAACCGCTGGCAGGCGGTGCAGACGCTGGCCACGCGCCTGATGGTCGGCAATGTCGCGGCCCTGCGCGCCGGAAAGAAGGCGGCGACAGACCCGCATCTGATCAAGGCGCTCGGCCTGATCCTGATCGACGCGACGCTGGAGCCCGCTTATGTCGCACAGGTGCTGATGCCGCCGAGCGAAGCCGACATCGCGCGCGAGATCGCCCGCGACGTCGATCCCGACGCGATCTTTCGCGCGCGTTCGATGCTGCGCGCGGACATATCCGCGCAGCTCGGTCAGGCGCTGGCGAAGACCTATGACGCGATGGCCGTTTCCGGCCCCTATCGTCCGGACGCCGCCCATGCCGGCCGGCGCGCCCTGCGCAACATCTGCCTCGATTTGCTCGCGGCCGGCGACGCGCCGGCGGCGCTCGCGCGCGCACAGGCGCAATACCGGCAGGCCGACAACATGACCGACCGCTTCGCCGCGCTGTCGACGCTGGCGCTGCACGATGTCCCCGCGCGCACGGCCGCGTTCGAGGACTTCTATGCGCGCTATGCGGACAATCCGCTGGTGATCGACAAATGGCTGACGCTGCAGGCCTGCATCCCCGGCCCCGACACGCTCGAGCGCGTCAAGGCGCTGACGCAGCATCCGGCCTTCTCCACCTCCAACCCGAACCGGGTGCGCGCGCTGATCGGCTTTTTCGCGCAGGCGAACGCGACCCAGTTCAACCGCGCGGACGGGGCCGGCTACGAGTTCACCGCCGATTACGTGCTGCTGCTGGACGGCAAGAATCCGCAGGTCGCGGCGCGCCTCGCCACCGCCTTCAAGAGCTGGCGCGCGCTCGAAGTCGGACGCCGCGGCAAGGCCGAGGCCGCGTTGCGGCGGATCGCGGCCGCTACCGCGCTGTCGCCGGACGTCAACGACATCGTCAGCCGGGCGCTGGCGGATTAGCCACGCGGGCCGTAAGGCGCGGCCCCGGGGCCTCCGGCCGCGTCGCCTGTTCGTAACAAAATTTGCGCTCTTGACTCCCCGGACTCTCGACAAATCGCCCACCATCGATTCCAATCGGCGGTGATTCGGAATGGTGCGGCATATCCTTCCGTTTCGGGGTCATCAGGGACGTTCGAGGGGGCCTTCATGGCGCGCGCCGAGGCAGCTGGCGCGGCGGTGCGTTCCGATTCCATCAAGGGATTGGCGCAATCGATCGCGAAGCCGGCCTACCGCCGACTGCTGAATGCCGAACCGGCCCTGCGCCGCGCCGTCCCCGCGCTGATCGTCGCCTTCCTCATCACCACCGCCATCGGCGCCTTCGTGCAGGCGCTCGACCATCGCCGCACCGCGCTCGCGGACGCCGCCAACGACATCGAGACCATCGGCGAGGTCCTGTCCGACCGGCTGAGCCGGCCGCGGCGCGATGCGCGGCCGAATATCGTGCGCCAGGCGCAGACGGAACTCGACCAGTCGGTCACCCGCCGCACCACGGCGGAGGGCCGCCAGGTCATGATCACCAATCCCGACGGCATGGTGATCGCCGCCGTGCCGGAAACCGCGGGCGTCGTCGGCCGCAAGCTCAATGACATTCTCGGCGACGCGCAGCCGCTGACCATCATGGGCGAGCATGCGGGCGTGCTGGAAATCACCCTGCCGGACGGCACCCGCGCGCTCGCCGCAGTCCGCCTGCTGCAGCACCCGGTCGGCCAGCTTGCGGTCTTGCAGCGGCGCTCCGATGCGCTGGCGGCGTGGCGTTCCGACACCGCGCTGACCATCACGCTGACCGCCACCACCGGCTTCGTGCTGCTCATCCTCGGCTTCGCCTTCCACTGGCAGGCGACGCGCGCGCGCGAAGCGGATTTCATCTACGACACCGTGCGCACCCGCATCGACACCGCGCTGAATCGCGGCCGCTGCGGCCTGTGGGACTGGGACCTGGCCCGCGGCCGCATCTTCTGGTCGCATTCGATGTTCGCGATGCTGGGTCGCGAGCCGCGCGACGACCTGATGACCTTCGGCGAGGTCTCCGCTTTGGTGCATCCCGACGACATCGACCTCTACGCGCTGGCGCGGCAGCTCGCCGACCAGAAATCCTCCGCCATCGATCCCGATTTCCGCATGCGCCACGCCAGCGGCAAATGGATCTGGCTGCGCGCGCGGTGCGAACTGGTGCGCCAGCCGGGCGAGCCCGGACTGCATCTGATCGGCATCGCCGTCGACATCACCGAGGAAAAGGGACTGGTCGAGAAGACCGCCGCCGCCGACCTGCGCCTGCGCGACGCCATCGAGACCATCCCCGAAGCCTTCGTGCTCTGGGATGCCGAGAACAAGCTGGTCCTGTGCAACTCGAATTTCCAGGCTTTGCACGACCTGCCGGACGAGGCGGTGGAGGCCGGCACCTCCTACGAGGACGTGGTGGCGTCCGGACGCCGCCATGTCATCGGCCCGCGACTGATGGTGGAGAATCCCGACATCCCCGGCGCGCGCACCTTCGAGGCGCAGCTCGACGACGGCCATTGGCTGTATATCAGCGAGCGCCGCACCAAGGACGGCGGCTACGTCTCCGTCGGCACCGACATCACCACGCTGAAGCGCAACGAGAAGAAGCTCATCAACAGCGAGAAGCGGCTGCTCGCCACCGTCGAGGACCTGCGCCAGTCCGAACATCAGCTCACCGAGCTTGCGCAGAAATACGCCGAGGAGAAGAACCGCGCCGAGGAAGCCAACCAGGCCAAGTCGAAGTTCCTGGCCAATATGAGCCACGAATTGCGCACGCCGCTGAACGCCATTATCGGCTTCTCGGAGATCATGGAATCGGGGATGTTCGGCGATCTCGGCGCCGAAAAATACCACGAATATTGCCGCGACATTAACGAAAGCGGGCAATATCTGCTGTCGGTCATCAACGACGTGCTCGACATGTCGAAGATCGAGGCGGGGCGCTTCAAGCTTTCGCCCGAGGATGTCGAACTCGACAGGATTCTCGCCGACGCGATGCGCGTGGTCTCGGTCAAGGGCGAGGAGAAGCGCCTCACTTTGTCGTCGCGGATCGCGCCGGACATCCGCTTCCGCGCCGACCGCCGGGCGCTGAAGCAGATCGCGCTCAACCTGCTGTCGAACGCGGTGAAGTTCACCCCGGAAAGCGGCCGCGTCACGGTGCGCGGGCGGCGCATCGGCGGCTGCGTGCAGATTTCCATCACCGACAGCGGCATCGGCATCGCGCGGGACGCGCTGAAGCGGCTGGGCCGGCCGTTCGAGCAGGTCGAGAGCCAGCTCACCAAGACCCAGCACGGCTCCGGCCTCGGCCTGGCGATCGCGAAGTCGCTGGTCGAGCTGCATGGCGGGCGCATGCGCATCCGCTCGCGGCCGGGCGTCGGCACCACCGTACTCGTGCGCCTGCCCGTCGACGGGATCGACATCAGGCAGCAGGTATCCTCGGCCCTGCACTGAGCCTCAATTCAGGCGCCGCCCTGCATGATACGCAGGAAGCTCGCGCGCACGGCGGCCTGGGTCTCGGCGAGATGCGCATCGAGCGTGGCGAAATCCGGCACGTCGGCCGCCCGCGTCAGCAACCCGACCAGCCCTGCCCCCGCCGCCTTCGGCTCGAAATTGCCGGCGACGCATAGCTTCAGGATCTGGCTGAGATCGTGATACAGGCGCACCGCCGGGCGCAGGATTTCGGCGTCGCGCAGCTCTAGCAGACCCAGCCTCGCCGCCTTGTCGAGCGCACGTGCCGTGGAAGGATCGAGAATTTCGGGGTGCTTCTCGGCATGCACGAGTTGCAGATATTGCGCGATGAACTCCACGTCGATCAGGCCGCCGGCGGCGGATTTCAGGTCCCAGCGGTCCCCCTCCGGCTTCTCCTTGGCGATCGCCTGGCGCATTTCCAGGGCATCGCCCCCGATCGTGACCGCGTCGCGCGGCCGCGACAGCACTTCGCGGATCGCGCTTTCCACCTGCGCGCCGAACGCGCCGGTCGCCGACACCACGCGGGCGCGGGTCAGCGCCATGTGTTCCCAGGTCCAGGCCTCGTTCTGCTGGTAGTCGCGGAACGCCCCGATCTGGGTGGCGACCGGACCCGACCGGCCGGACGGCCGCAGCCGCATGTCGACGCTGTAGAGGCTGCCGTAATTGGTCGGGGCCGAGAGCGCGCTGATCAGCCGCTGCGTCAGCCGCGCGAAATACTGGGCGCCGTATAGCGAGCGCGGACCGCTCGATTCCGGCTGCGACTCGTCGAAGTCGTAGATCAGGATCAGGTCGAGATCGGAGGCCGCCGTCATCTCGAAGCTGCCGAGCTTGCCGAAGGCGAGGATCGCGGTCTGCTGCCCGGCGATGCGGCCGTAGCTCTTGACGAATTCCTCCTCGATCACCCGATGCAGCGCGCGGATGATCACGTCGGCCAGCCGCGCGAAGGCCTGCCCCGCCTGTTCCGCCGAGACGCTGCCGGACAGGACGCGCGCGCCGACCAGGAACATCTGCTCCTGGCCGAAAATGCGCATGCGGTCGAGCAGGTCCTCGTAGGATGCGGCCTGGCCGAGCGAACGGTCGAGGGCGGCGGTGAGCTTCGCCTCGTCCGGCATGGCGCCGAAGAAATCCGGATCGATCAGCGCGTCGATGGCCTGCGGATGATGCGCGAGAATATCGGCAAGCCGCGGCGCGTTGCCGAGAATGATGCCGAGCAAAGCCAGCAATTCCGGATTCTGCAGCAACAGCGACAGCAGCCGGCTGCCGCCGCTGCCATGCAAAGCGGCGAAGAAGCGGTCATAGGCCGGCACCGCCGCCTCGCGGTTGTCGGCGCGGGCGATCTGGTCGATCAGATGCGGCACCAGCTCCAGCAGCTGCGCGCGCGCAAACTCGCCGCGCAGCGAGGGATAGCGTCCCGACAGCCAGCTGCGGATGATGACCGAAATCTCCGCCGGATTGCGGAAGCCCATCGCGGACAGCCGGTCGAGCGTCGCGGGATCGTCGGCATCCTTGGGAAAGCTGAATCCGTCGTCGGCACTGTGGCGGCCGGCCGCCTCGAACAGATGCGCGTAATGCCCCTGCACCTTCTGCAGATGCGCGATCAGCGCCGCCGAGAAGGCATCGCGGTTCTCGAAGCCGCAGAACCTCGCAAAAAGCTGCATCTCCTGCGCGTCGGTCGGCAGGGTATGCGTCTGCTCGTCGGCGACCATCTGCAGGCGGTGCTCGATCTCGCGCAGGAAATAATAGGATTGTTCGAGGTCGCGGCGTGTGTCCTCGCCGATCCAGCCGCCGGCGGTAAGCGCATCGAGCGTCTTCAGCGTCTCGCGGTCGCGCAACTCGGGATGGCGCCCGCCCGCGATCAATTGCTGGGTCTGCACGAAAAACTCGATCTCGCGGATGCCGCCGCGACCGAGCTTGATGTTGAACCCCTCGACCGCGATCTCGCCGTGGCCCTTGTAGGCATGGATCTGCCGCTTCATCGCCTGGATGTCGGCGACGGCGACGAAGTCCATGTATTTGCGCCAGATGAAGGGGGAAAGGTCCTTGAGCAGCTGCTCTCCCGCCGCCCGATCGCCGGCGCAGACGCGCGCCTTGATCATCGCGGAGCGTTCCCAGTTCTGGCCGCGGTGATCGTAGTAATCCAGCGCCGACAGGGTGGAGACGGCGATATGCGTGGAGGCCGGGTCCGGGCGCAGCCGCAGGTCGACGCGGAACACATAGCCGTCGACGGTCCGTTCCTGCAGGAGCTTGACCAGGCCGCGCGTCATGCGCACGAAAAAGGCGCCGGCCTCGACCTCGGGCGGCAGCGCCAGCGCGCGCGGATCGTAGAACACGATCAGGTCGATATCGCTGGAATAGTTGAGCTCGCCCGCGCCCATCTTGCCCATAGCGAGCACGATGTAGCCCGAGCTCTTTTCCGGCGCGTCGGGATCGGGCGGCTTGAGCTTGCCCGCTAGCGCCGCCCCGCGCATCAGGTAGCGCACGGCGGCGCGGACGGCGGTGTCGGCGAGCGCGGTCAGCGCGGCCGTCACCTGCATCACCGGCCAGGCGCCCCCGATATCGGCCAGCGCGACCAGCAGCGCGGCCTCCGCCTTCATCGCGCGCAGATGGTGCATCGCCTCCGGCTCGTCGGCCGCGGCCGCAACCGCCGCCGCGCGCCCGTCGAGCAGCGTGTCGAGCAGGGTCTCGGGAGGAGCGGCAAGCACGCGCAGCAGGCGCGCCGGGTCGCGGCTCGCCAGCTCCCACAGATACGGCGAATAGGCGGCAAGCCCCGCCAGGAGGGTGCGTATCCGCGGATAGTCGGCGCAGAGCGCGGGCAACCGGCCGTCCGGCAAGGCCGCCAGCCAGGTCTCGAACGCGGCGACGCGGCCCGGATCCTGCGGCGCCTTCACGATCCGCGCGGCGAGCGCCTGGGCCGGCAGCGTCGGCGATGGCGGATCGGCCAGCGCGCTCATCCCGCCCCCTGCGGCCCTGCGCGCGGTAAAGCGAGAACGGCCTTCAGGCCGGGCTTGTTGTCCTCCAGCCGCAACTCGCCGCCGTGCAGATGCGCGACGGCGGAAACCAGGCTGAGCCCGAGTCCGGACCCCGGCACGGTGCGGCTCTGTTCCAGCCGCACGAAACGCTCGATGACGCGCTGGCGCATGTCTTCGGGGATACCCGGGCCGCGATCACCCACCGTCAGCAGCACCCGCTCCCCCTCGCTCTGCGCCGTCACCACTATCTGCCCCGATTCGCCTGTGGCCTGCGCCGCCGGAGCGGCATATTTGATGGCGTTATCGACAAGGTTGGCAAGCGCCTGGCCGATCAGCTCGCGGTTGCCGCGCACCGTCACCGGTGCGGGCGCCTCCACCTCGAGCGTCAGCCCCCGCTCCTCCGCCAGCGGCTCGTAAAGCTCGCCCACGCCGCGCGCGACCTCGGCGGCATCGCATTCGCTCATGTTGTCGCGCGCCTGACCGGATTCCGCGCGCGCGATCATCAGCAGCGCGTTGAAGGTGCGGATCAGGCTCTCGGATTCCTCGATGGTGGATTCCAGCGCGCGCCGGTATTCCGGCTCGCTCCTGGCCGTCCGCAAGGCTTCCTCGCAGCGGTTGCGCAGCCGCGTCAGCGGCGTCTTCAGATCGTGCGCGATGTTGTCGGAGACTTCCTTGAGGCCGTGCATCAGCGCCTCGATGCGCTCCAGCATGGCGTTGAGGTTGACCGCAAGGCGGTCCAGCTCGTCGCCGGAGCCGGCGACCGGCAGCCGCCCGGTCAGGTCGCCGCCCATGATCGTGCGCGTGGTCTCGGTCATGGCGTCGACGCGCCGCAGCACGCGCCGCGACACGAAGAAGCCGCCGGCGAGGCCGAGCACCACGACGATGGCGGCGGACCAGCGTCCGGCCGCGATCACGACGCCGTAGAGGCGGTCGCGCTCTTCGAGATCGCGTCCGACCAGCATGCGGAAGCCGCTCGGCAATTCGAAGATGCGCACCAGCGCGCGATGCGCCGGCCCCTCGCCTTCATCCGGCCGCCGATAGTCGGTCTCGATCCAGCCGGGGCGCATGAGCACGCCCGACGGCAGGTTTTCGACATTGCCGGCGAGCGTCTCTCCGGCATTGGTCGCGATCAGGTAGAGATTGGAGCCGGGGCGGCGCGCGCGGGTATCGACGATGATGACCAGCCGGCGAATGCCGCCGATCTCGTACTGGTTGATCAGGCCCGCGATCTCGGCGTCGACCGCCTCCACGATCTGCTCGTTGACCAGCCGGCGCGTATTCCAGGCGAAGAAGGCAAGCAGGAAGGCGGCGAACAGCGCGAAAACGAGCAGGTAGACCAGCGTCAGCCGGAACGCGGTGGTGCGAAACAGCTTACCGAACGCCGTCACGGATCACATAGCCGGCGCCGCGCACCGTATGCAGGAGCGGCTGCGAATGGCCCTTGTCGATCTTCGAGCGCAGCCGCGAGATGTGGACGTCGATCACGTTGGTCTGCGGGTCGAAATGATAATCCCAGACGTTTTCCAGCAGCATGGTGCGGGTCACGACCTGGCCGGCATGCTTCATCAGGTATTCCAGCAGGCGGAATTCACGCGGCTGCAGGTCGATCTTCTCGCTGCCGCGCTTGACGCTGTGCGAGAGGCGGTCGAGTTCGAGATCGCCGACGCGATAGACCGTCTCCTCGTTGCGGCCGCCGCCGCGGCGGCGCCCGAGCGCCTCGACGCGGGCGAGCAATTCGGAGAACGAATAGGGCTTGGGAAGGTAGTCGTCGCCGCCGGCGCGCAGCCCCTTCACCCGGTCGTCGACCTGCCCCAAAGCGGAGAGGATCAGCACCGGCGTTTCGATGCCCTTGGCGCGCAGCGCGCCGATCACCGACAGGCCGTCGCATTTGGGCAGCATGCGATCGACGATCAGCACGTCGTAATCGCCATCGAGCGCGAGCGCGAGGCCCTCCTCGCCGTCGGCGGCGAGGTCCGCCACGTGGCCCACTTCGCGAAAGGCGCGCGCGATATAGTCGGCCGCGTCGCGGTCGTCCTCGATGATCAGGAGGCGCATGGGCTCTCGCTCAATTCCGGTCGGCCCGGATATTAGCGAATGCACGGGATTCGGGGAGAAAGGAAGGTTTGACATGGTGAGGGGGCGGCAAATCTACGCTGCCGCCCCCTCCAGGGACCCTGCATCCGGCGGGGGGCGACGGATACCGGATGGCGGGGCCTCATTTGCAGGGACGGGCTTTGGGCCCGTCCCCAGGGTTTCGTGCCACCGGCGGGGGCGACGGATGCCGGCGTCACGTCCCGTTCCGATCAGCCGCGGTTGAGCGGCAGAGCGACGAAGCGCGTTCCTTCGCCCGACTTCACCCGCACCAGGACGGTGCGCTTGCCGCCGTCCTGCGCGCTGGAGAAGGCCTTGCGCACGTCGGCGGGCGTCTTCACGGCGGCGCCGCCGACATCGAGGATCACGTCGCCGGCCTTGATGCCGAGATCGGCAGCGAGGCCGTTGGGCGAGACGTTGGTGACGACCACACCCTCGCCGGCCGCGCCGGCAACCGTGCCCGAGGGGGCGAGCTGCATGCCGAAGCGCGGCAGGCCGCTCTGACGGTCGTCCTCCGGCGTCGCGCTGGCGCGCGCCTCGCGGACATTCGGCAGTTCGCCGAGCGTCATGGTCACGGTCTTCTCGCTGCCCTTGCGCAGCAGCGCGACCTTCACCGAATTGCCGGGCGACATGCTGCCGATCTTGCGGGCGAGATCGCGCGCATTCTTGATCGACTCGCCGTTGACCGCGGTGATCACGTCGCCGGACTCGATGCCCGCCTTCGCGGCAGGACCGTTGGCCTGCGGCTCGGCGACCAGCGCGCCTTCGGCCTTCTTCAGGCCCATGCTGTCGGCGATGTCCTGCGTGACCGGCTGGATCTGCACGCCGATCCATCCGCGCGAGACCGAGCCCTTGTCCTTGAGCTGGGTCACGACCGAGCTGACGGTCGATGCGGGAATCGCGAAGGCGATGCCGACATTGCCGCCGGACGGCGAGAAGATCGCCGTATTGACGCCGACCACGTTGCCGTCGACGTCGAAGGTCGGGCCGCCGGAATTGCCCTTGTTCACGGGCGCGTCGATCTGGATGAAATCGTCATACGGACCCGCGCCGATATCGCGGCCGCGCGCCGAGACGATGCCCGCCGTCACCGTGCCGCCGAGACCGAAGGGATTGCCGACCGCGAGCACCCAGTCGCCGATGCGCGGCGATTTCTCGCCGAGCTTGGCGAACGGGAAGTCGCTGCGGCCGTCGACCTTGATCAGCGCGAGGTCGGTGCGCGGATCGCTGCCGATCACCTTGGCCTGGTAGGTCTTGCCGTCGTCGGTCTGGATCTCGACCTCGTCGGCCTTGTCGACCACGTGGTTGTTCGTGACCGCATAGCCGTCGGCCGAGATGAAGAAGCCGGAGCCCTGGCCGGTCGCGAAATTGCGGCCGCGCGGGCCGCGCGGGGTGCCCGGCATGCTCTCCGGCGCGCCGAAGCGGCGGAAGAAGCGCTCGAAGGGCGAGCCCGGACCGAAGGGGCTGTCGCCGTCGTCGGAGCTCAGTTGCGCGGATGCGTCCTTCTTGACGCGGACCGAGATCACGGCCGGCTTCACTTTCTCGACGACATCGGCAAAGCCGACCGGACGCGCAACCGTCTGGGCCTGCTGCGTTACGTTCTGCGCCAGCGCGGTCTGGGGGGACACGGACGGCGCAACAATCGCGGCAGCGGCGCCAAGGCTCAAAATGGTGGTTCCGAGAAGAACGAGGCGGCGCGCGGAAAAACCGCCAGCCGATTTCGATCCCGGGAGGTTTGTAGTCATTGTGGCTCTCTCCATCCTCAGGCGGTGCGGGTCGCGCACCGTTCGCCTGACAAGATGGGGAGACGCGCCTTACGGCAGCCTGTCGGGAGGATTAATTCTTGGTAATGTTGAAAACATGAAAACTCACGTCTTTTCAATAGGATGAATTGGTTTCAGGGAACCGTGTCGAGCAGCCTCTCGACCCGTTCGCGCTCGGCGGCAGAAAGCCCCGCCTGCTCGCTGCGCCTTCGCGCCGCCCGCCGGGCGGCGAGCGCCACGACGGCGATTCCGGCGGCGAGCAGCAAAGCCGGCAGCAGCCACAGGAGCGCGGTATGCCAGGCGAAACGCGGCTTCAGCAGCACGAAGTCGCCGTAGCGCGCGGTGAGATAATCGAGCACCGCGCGGTCGCTGTCGCCGGCGCTGAGCCGCTCCCGCACCAGGATGCGCAGGTCGCGGGCGAGCGGCGCGTCGGAATCGTCGATCGACTGGTTCTGGCAGACCATGCAGCGCAATTCGCGCGACAGCGCGCGCGCGCGCGCCTCCAGCGCAGGATCTTGCAGGATTTCATCGGGCTGCACGGCGAAGGCGGGCCCTGAGATCAGGAGCCAACCGCCGATCACGAGCGCGAAATAACGTCTCATCGCGGATTCGCTGCTCCGAAAATTCATGCCCATTGACCGTAATATCGCATTATGCGATATCACGGAGATGAAGCCGATTGTCTTCACTTCGGCTGCCACCCGTCAATGGCTCAAGCTCGACAGGACGGTTCGCGATCGCATCAATGCGCGGCTTGAAAGGTTTGCGACAACCGGACAGGGCGATGTGAAGAAACTCAAAGGAAGGGCCGGAGCGCGGCTCCGGATCGGCGACTGGCGCGTCATTTTCTTTGACGAGGACGGCACTATCGTCGTTGTTGCGGTCGGTCATAGGCGCGAAATCTACGATTGAGAGAAGGCATGAAAGTCAGGTTTGTCAAAACACCGCGTGGAGAGATGGCGATGCTGCCGCGTGACGAGTACGAGCAGTTGAAGAAGCTTGCTTCCGAAGCCGTTGAAGATAGGGGAACTGCCCGTCTGGTGTCGCGCGCAAGGGAGGACATCGCACAGGGGGATGCCTTGCTGCCGAAGGATGTGGTGGATCGCCTTGCCGCCGGCCACAACCCGATCCGCGTGCTGCGGGATTTCCGCGAACAGACGCAAGCCGAATTGGCCGTCCGCGTGGGAATTACGCAAGGCTATCTGTCCGATCTGGAATCCGGCAATCGCAAGGGGCCGCTTGAATTGCATCAGAAATTTGCCCGCGCGCTCGACGTTCCGCTCGATCTGCTCGCGCCAGTCGCGGTTTCGGCGGAGCTGGCAAACCCGGAACGCATGAGAAAGCGAAAGCAGAAAATTGGCGAAATGCGGCGCCGCCGCGGCCAGAACTGACCTTTCTCGGGAGACAAATTCACCCCACGCCCGACATCGCCGCGCGCCGCGCAGGCTTGGGTGCCCCGATACGCAGGCGCCGGTCGGTGAGCGAGAGAAATCCGCCGAGCGCCATGATCGCGGGACCGAGCCAGATCAGCAGCACCAGCGGCTTGTGATAGAGGCGGACGGCGACGCTGCCGTCGGCATTGCCGTCGCCGAGCGACAGATAGAGCTGGCTGAATCCGCGCGTCAGCAGCGCCGCCTCGGTGGTGGCGCTGGCGCGCGCGGTGAAGCTGCGCTTGGAGGGCTGCATCTCGCCGATCGTCGCGCCGCCGCGCCGCACCGTGAAACGGCCGGCCAGTTCGCGGTAATTGGGGCCGCTGCGCGACGCCATGCCCTCGAAAGTCAGGTCGTATCCGGCGATCGAGACCGCCTGCGCGGGCTTCACCGAGGCGATCCGCTCGCTGCCGAACGTGCCCTCGAAGGTGACGCCGAGCAGCATCACGCCGAGCCCGAAATGCGCGAGCGCGGTGCCGAAGGCGGAGCGCGGCAATCCGCGCAGGCGCGCCAGCGCGACCGGCATGGGCTGCCGCGAAAATCCCGCGCGCTCCACAAGGTCGGTGATCGCGCCCGCCATCACGTAAGCGGCGAGGCCGATCGCGAAGGGCGCGAGGACCGAGGTGCCGTAGGCGAGCGCGAAAGCTGTTGCGATGCAGAGGAGCCCGATCGCGAAGGCCGCCATCAGGCGCTGCGCCGCGCCGGCAAGGTCGCCGCGCTTCCAGGCAAGCAGCGGACCGAACGGCACGGCGAACAAAAGCGGCACGCAGAGCGGGGCGAAGGTGGCGTTGAAGAACGGCGCGCCGACCGAAATCTTGTCCCCAGTCAGGGCCTCGAGCGCGAGCGGATAGAGCGTGCCTACGAACACGGTGGCGCAGGCCGTCGTCAGCAGCAGGTTGTTGAGCACCAGCGCGCCCTCGCGCGAGATGGGCGCGAACAGCCCGCCCTGCCGCAGCAGCGGCGCGCGCCAGGCGAACAGCGCCAGGCTGCCGCCGATGAACAGCGTGAGGATCGTCAGGATGAACACGCCGCGCGTCGGATCGGTGGCGAAGGCATGCACCGAGGTCAGCACGCCGGAGCGCACCAGGAACGTGCCGATCAGCGACAGCGAGAAGGCGACGATGGCGAGCAGGATGGTCCAGACCTTGAGCGCCTCGCGCTTCTCCATCACCACCGCCGAATGCAGCAGCGCGGTGGCGGCGAGCCACGGCATGAAGGAGGCGTTCTCGACCGGATCCCAGAACCACCAGCCGCCCCAGCCGAGCTCGTAATAGGCCCAGTAGGAGCCCATCGCGATCCCGAGCGTGAGGAAAATCCAGGCGGCGAGCGTCCAGGGCCGCACCCAGCGCGCCCAGGCGGCATCGATGCGGCCCTCGATCAGGGCCGCCGTCGCGAACGCGAAGGAAATCGAGAGCCCGACATAGCCGAGATAGAGCAGCGGCGGATGCACCGCGAGCCCGATATCCTGCAGCAGCGGGTTGAGGTCGCGGCCCTCGGCGGCAATCTCGGCGAGCCGCAGGAACGGGTTGGAGGTGAACAGGATGAACAGATAGAAGCTGACCGCGACCAGCGACTGCACGCCCAGCACATTCGCGCGCAACACCGGCGGCAGGCTGCCGCCGAACACCGCGACCAGCGCGCCGAACAGCCCCAGGATCACGACCCAGAGCAGCATCGAGCCTTCGTGATTGCCCCAGACGCTGGTGAATTTGTAGAGCAGCGGCATGGCCGAATGCGAGTTCTGGTACACGTTCAGCACCGAGAAATCGGAAGCCACGTAGCAGGCGGTGAGCGCGGCGAAGGACAGGGCGACGAAGCCGAACTGCAGCACCGCGACCGGTTCGGCCACGCCCATCAGCGCCGGATCGCGCCAGCGCGCGCCGAGCATCGGCACCACGGCCTCGATCACCGCCAGCAGGAGCGCCAGGACCAGCGCGTAATGGCCGATTTCCGCGATCACTTGGCTGATCCCGGCGCGGCGCCCGCACCCGGCTTCTTGTCGTAATCGTCCTTCCAGTGGCCCTGCTTCTTCAGCGCGTCGGCCACTTCCTTGGGCATATAGGTTTCGTCATGCTTGGCGAGCACGGAATCGGCCACGAACTGGCCTGCGGGATCGAGCACGCCTTCGGTCACGACGCCCTGCCCCTCGCGGAACAGGTCCGGCAGGATGCCGCTATAGCGCACCTTGATCGCGGTTCGGCCGTCGGTCACCTCGAAACGCGCGTTGAGATTCTCGCGCGTCACGCTGCCGGGCTGCACCAGGCCCCCGACGCGGATGCGCGTGCCCGGCTTGATCTGCTTTTCGACCACGTCGGTCGGCGAATTGAAGAACACGATGGAATCCTTCAGCGCGCTCAGCACCAGCAAGGCCGCCAGCGCCACCACGCCGAGGCCGCAGCCGATCAGAATGAGCCGCCGCTGCTTGCGCGTCATCGTGCGAATTACCCCTCAATCCCCATCGCCTTGGCGGCGGCGTCGAGCCGCTGCCGCTTTTCCGCATCGTCCGACAGCGCCGCGCGCGCGCGCGCAAGCGCGTCCTGCGCCCGCGCGCGATCGCCGAGCACCATATAGGCGCGCAGCAGGCGCAGCCAGCCGTCGACATCGCCGCTCTCCTGCCGCAGCCGCTCGTCCAGCCGCGCGACCATTGCGCGCACCATTTCGTTGCGCCGCTCCGGCGGCAGGTTTGCGGCCGCCGCCATGTCCTCGGCCGATGGCCCGGCAAGTGCCGGTGCCGGCGCCGGTGCGAGGCGCGCGATCGATTGCTCGATCAGCGGCCGGTAGGGCGCGTCGGCCGGCGCCCGCGCCAGCAGGTCGCGCCAGGCCCGCAGCGCCTCGGACGGCTTGCCGTCCTGTTCGGCGGCGAGACCGATGAAGAAGCGGCCCTTGATGTCGCCGGCATCGAGCGCAAGCGCGCGCTCGAACGCCGCCTTGGCGTCAGCGGTCACCACCCCGCCGGCGGCTGCGACCTGCGCTTCGCCGAAATCGGATTCGCGCGCGGCGCTCGCGCCGAGATGGCGGATGCTGCTGGCGCGTGCGCGCACGGCATCCTCGAAACGCCCCAGCCGCATATAGACCGGCGCCAGCACCTCCCAGCCGCGTCCGTCCTGCGGATTGCGCTCCAGATGCGCCTCGATCTGCGCCACCATGCTTTCGATCGAGGCATCGGCCGGCGGCGTGGTGCTGCGGGCCGCGAAGATCTCGCCGGCATAATGCGGCGCGCCCAGCGTCAGATAGAGCAGAACCGCGGCGACCGGCAGCAGCACCAGCGCGACCAGCGCGGTGGCGCGGCGGCGACGCAGCGGCGTTGCCGGCAAGGGAGCCGCTTCGGCGGCATCGGCCGCGGCCAGGAGCCGGCGCGACACCTCGATGCGCGCCGCCTCCGCCTCGCGTTCCCCGATCAGACCGGCCTCGCGGTCTTGCGCGATTTCGGCGAGCTGGTCGCGATAGACCGCGACGTCGCCGCCGGCCATGCGTCCGGCGCGCGCGCGTCCGAGCGGCCAGAGCACGGCGAAAATCGCCGCCGCCGTCATCAGCGCCAGAACGAACCAGAGGGTCATTGGGCGAGCGTGTTACATCACGCCCGGCACACCGCGCAACAAACGAAAAACTTCGGATTCTCAGTGCCTTGCGGAGGGAATGCGGTCAGGCCCGCGCCAACTTGCGCTCGGCGCCGGTCGCCACCTCGGCGGCCTTCAGGAGCAGCGAGGCATATTCCGGGCCGAACATCTTGCCGCAGAACTGCACCGCGGCCTGGAACTGGGACTGGCGGAAAGCGCGGACCGGCTCGCCCGCCCCGCGCAGGCCGTCGATCAGCGTGCGCGTCGTGGTGTCGAGATATTGCTGCAGCTCGGTATAGGCGCGCTGGGTCACTTCGCTGACCGCGAGTTCGCTTGCATAGATGCGGCAGGAGCCGACGAATTCGAGCAGCGTCTCGGTCTCCTTGACCTCGTTTAAGTCGAGCGTCATGCCCGGCGTGACTTCCTTGTCGGATCGCGGCCGCAACTGGCGCCGCACGCGGCCGGGCATGGATTCGATCTCGGTCGTGAGCAGTTCGGAAATCTGGGCGCGCAGATCGGCGAGCCGGCGGCCCCAGGGGGACTCGACGGAGAGTTCGAGTTCAGTGCGCAGGCCGCGCGCCGCATCGTGGATCGATTTCAGCAGCGCGCCGGTTGCGACCCCGCGTCCGCTGCGCAATTCGGCGCGCAATTCCCGGATCGTGCGCTCGATTTCCGCCAGCACGATCGCGACCGCCGGCGCATAGGGCGTCTCGGCGACCTTGCTCGCCTGGTCGCTGCCGGCGGACCGGATCGCAAGCCGGATCAATTGCCAGGGCGCCGCCAGCCGGCCCATGACAAGGACCAGCGCATAGACGAACAGCGACGGCTCGGTCAGCTTTGAATTTTCCAGCAGAGTCTTCACCAGATCGAGCTGATGATCGGCAAGGTTGCGGATATGCCCCTGCATGCGCTTGCCGAGCGAGGACAGCTTGTCGCGCGCGCCGACCACCGCGCAGATGGCGGTGATGTCGTCGATCGCACGCGGCGTGCCGATCTGCGCGGCCAGTTTGCGCAGCGTCTTCTCGTCCCTGGACGCCGTCGCCTGCGCTTCGGCGATGCGCACGATGGCGCGATCCTGGAAGGCGCGCGCTAGCTGCTCCGCCTTGGCCGCGTCGTCCTCGGCATAGGCGCGCGCCACTTCCTCGGCCACCGCCTTGGTTTCGCCCGGCATCAGGTCGCGGCAGATCCATTGCCAGATCGGATCGAGCGCGCCGCGGGCGATGCGGCCGGGATGCTTGTGCCCCGGCTCGTCGTCGACCAGGAAAGGTTCGAGCGGCTGGAAGAACAGGCGCGACAGGCTGCCGCCGCGCGGGGCCGGCTTGCTGGTTTCGCGCATGGAGCGGCGCAGTTCCTGCAGCACCAGTTCGGCGCCGGGCGTTTCCTCGCCGCGCAGCAGGCTCTTTTCCAGTTCGGCAATGAGCAGCGACCGCGCCTCAGGCTTCAGCTCCTGAAGAAACGCGCGCAAGCGCTCGACGAGCTGCGCCTCGGCCATCCGAGCCCCACTCAACTCCACAACGTCCCGATGCCGTTGATAGCGCCGCCGCGTTAAGAAGCCCTTAGAGCGCAATCCGGCGAAGTGGGCACCGGTCCGCCGCAAGATTGCGCGACAAACCGGAAAAACTGGACCCGGATCCGGCTCGATCGGGTCGGATCGGGGTCCAGGGTCGTTGCCGCGCGGCGGGGCATCCGCTCAGGAAACCGGCGTCCAGGTCCCGTCCGGATTGCGGCAGGCGGCGCCGCGGGCGGTCTGCGGGCGGCCGTCGATATAGATGGTGTGGGTGTAATCGCGGCATTTGGTGCCGCGGCGGTCATAGGCGGGGCCCGGCACGATCGACCCGTAGCGGCCGGAATCCGGGTTGCGCCAGCCGACCGGGGCGCCGGAGGGTCCGCCTTCCAGCGCCGACATCTGCGCCTCGTAGGCGAAACGCTTGTCCTCGTCGTCCATGGCGGCGCCGATCCGGTTGCCGATCATGCCCCCGATCGCGGCGCCGGCGACGCCGGCGGCGACGCGCTCGCCGGTGCCGCCGCCGAATTGCGAGCCGATGGCCGCGCCGGCAATGGCGCCGATCGCCGTTCCCGCGCTTTCTTTCGGCGCGCTCGCCATCCGCTCGCTGGCGCAACCGCCCAGCGCCAGTGCGGCGGCCGCGAAAGCCGAGATTACGTTTGCGCGCATCATTGCCGCCCCACCCTGATCCATTCCCGTCGCTGCATGACCTTAACGGCCGCGAATACGGCGAATCTCTGTCCCCCTAAGCTGCCGGCAACAGCAATTCCGCGCGCAGCCAGCAGATCGGCGCGGTTCCCAGCACCAGTTCCCCGCCATACAGCCGGGCCAGTTCGACCACGATCGACAGGCCGAGGCCGGACCCCGGCTTGCTCACGTCGAGGCGCAGCCCGCGCTGGGCGACCTGTTCGCGCTCCGACGCGGTCAGGCCGCGGCCGTCGTCGTCGACCAGGATGCGCAGCCGCGGATGCCCGTCATGCGGCTCCTGCGCG
>JBFWWQ010000031.1:0-18401 GCA_050246095.1 Pseudorhodoplanes sp.
TTCGCGGAAGCCGGCAGCGGCGGCTATTTCGACGACGGCGGCTTTCCCGTCGGCAAGGGCTGGGACGAGATCGCGGCCCCCTCGGTGACCGACGAACACGCCTATGCGCTGGAAATCACCGGCGATTCCATGCTGCCGGCCTACCGCAAGGGGGACGTCATCATCGTCTCGCCGACCGCACCCACCCGCCGCGGCGACCGCGTCGTGGTCAAGACGCGCAAGGGCGAGGTGATGGTCAAGCAGCTGACGCGCAAGACCTCGAAGACGATCGAATTGCAGTCGCTGAATTCCTCGCATGGCGACCGGACGCTGGCGATGGCCGACGTGCTGTGGGTCGCGCGGATCGTGTGGGCGAGCCAGTAGCTTCCGCCGGCCCGGTACCTGCCGTGAAATCTCAGTGCGTTTCCGCCGCGAGCACGGCCTCGGCGCGTATCTCTTCCGTCAGGCGCGCCTTCAATGCGGAAAATTCCGGGCTGGTCTTGATCGTGTAGTGCCGCGGATGCGGCAGGTCGACGGGCAGGTCGGCCTTGATGCGGCCCGGCCGCGCGCTCATCACCAGCACGCGCGAGGCGAGGAAGATGGCCTCCTCGATGTCGTGGGTGACGAAGATCACCGTCTTGCGGTCGCGCTCCCAGATGCCGAGCAGGAGTTCCTGCATCAGCGCGCGGGTCTGGTTGTCGAGCGCGCCGAACGGCTCGTCCAGCAGCAGGATGGCCGGGTCGTTGGCCAGCGCGCGCGCGATCGCGGTGCGCTGCTGCATGCCGCCGGAAAGCTGCTTCGGGTAATGCGACGCAAAGCTCTGCAGCCCGATATTGCCGAGCCATTGCGCAACGATCCGCTGGCGCTCCGCCGCCGGCATGCCCTTCTCGCGCAAACCGAAGGCGATGTTGTCGGCAACGCTGAGCCAGGGGAACAGCGTGTAGGACTGGAACACCATGCCGCGATCCGGCCCCGGGTCGGTCACCGGCCGCCCGTCGAGCAGGATGCGGCCCGTGGTCGGCGTATCGAGCCCCGCGACCAGCCGCAGCAGCGTCGACTTCCCGCAGCCCGAGGGGCCGAGGACGGTGACGAAATCGTTGTCGCCGACCGTCAGGTCGGTCGGCTCCAGCGCCCGCGTCGGGGTGCCGCCGCGCACCGCCGGAAACACGCGCGAGACGTTCTCGATCGCGAGCTTGCTCACACGAGGCTCCACGGAAACAAAGCGCGGTTCGCGGCCTTGAACAGGAAGTCGGAAATCAGCCCGATCACGCCGATCACGATGATGCCGAAAATCATCTGGCCGGTCGCGAGCAGCGCCTGGCTGTCGATGATCATATGGCCGATGCCGGAGGAGGAGCCGATCAACTCGGCGACGATCACGTAGGTCCAGGCCCAGCCGAGCACCAGGCGCAGGATTTCGGCGATTTCCGGCGCCGCGGCCGGGATCAGCACGCGCCCCAGAATGCCGCGGTCGCGCGCGCCGAGCGTCAGCGCCGCTTCCACGAGATCGCGCCGGATCGCGGACACCGCCACCGCCACCATCAGCACGATCTGGAAAACCGAGCCGATGAAAATCACCAGCAGCTTCTGCATCTCGCCGATACCCGCCCACAGGATCAGCAGCGGGATGAAGGCGGAGGCCGGCAGATAGCGCGCGAACGAAACGAAGGGTTCGAGAAAGGCCTCGATCGGCTTGTAGGCGCCCATCAGGATGCCGACCGGCACCGCCACCAGAGCGGCCAGCACGAAGCCTCCGACCACGCGCCAGATGGTGATGCCGATGTCGCCGAGGAAACCGTGCCGGGTCAGAAGCTGCCAGCCGTCCTCCAGCATGGTGATCGGATCGGCCAGGAAGGTCTTGGATACGAAGCCGCCCAGCGTGGCAAAGGCCCAGCCGGCGAAGAACAGGACGAAGAACAGTATCCCGAGCGTGACGCGCGCGGCGTTCGAGATGGGTGCGAGCGGTTTCATCGGAGCGGGATCGACCCTCTCCCCGCTTCAGCGGGGAGAGGGTGGCGAGCATCGGGCGCTGCGCGATGCGAGCCGGGTGTGGGGCCTTGTCGAATAGCGCAAGAGCCCCTCACCCGCCTCGCTCGCTGACGCTCGCTCGGCACCCTCTCCCCGCCAAGACGGGGAGAGGGAAAGACCGTCACTGTACGAAGCGCGTATCGGCGAGCTTCGACAGATCGGGGATCTGCTTGATCACGCCGATCTCCAGCAGCAGGTCGGCCGCTTCCTTGGAAAACTGCGCGTGCTCGCCGCTGAAGAACTTCTTGTTGGCTTCCTTGTCCTGCCAGCGCAGGTATTTCGCCGATTCGCCGAACTTCTCGCCGGTCTGCTTCACGTCGGCGCCCATGATCTCGTAGGCCTTGGCCTGGTTGGCCTTGATCATCTCGAGCGCCTGGAAATAGCTCGTCGCCAGCGCCCTTACCGCCGCCTCGTTCTCGGCAATGAATTTCGGCGTGCAGCCGAA
This sequence comes from Pseudorhodoplanes sp., assembly GCA_050246095.1. GTDB lineage: Bacteria > Pseudomonadota > Alphaproteobacteria > Rhizobiales > Xanthobacteraceae > Pseudorhodoplanes. The sequence continues at coordinate 2,453 of JBFWWQ010000031.1, forward strand.
CGTGTCCATCACCATCGGATAGTCGAGGGTGGTGGCGATGATCTTGCCCTTGTCCGGCGCCGCACGCACCGCCGACAGATACGGCTCGTAGGTCATGGCGACGTCGTTCTGGCCGGCGATGAAGGCCTGCGCGGCCGGTCCCGGCTCCATGTTGACCACGGTGACGTCCTTCACGCTCAGGCCGTTCTTCTTCAGGAACCAGGCGAGCGTGAAATACGGCGCGGTGCCGGGCGCGGAGGCCGCGACGGTCTTGCCCTTCACGTCCTTGATCGAGCCGATATTGTTGCGCACCGCCATGCCGTCGGCGCCGTAGGACTTGTCGAGCTGGAACAGCTGCGTGGTGGCGACGCCGTTGGCGTTCCACACGACCCAGGTTTCGACCGTCGTGGCCGCGCACTGGATGTCGCCCGAGGCGATGGCGAGGTGGCGGCTCGCCTGCGGGATTTTCTTGATCGTGACGTCGAGGCCGTTCTTGGCAAAAATGCCGGCTTCCTTGGCCAGCGTGAGCGGCGCGAAGCCGGTCCAGCCGGAAATGCCGATATTGACCTTGGTCTGCGCCTGCGCGGGCGCGCTGGCGAGTGCCGCGCCCATTGCCGCGGCCACGATCCATGCTGATTTCATGATCCCCTCCAACAAGGAAATAAAAGCCCGAGCAGGCTCTTGCGGCGATGCCAGCATGGAGCCATGCGGGGAGTCAATCGAGGCCGCCAACGCAGGCCCGATATGCCGCGGAAAGCCGCAAAGCTGCCCGCCGGGGCAGCATCAGCGCGGCCGGAACGCCCCTTCCGCGTGCAGATTCTGCAGCGGGAAGCGGTCCATGTCCTGCAATAGCGCGACCAGCGCCGCGGCCGCGCGCGTCACCACCGCGCGCCCTTTTTCGGCATCGGCGGCCGCGGCATTGCCGCAGGCCCCGGAAGGATGCAGGTCCTGCGTCATCCAGGCGAAGGCCACCGGCCCCTCGGCGGTGAGCAGCGTGTAGTCCTTCGGCATCGCCGCGGAGGCCGGCGCGAAATCCGCCGCCTGCTCCATCTCCACCAGCCCGCGCTGCAGATGCAGCATCATGCTGGTTTCCTCCTCGCCGCCGTGAATGCCGTGCCGCCGTTCCGCGGCGCCGAACAGGTCGGCAGTGTCGATGCTGACGAACCAGGAGGCCGTCACCGCCAGCATGGAAAGCTTCACGCGCAGATCGCGCGCGACGATGTCCATGACCGGCGGATTGCCGCCATGCGAATTGTAGAACAGGATTTTGCGGCAGCCGGCGCGATTCACGCTCTCGCCGATCTCGAACCAGAGGCGCGCCAGCGTCTCGTGCGACAGCGTCAGCGTCCCGGGAAAGGCGAGATGCTCGTCCGACTTGCCGATCGGACAGGGCGGCAGCACCAGCACCGGCAATTCGTCCGGCATCTGCGCCAGCGCCTGCGCCACGATGCCCTCGTTGATCGCCGCGTCCACCCGCAACGGCAGATGCGGCCCGTGCTGCTCGACCGCCGCGATCGGCTGCAAAGCGATCACGCGGCGCATGTCGAGCGCCGCGAAATCGCGCGTGGTGAGGTCCCACCAGTAACGGGATTTCAGCTTCATGCCGGAAACGGCGCCTGTCACCCGGTCATGCGCTGGAACACGCCGTCCTTGCGGATCAGCAGATGGTACAGCGCGCCGGCGACATGCGCGCAGATCAGCGCGGCCATACTAAGCCCGATCCAGTAGTGCACGCCGAACATGGTGTTGGAGAAATCGCGGTTCTCCGGCCAGATCAGCGGCACCGGGAATAGTCCGAAAAACCAGAATTGCGCCGGATAGGCGGACGTCGCGATCCAGCCCACGAAGGGCTGCACCAGCAGCAGGCAATAGAGCAGGAATTGCGTGGTCTCCGCCGCGAAGCGCTGGATGGCGGGAAGCTCCGCCGGCAGCGGCACCGGCTTGTGCGTCAGCCGGTAGGCGATGCGCCACAGCACCAGCGGGATCAGCAGGATGCCGAGCGAGCGGTGCAGATTGTAGAGCATCGTCTGCAGCGGGCCGCCCAGTTCCTTGCCGATGATAAGCCCGACCGGGATCATGCCGAGCACGATCGCCGCGATGACCCAATGCAGGAAGCGCGCCGTCGCGCTGTAGGCGTACGACTGCGAATGATCGAGAACCTGAGCCATGACAGCGGTTCCGTCCGTGAATCCGGCTTAGACCGGCTCCAATATCATGAAGCCGCTTCCTTGTCGGCTACAATCGCGCGGTCGTTGGCGGCGATCTGCTCGAACAAATGGTCGAGGCTGTGTCCGGCACGCTTGGCCTTGGCGGTCAGGTAGCGGCGGTTCTCGCCGTTGACCGGGGCGAGCAGCGGCACGCGGCCGCTGATCTCGATGCCGGCATGGGCCAACCCGTCGATCTTCGCCGGGTTGTTGGTCATCAGCCGCACCTTGGTGCAGCCGATCAGCTGCAGCATGCGACCGGCGGCGCCGTAATCGCGCTCGTCGTCGTCGAAGCCCAGCGTGGTGTTGGCGTCGACGGTGTCGAGACCGGCGTCCTGCAGCGCATAGGCGCGCATCTTGTTGGCGAGGCCGACGCCGCGTCCTTCCTGATCGAGATAGAGGATGACGCCGCCGCCGGTCGAGGCGAGCTGGCTCAGCGCCAGCTTGAGCTGGTCGCCGCAATCGCAGCGTCGCGAGCCGAAAACGTCGCCGGTCAGGCAGGCCGAATGCAGGCGCACCTGCACCGGCTTGGAGAAATCCGGCTCACCGACCATGATCGCCGCGGATTCTCCGCCGATCATGCCGCGGAACACGATGAACCTCGCCTGCACGCCGCCATGCAGCGGCACGCGCGCTTCGCCCGTTATTTTCAGCGAACGCACCGCACGGTCGTGGAAACCGGCGACCGCATCCGCCGGCAGACGCGCCACGCTCGGATGGATGCCGGCCCAGCGCGCCGCCTCGCTTTCGACCGACAGCACCGCCGGCAGGCGGTGCGCCAGCTTGCACAGCGACAGCGCCGCGCGCATGGCGGCGCCGGCCGGCGCGAAGCGGCCGGTGAAGCGGAAGCGCGACTCTCCGGTCGCGCGCGCGACATAGCCCGCATCGAAGGCTTGCGGCAGATGCAGCGTCGCCGCCTCGTCGGTCTGCAGACCGGTCGCGCGGGCACGCGCCGCCGTCACGCTCAGATACGGCCATTGCGGTTCGCAGAATTGCAGGAAGGCAGCCAGACGTCGGGCGTCCAGGGCATCGGCAGGAAGCGTCAGATGGCTCGCGTGCCGGTCCTCGATGACCACGGGGCGTCCGGCCCGGAGTTCGGCAATGCCGCGCTCCACGTCAACAAAATTCGGCTCCCCCAAAAGGGAGGAGCCGCCCGAGCGCTCAACGTGCCCCATACGCAAATTTCCGTATTCCTGCAGGAGCCAACAATTCGATCCAGGAATTATTCCTGCCTAAAACTCCCGAATAATGTGCCAACTTGATGACACCGTAAAGCGAACTACCGCGGCCGGTTCGATTTGGATGCAGGCATGAACGGATTTTCAGCCAAGGCCGGACGGGCGGGTATAGCTCTTGAAGACGCCGGAAGCTGGTCAATCGTTCCCGGGAATTTTCGCAACGGTATGCCGCTGCCGGAGCCGTGGGCGGCCCGCTTCGAACCCTTGCGGATGGCGGCACCCGACGGCCTGTCGGTGGTAGGCCAGATCGGGCAGTCGCTGGACGGCCGCATCGCCACCGCCGCCGGCCATTCCCACTACATCAACGGACCGGAGGGGCTCGATCACCTGCATCGGCTGCGGGCGTTGGTTGACGCGGTTGTGATCGGGGTCGGGACCGCCCTGGCCGACGATCCGCTGCTGACCGTGCGGCGGGTGAGCGGGCCGCATCCCGCGCGCGTGGTCATCGACCCGCGGGGACGGCTTCCCGCCGGTGCCCGATGCCTCGCCGACGACGGGGTCCGGCGCATCGTGCTGGGTGCGAACAGACAGGCCGGAGGCCGGCCCGCCGGCGTCGAATGCGCCGCCATACCGGTGGCCGACCGGAGCATGGCGCCCGCCGATATCCTGGCTGCGCTCGAAGCTTTCGGATTTCGCCGCATCCTGATCGAAGGCGGCGCCAACACCGTCTCGCGCTTCCTTGCGGCCGGCTGCCTCGACCGCCTGCATATCGTGGTCGCGCCGGTCGTGATCGGCAGCGGGCCTGCCGGCATTTCGCTGCCGCCGATCGCCACCATGACGGAGGCGCTGCGACCGCAGGTGCATATCCATGCCCTGGGCGAGGAAGTCCTGTTCGACTGCGACCTGTCGGCTCAGCGCGCGCCCGGCCGGGCAAAGAAATCGATATGACCGATGACGATGGTGGAGCGTCCGGCGGCGATGTGGTCGCGCCGCCGCGTCAGCCAGCCGACAATGTCCTCCAGCGGATATTCGTCGAGCTCCCGCGCCGCGCGCGCCCAGCCTGAGACCATCTCGAACTGGATTTCCCGATCGCTCACGGCAAACAGCCAGTCCGAAGCGCCTTTGGTGACCGCGTAGCCGAGCTCCTGGAATTTCGTCGTCGCCAGCATAGCGGCGGCAGGTCCGAGCGCGGGCCCGAAACCCTTGTCGGTGAGCTGATGGCGGTTGACCGCGACGGCGATCGCCGCGTCGAACGCATCCACGGGGCCGCAGGTCGTGCGTCCGTCATAGTTCAGCGCGGCATAGACCGGCAGCCGGCGCGCCGCGATTTCCGTCACGAAACGCTCCAGCCATTCCTCCGAGACGAGATCGAGCAGGGCGGAGGCGGTGACGAGTTCGACGGCTCCGTCCAGCGCCATTTCCAGATCGCGCGCCAGATCGACGGGCACGGTGGTGATCGTCGTTCCCTGCCGCATTTCGGCCGGTCGCGCGCGCGCGAGCAGGCTGAGATCGTTGTCGACCATCCGCCAGTGCTGGCGCGCCGGCAGACGCGACGCGATCGCGCGCCGCGTCGAGCCGGTGCCGCAGGCCAGGTCGGTGACCGAGATCGCTGACCGCGACGCGAAGGCCGCGGCAACCGCGTCGAGCACCGCCGGATTGCGCGCGGCATTGTCGTAGCGCTCGCGCAGCGTCAGCCATTGTGCCGAGAACCCGCTCACAGCAATCGCTCCAGCGTTTTCGAGAACAAGGTCCCCGCTTCGTCCCAGGTCGGCAAGCGGGACGCCGCCGCGCGTGCGGCCTGCGAAAGGCGCACGCGCAGCGGCGCGTCGGCGATCAGGCGGCGCAGGGCATCCGCGAGCGCGCCGGCGTCGCCGGGCGCGACCAGCAGCGCGGCTTCGGCGGGCACCGTATCCGGAATGGCCCCGCTCCGCGTCGCGATCACCGGCAGTCCGGCGGCAATCGCTTCGGCATAGGCCATGCCGTAACCCTCGAAGCGCGAGGCGAGCACGAAGGCATCGGCTCTCGCATAAAGCTGCCGCAGCCGCCCGGCGGAAACCGCGCCGAGCAGCGCGACGCGGTCAGTCAGCCCATGCGCTGCGATATCCGTTTCCAGCCTCTGCGCCGTCGCCGGATCGCGCGTCGGATCGCCGGCGATGCGAAGCTGCCACGGCAGCGCCTGCAGCGTTGCCAAAGCGGCGATGAGAATATCGTATCCCTTGCGCGGCACCAGCGAGCCGACCGCAAGCAGCGAAACAATGTCGGCTTGTGGCCGCGGCTCCCGCGCCAGCCGTTCGCTGCCCGGCAGCACCACCGTGATGTCGGCGGCGGCGACGCCGTATTCGCCCACGACCAGGCGTTTGGTCGCCGGGCTGGTCACGATGACATGCCGGACATGCGCGAGCGCCACACGCTCGCTCTCGCGCAAGCGCGCGGCATCCTGCGGCGACAATCCCGATTCATAGGCCAGCGGATGGTGCACCAGCGCGACCAGCTTGCGGCTCGCGCCGAGCTGCGCCGCCGCTTCCGGCATCGTCCCGAAGGCGAGACCGTCGACCACGATCGGCTGTTGCCTGTCGAGCGCGGCCAGCATCGCGCCGGCCCGCGCGAGCCTGTCGGGGGACGGGTTGGGGAAGTCCTCGCCGAGATCGACCACCTCCACGCTCCAGCCCTGTGCGCGCAAGGCTTCGACCATGCGCCTGTCATACGCATAGCCGCCGGTCGGCGTATCGAGGTGGCCCGGCACCGCGAACGCGACCGCGCACCTCACGACAAGGGCGCCTCGTACCAGGCCCGCGCGACATGCGATTCCGAAACCGTGACGCGGATGGCGTAGAGATCCTTGCCGTCGCGACCGAGCTGTCCGGACCGCGCGGCCTGCGCCAGCGCGTCGTAGACGTGCCGGGTGATAAACTCGGTCGTGGTATTGATGCCCTTGAAGGCGGGGATGTCGTCGAGATTCTTGTAGTTGAGCGGCTGCAGCACCGCCTTCAGCGCCTCCAGCGCGCGGCCGATATCGACCACGATGCCGTTGCGGTCGAGCTCTTTCGCCATGAAAGCCGCGTCGACCACGAAGGTCGCGCCGTGCGGGGCCTGCGCGGGACCGAACACCTCGCCGCGGAACGAATGGGCGATCATGATGTGATCGCGGACCTCGACGGCATACATGGAACGCTCCGGTGGCCGCTCACGCGGCGGAATAATCGATCGGCTGGCAGAGAATGCCGCTGCCGGGCGAAAGGATGTCCGGCAGCCGCGCCGGTAATTGCGCGAAAGGAATGGCCGGCGCAAGCAGGGCCTCGAGCGCGGGATCGGCGAGCAGCGCCAGCGCCGCTTCCAGCCGCCGGCGATGGGTCCAGGTGGCCCGGTGCGAGGGCGCGACCCGGCCGACCTGGCTGGAGATCAGTTTCAGCCGCCGCGCATGAAAGGCTTCCCCGAGCCGGACCGGAACCTCGCCCTGGCCGTACCAGGACAGTTCGATCACGCTCGCCTCGTCGCCGGCGAGCGACAGCGCGGTGTTCAGCCCCGCCGCCGTCGCGCTGGCATGGAACACGGGGTTGCACTCGCCGGGCGCATGCCCGGGCGAAGCGAAGCCGACGCCGAGGGCTTGCGCCAGTGCGGCACGCGCCGGATTGATGTCGACCGTGGTCACATTCGCGCCGGGCAGGCGTCCGCACAGCCAGGCGACCAGCGCGCCGACCACGCCCGCACCGACGACCGCGATCCGGGGCGCCGGCCCCGGCTCGCCGTCCCAGACCGCATTCAGGGCCGTCTCCATATTGGCCGCCAGCACCGCGCGTCTCGGCGGCACGTCTTCCGGAAGCGGCACCGCCGCATCCGCCGGCAGGACGTAGAGCGACTGGTGCGGATAAAGCGCGAAAACGGTGCGGCCGAGCAGAGCGGCCGGGCCGGCCTCGACCCGTCCGACATTGGCGTAGCCGTATTTCACCGGGAACGGAAAATGGCCGCCCATGAACGGCGCGCGCATCCGTTCGTACTCGCTGGCGGGTACCCGGGCATGCGACACCAAAGCTTCGGTTCCCCGGCTGAGCGCGCCGAACAGCGCCCGCACCCGCACCTCGCCCTCGGCCGGCGCAGGCACAATCTCGTCCCGGATTTCGGCGCGGCCGGGCGCCGTGTACCACAGCGCCTGCGCCTTCTGTTCGCCCCGATCGCTCGCCACGTCTTGCCTTTGTCGCCGGTTTGCGAACCCGCTATACCACGCGCGGCCGCAACTTTGGGTTTTCCGCCAGAGCCGCAACCATGCCGCCCGAACACACGATTCCTGCCTCCCGCATGACCGCGCGGCGCGCGCTGTTCGCGACGCTGGTCCTGCTCAGCATGGCGGCCATGATCGGGCTATTGGTACGCGCGCTCGCGCCCGGCGGCTTCGGGTGGGCGGATCTGGCATTTGTTGTCATGTTCGCCGTCACGCTGCCCTGGACGGTGATCGGGTTCTGGAACGCGGTCATCGGCTTCGCCATCATGCGCTTCGCCCGCAACCCGCTCGCCACGGTGAACCCGCCGGCAGCGCGCATCGCCGGCGACGAAACGATTACCGCATCGGTCGCGATCCTCATCTGCATCCGCAACGAGCCGCCGGAGCGGATCGTGCGCAATATCGAGCCGATGCTGGCCGGCCTCGCCGCCTCCGGCTACGGCGAACGCTTTCACGCCTATATCCTGAGCGACACGGGCGAGGAGGCGATCGCGGCGACCGAGGCGCAGCTTTTCGCGGCGCTCGCGGCAAGCTGGCACGGGCGCATCGCCCTGACCTATCGCCGCCGCACCGGGAATGCCGGCTACAAGGCCGGCAATATCCGCGACTTCTGCGAGCGCTACGGGGCCGATCACGAATTCGCGGTGCCGCTCGATGCCGACAGCTACATGACCGCCGAGGCGGTGCTGCGGCTGGTGCGCATCATGCAGGCCAGTCCCGATCTCGGCCTGCTGCAAAGCCTCGTCGTCGGCCTGCCGTCCTCCAGCGCCTTTGCGCGGCTGTTCCAGTTCGGCATGCGGCTCGGCATGCGCTCCTACACGACCGGCGCGACCTGGTGGCAGGGCGATTGCGGTCCCTATTGGGGCCACAACGCGATCTTCCGCATCGCGCCCTTCCACGCGCATTGCCGGCTACCGCCGCTGCCGGCGAACGCGCTGTTCGGCGGGCATGTGCTGAGCCACGACCAGATCGAGGCCGTGCTCATGCGCCGTGCCGGCTACGAGGTGCGGGTGCTGCCGCAGGAGGACCATTCCTGGGAGGAGAATCCGCCGACGCTGATCGAGTTCATCCGGCGGGATTTGCGCTGGTGCCAGGGCAACATGCAATACTGGCATTTCCTCGGGCTGCCGGGGTTGAAATTCGTCAGCCGCTACCAGCTCGTCTTCGCGCTCCTGATGTTCCTCGGCTCGCCCGCCTGGATCGGCATGCTGGCGCTCGGGACGATCGCAATCGCCGGCGCGGACAATGTGGCGGATGTGATCCGGCCGGAGCTCGGGATCGCGGTCTTTATTCTGAATTTCATCATGTGGTTCACGCCGCAATGGGCGAGCGTGCTCGACGTGCTGTCGCGGCGCGCCGCACGCGCGGCCTTCGGCGGCACGGCGATGTTCCTCGCCGGTGTCGCGGTGGAGACGGTCTTCGCGGTTATCCTGATCCCGATCATGTGGTTCGGGCACACGGTGTTTCTCGGAGGCCTCCTTTTCGGCCGGCGCATCGGCTGGATCGGGCAGGTGCGCGACGATCATGCCGTGCCGCTGTCGACCGCCACGCGCATGCTATGGCCGCAGACCGCGCTCGGCGTCGTCTCGCTCGCCGCGCTCGCCGGCACGCATCCGGCAGCCATCCCGTTTGCGAGTTTCATCGCGCTCGGGCTTGCCGTTTCGATCCCGCTTGCAGTGTGGACCGCACGGGCGGATGTCGGCCGATGGCTGGCGCGGACCGGACTATGCGCGCTGCCGGAGGAGAATCTCGCTTCGGAGGCGCTGAAGCCGCTGGCGCTTCCCGGCCCGGAACGGCCGCGTGCGCAGGCGGCGTGATACATGCCCATGTTTGAAGCGCTGCGCACGGCCCGCGGCGTCGTCCGCTCGCTGCGCACCTATTATGGCCGGCATGCGCCGCGCGCAGCTATGGCCGCTTTGTACGGGCAATTCGTCAGAGGCGGCGACCTCGTCTTCGATATCGGCGCGCATGTCGGCGACCGCGTTGCCGCTTTCCGCCGGCTCGGGGCGCGCGTCGTCGCGGTCGAGCCGCAGCCGGCTCTGGTGAAGACGCTGAGGCTGATCCACGGGCGCGATGCCCAGGTTGCGATCGTTCCCTGCGTGGTCGGCCGTGCCGCCGGAACCGTCGCGCTCAGAGTTAACATCGACAATCCCACCGTTTCCACGGCCTCCAGCGCATTCGTCAGGGCCGCCGACGGCGCGCCGGGCTGGGAGGAGCAGCGCTGGTCGAAAGTCCTCACCGTGGAGGCCACGACGCTCGATGCGCTCATCGCGCGCCACGGCATGCCGGCTTTCATCAAGATCGACGTGGAGGGCTTCGAGGCCGAGGCGCTGGCAGGATTATCGCAGCCGGTAGCGGCTTTGTCGTTCGAGTTCACCACCATCCAGCGCGACGTGGCCTTCGCCTGCATCGAACGTTGCGCTTCGCTCGGCTTTGCGCGCTTCAATGCCGCGCTCGGCGAGAGCCAGATGCTGGCGCATCCGCAATGGATCGACGCGGCACAAATCGCCGCGTGGCTGCGCGCACTGCCGCATGCGGCGAATTCCGGGGATGTCTATGCGCGTCGGAATTGATTGCCCCACCGCTTCGCGGGGGGAAGGAAAGGCCGGCATCGCGCATGCCTGATCGGAAAACACAAATCCTACTTGTTGCGCTCTGCGCGCTCGGCTTCGCGCTGACGCTGTTCGTCTTCTATCCCGGCATCATGACCTACGATGCCAAATACGTTTACATCGCGATCCATCGGCCGCCCTGGGGCGACTGGCAGTCGCCGGTCATGGTGTGGCTGTGGAAACTGATCGATCCGCTCGCGCCCGGCGCGGCCAGCATGTTCCTTTTGATCGCCGGTCTCTACTGGGGCGGCATGGCCTTGCTCGCGCTGCGGCTGGCGCGTCGCTCGAAGGCCGCCGCCCTCCTGCTCGTCGCGCTCGCCTTCCTGCCGCCGGCGGCGGAATTCACCGGCATCATCTGGCGCGACATCCTGTTTTCGACGGTGTGGCTGATGGCGGTCGCGCTAACCTACGTCGCCGCGACCTCCGCCTCGCGCCTGAATCTGCTGCTGCAAGGCGCCGCGCTGGTCCTGATCGCGTTCGGCGTGCTGCTGCGCCCGAACGCGCTGATCGCCGCGCCGCTTCTGATCGCCTATGCGCTGTGGCCCGCCCGCATCCGATTCCTGCGCATCGCGATGGTGGCGATCCCGGCGGCGGCTGCGCTCTACGGCCTGGTGCAGTTCAGCTACTACGACCTGCTCGGGGCCAAGCGCGAGCATCCGCTGCATTCGGTGTTCGTGTTCGATCTCGGCGGCATTTCGCACTTTTCCAAGCACAACCGGTTTCCGGTGACCTGGACGCCGGAAGAGAACGCGCTCGTCCTCGACGGCTGCTACAAGCCGACACTGTGGGACATCTACTGGAATCGCGATCCCTGCAATTTCGTCATGCAGCGGCTGGAGAAGCGCGAGAAGATTTTCGGCACGCCGGCGCTGAGTTCGGCCTGGCTCTCGGCCATCGCCGCCCACCCCACCGCCTATCTGCAGCATCGCGCGGCGTTCATGCGCAATTTCCTCCTCAACGAAAATCTGACGCTGTGGACGCTCGATGTGGAAGACCCGCGCAAGTATATTTTCGAGGACCGGCCGGCCTTCCTGGCGTTGCGCGCGATCGACGAGAGCTTGCGCAAGACGCCGCTGCTGCGCGCCGGGACCTGGCTGATCCTCGACCTTGTCATCGTGCTGCTCGCCTGGCGGCGGCGCGACACCGCCGAGGGTGCGCTCGCCTTTGCCGCGGCGGGGTCCGCTGCGATTTATGTGACGACCTTCTTCCTGGTCGGCGTCGCATCGGATTTCCGCTACGCGCACTGGGCGGTGCTGGCGGCGCTGACGGGCGGCGCAGCGCTCGTGACGGCGAATGCGCGGCCGCGTCTCGGCACCACCTGAACAAAATCTAGCTCTTGGCGCCCGCCTGCGCCGACAGGCCGGCCGCCTCGATGCCCGCGACCGCGCAAACCTCGTCGTTGTCGGACGTGTCGCCGGTGATGCCGACCGCGCCGATCACGTCGCCCTGCTTGTCGCGGATCAGCACCCCGCCCGGGACCGGCACCAACCGCCCTTGCGACAGCGGCGTCAGCGCGGTGAAGAAGATCGGCATCGCCTTCGCCCGTTCGGCGATCTCGCGGGTGCCGAAACCCATGCCGAGCGCACCCCAGGCCTTGCCGATCGCAATATCCGGCCGCAGGATTCCGGAGCGGTCCTCGCGCTTGAGCGCGACCAGATGGCCGCCGGCATCGAGCACGGCGACGGTGAGCGGGGCGAGATTGAGCGCGCGGCCCTTCTTGAGCGCCGTGTCGACGATGATGCCGGCCTGATCGAGCGTGATGGGCATGGGGCCTCCCGCATTTGCGCGGGCAGCTTACGGCTCCGACGAACGCAACGCCAGCGCGCCGCGCCCTCAGCGCATATCCGCCGCCACGCGGCGGAACGGCCAGCGCGCGCGCAGGCTGCGCAGCCATTGCGCGCGCTTCTCGGCCATGTTGGCAATCAGCATCAGCGCCGCCGGCGTGACGATCAGCGTCAGGACGGTGGCAAAGCCGAGCCCGAACACGATGGCCGTGGACAGGCTGATCCACCATTGCGTGGCCGGCGCGCCGATCGTGACTTCGCGCAGCAGGAAGTCGAGATTGACGCCGAACGCGATCGGCAGCACGCCGAGAATGGCAGTGACGGCGGTCAGCACCACCGGGCGGGCACGCTCGCGGCAGGTCTCGACGATGGCGTCGTAGGCCTCGACGCCCTCGCGGCGCAGCCGGTCGTAGGTATCGATCAGCACGATATTGTTGTTCACGATCACGCCCGCATTCGCGATCACGCCGATGCCGGTCATCACCACGCCGAAGGGCTGGCCCATGAACAGCAAGCCGAGCAGCACGCCGATGGTCGAGAGGATCACCGCGGTCAGGATCAGCGCGACGGAGGTCAGCTTGTTGAACTGCGCGAGCAGGATCGCAAAGATGAGGAAGATCGCGGTGCCGAATGCCTTCATCAGGAAGGCGCCGGCTTTTTCGCGCTCCTCGTCCTCGCCCTTCATCTTGAAGGTGACGCCGAGCCCGAGATCGACCTGCGCCAGTTCACGCGCGATCTCCGCCTGCACCTTCGCGCTCTGCACGCCTTCGGGCACGTTGGCGGATACCGTCATCACGCGGTTGGCGTTCACGCGGTTGATATAGCCGACGCGCGGCGTGGGCATGCGCTCGACGAAATTGCCGATCGGCACGTGGCCGGAGGGCGTCTGCACGCGCAATTCATCGATCTGGTCGAGGCTGCGACGGTCTTCCGGGAAGCGCAGCAGGATGTCGACTTCCTTGTCGGTCTGCGACGGACGGTATTCGGTGATCTTCAGTCCGTTGGTGACGAGCTGAACCGCCGACCCCACCGTATTGACGCCGGCGCCGAATTTCGCCGCCTCGGCCTTGTCGACCTGCAGCTTCCAGTCGATGCCGGGCAGCGGCAGGCCGTCGTCGAGATCGCGAATGTCGGCGCGCCTGGAAAGAATGTCGGCGACTTTCTTCGCCGCCGCGGGCAGCAGATCCGGGTTGATCGCGGAGAGCTGGACCTGGATCGGCTTGCCGGTCGGCGGTCCCGCGCGCGGGGCGGTGACCTCGACCAGGATGCCCGGTATGTCGGCGGTCTGCTCGCGGATCGCGTCCATGATCGCATGGCCGGCCGGTCGCGTCTTCCAGTCGGCGAATTCGAACTGGATGATGCCGATCGTGTCCTCGGTGATCTCGCTCGATCCGCGCGGCTGCTCGCCGACGCGGGTATAGACGGTCTGCAGCGAGGGAAATTGCAACACGCGCTTTTCGATCGCGGCGAGAATCCTGTCCTTCTCCTCCAGCGAGATATTGCCGCGACCGTGCACGATGACCTGGCCGTAATCGGGCTCGACATTAGGGAAGAATTCGACGCCGCGGCCGAATTTGCCGTAGACGACCTGCACCGCGACCAGCAGGAAGGCGGCGAGCGCGAGCGTCATGCCCGGCCGGCGCAAGGCGAGCTTGACCGTGCGCATGTACAAGCCGGAATCGGCGGCACGTTCGTCGTGCGGCACGGTCGCAGCCCGCCCGAGCAAGGCGCCGAGCGTCGGCGTGAAGAACAGCGCGACCACAAGCGAAGCCGACAGCGTCGCGATCAGCGTGATCGGCAGATATTTCATGAACTCGCCGACCACGCCGGGCCAGAACAGGAGCGGCGAGAAGGCCGCGACCCGGGTCGCGGTCGCGGCAATCACCGGGCCGGCCATGCGCTTGGCCGCAAGCGAATAGGCTTCCTTCGGCGGCATGCCTTCCGCCATCCGCCGTTCGGCATATTCGGAGACGATGATCGCGTCGTCGACCAGCATGCCGACCGCGAGGATGAGCGAGAACAGCACGACGATGTTGACGGTCAGTCCCGCCAGATAAAGACCCAGCACGCCGGCGAGGAAGGAAGCGGGAATCGCGATGCCGATGAACAAAGAGGCGCGGAAGCCGAGCGCGAAGAGGATAATGACGACGACCAGCAGCACGCCGGTGGCGACCGAATTCTGCAGGTCGGCCAGCATCTGGCGGATGACCTTGGACTTGTCCTGCGTGTAGACGACCTGCACGCCTTCCGGCCAGTTCGCCTTCAGCTTCTCCACCGTGGCTTTGACGCCGTCGACGGTGTCGATCAGATTCGCGCCGATGCGCTTGGAGACCTCGATGGTCATCGCGGTCTGCCCGTTCACGCGCGTGATCGAGGTCGCGTCCTTGAAGGTCGGCCGCACCTTGGCGACGTCGCCGAGCGTGACCGCGGCACCCGGCGAGGCGACGACCGGATTCTTCAGCATGTCGGAGGGGCGCTCGATCAAAGCGGGGACCTTGACGGCGAACCGCCCGGTCGCGCCTTCCAGCGCGCCCGCGGCCACGAGGCTGTTGGAGGCCTGCGTCGCGCTGGCGAGCTGATCCAGCGAGATGCCGTAGCTCTTCATCAGCATCGGCTCGGCGATGATCTCGACCGCCTCGTCGCGGGCCCCGCGCAATTCCGCCTGCAGAACGCCCGGCACCTGCTCGATGGCATTCTTGGCGATACGCGCGAGATTGAGCAGCGAGCGTTCCGGCAAGGTGCCGGACAGGCCGACCACGATCACCGGATAGAGCGAAAGATTGACCTCCTGCACCACCGGCTCGTCGGCATCCTTGGGCAGATCGCGCTTGGCCTCGTCGACCTTGGCGCGCACGTCGGCGAGCGCCGACTTGGAATCGAAACCGGCCTCGAACTCCATCAGCACGTAGCCGCCGCCCTCGAAGGCGGTGGAGCGCATTTCCTTGACGTTGCCGATCGCCTTCAGCTTGGTCTCGAGCGGGCGCAGCAGCAGGCGCTCGGCATCTTCCGGGCTGATGCCGCGCTGCGACAAAAGCGTATAGATGACCGGAATCTTGACGTCCGGCTCGGACTCTTTGGGGATCGTCTTGTAGGCGACGAAGCCGGCGAGCAGCAGGAAGATCAGCGTCGCGATCGTCAGGCGCGCATGGCTGATGGCATAGTCGATCAGCGCGAACATCGGTCGCTCCCGCTCAGCGCTGCGCGGTGGCGGCTTCCGCCGGCACCGGCTGCACGATCTGGCCCTCGCGCACGAAATCCTGGCCCTGCACGATCACCTTGGCGCGGTCCGGAATGCCGCTCACCCACATGAAGGCGTGCTCGTCCTCGATCGGGGTCACCGCGTGGAAGGCGACCTTGCCGCCGCCATCGACCGCGCGCACGCCGAGCTCGCCGCCGGACGAATAGGTCAGCGCCGAGCGCGGAACCCGCGTCGCCGGCGCCGGGGCCAAAGCGATCGAGACTTCCGCGGTGATGCCGTCGGGGATAGCGCCATCGGTATTCTTGATCTCGGCTTCGACGCGGTAGGTGCGCGTCGTCGCGATCGCGGATTTGGAGACGAAACGGATATAGCCGGTCGCGGTCTGCCCGGTGACCAGCCGCACGGTCGCGGTGTCGCCGATATGGATGCCGCCGAGCTTGCGTTCCGACACCTCCACCACGGCCAGCATCGGATCGAGCGATACCATCTGTGCCACGTCCTTGCCCGCGAAGGAGAAGGCGGCACCGCCGACTTCCGCCGGCAGGTCGGTGATCACCCCATCCCACGGCGCGCGCACAAAACCGCGGTCGCGTTCGGCCTCGGCGCCGGCGAGCACGGCCTCGGCGGCCTTGAACTGGGATTCAAGGTTGACAGTTCGAGCTTGGGCAGCGTGCCCTGCTCGATCAGCTTGCGGCGCGCCTCGAGCTCGATCTTGCGCTGGTTGTAGAGAGCGCGCGCCTGCGCGACCTGCGCCTCGCGCGCGTCGTCGGACAATAC
>JBFWWQ010000032.1:0-18358 GCA_050246095.1 Pseudorhodoplanes sp.
AGGTGAGCCGTGGTCGCCTCACCTGGGAGCGTAGCAATGCAGCTTCGCGGCGCCGTCGCGCTGGTCACCGGGGCCAATCGCGGGCTCGGGCGTGCGCTCGCGCGCGACCTGCTTGGACGCGGCGCCAAGGTCTATGGCGGCGCGCGCGATCCGGGCAGCATCGCCGATCCCGGCGTGCAGCCGGTCAGGCTCGACGTGACGCATCCCGCGGACGCGGCCGCCGCCGCGGCGGCCTGCACCGATGTGACCTTGCTCGTCAACAATGCCGGCTTCGCCGCCTTCACGCCGCTCCTGGAAGCGCCGTCGCTGGACCATGCGCGGCGCGAAATGGAGACCAATTATTTCGGCATGCTGACCCTGTGCCGCGCCTTCGCGCCGGTGCTGGCGAAGAACGGCGGCGGCGCGATCCTCAACATCCTGTCGGTAGTGAGCTGGTTCAACGCGCCGATGCAGGGCTCCTACAGCGCCTCCAAGGCGGCGGCCTTGTCGCTGACCGACGGCATCCGGCACGAATTGCGCACGCAGGGCACGCGGGTGGTCGCGGTGCATGCCGGCTATATCGATACCGACATGGCCGCCGGCATTCCCGGCGAGAAGAGCTCGCCGGCCGCGATCGCGGCGGCCGCGCTCGACGGCGTGCAAGCCGGCGCCGACGAGGTGCTCGCCGACAAGCGCGCGCAGGATGTGCGCGCCGCGCTCCTGCGCGATCCGCACGGCATGGACGGCGCCATGCAGAAATTGTGGGAAATGCGGCGCCGATAGCGCGCAATCCGGCGAGGTGCGAACCGGTTCGCCGCAACATTGCGCGATAAGCCAAGAAAACTGGACCATGATCCGATTCGGCGCGGTCGGATCATGCTCTGGCAGCGAGGGTGTCCGGACGTGGGCCGTGCCGTCCGGCGGCGCGAGCGGCTCAGGCGGCGCGGTCGGGCGCCGGGGGTCGCAGCACCCTGCGGCGCGCCCGCGTCGCCACGATCACGCCGGACAGGATCAGCGCGAAGCCGGCGGCATGGAACAGTTGCGGCCGCTCGCCCAGCGCCCCGATCGCGAATACCGAGCCGAACAGCACGATCAGCGGGTAGAGCGCGGCGACCTGATTGGGGCCGATCATCTCGATGGCCCGGTTGTAGCAGAGATAGGCGACGATCGAGGGAAACACGATGACATAGGCGATGGCGGCGATGGTTTCGGCGTCGAGCGTCAGCGCCGCGCCGGCGGCGATTTCCCAGAGATAGAACGGCGTCAGCCACAGCGCGCCCCAGCCCATGGTGAAGGCGAGAAACGAAAGCGGATGCATCGCCGGCCGTTTCTGCACCAGGGCGGAATAGAAGGCGAAGACGATCAGCGCCAAGAAGAACCAGACGTCGCCGCGGTTGAAGTCGATGTCGCGCAAGGCGGCGAATTCGCCGCGCGTCAGGATCACGAGCACGCCGGCGATCGAGACCAGGATGCCGAAGGCCTGGCCGCGTGTGAGCTGCTGGCGGAACAGGACGAAGGTCCAGGCGGCGACGATCAACGGCGCGGTCGACTGGATCAGCAATCCGTTGATGGCGTGGGTGTATTGCAGCCCCCAATAGGCCATCGTGTTGTAGGCCGAGGTGCCGGTGATCGACAGCAGCGTCATCATCGGCAGTTGCGCGCGGATCGCCGGCCAGTCGCGCTTCAGATGCGGCCAGGCGAAGGGCAGGATCAGCAGGAAGGCGCCGCCCCAGCGCCAGTAGGACAGCGCCACCGGCGGGACATGCCCGGCGACGAAGCGGCCGAGCACGATATTCGCGCCCCAGGTCAGGTAGGTGATGCAGACCAGCAGGTAGGGCTGCGCGATCAGCCACCGGATCGCGCCATGCGTGCCCCCCATTCCAGTCCTCCCGTCGTCCGGCTGCGGCGTTCGGCCGGCCCGCGCCGTTTGCGCCTTGCTACAATGGGTGCCGCCGCTCAGCCACTGGGGCCGCCGCATGGGCCTTGTGCGCCGCCGGGCCGATACAGATCGTGTTGTGAATTCAACGGGTTATCGTAGCGAAAAGCGGCGCCCGCGCAGCATCCGCGCCTTGCCTGACCGCGCGGCATCCTCTATCCGAAGGAGAACCCTCGCTTCGGCCGGGCACCCCGTGGGGGCGGGGACCGGGCTGAGCGGCCCGCGAGGGAAGGACGAAAATGGCGAATGTGGTGGTCGTCGGCTCGCAATGGGGCGACGAGGGCAAAGGGAAGATTGTCGACTGGCTGTCGGAACAGGCGGACATCATCGTCCGCTTCCAGGGCGGACACAATGCCGGGCATACCCTCGTCATCGACGGCGTCACCTACAAGCTTTCGCTGCTGCCTTCCGGCGTCGTGCGCACCGGCAAATTGTCGGTGATCGGCAACGGCGTGGTGCTGGATCCGCGCGCGCTGATCGAGGAAATCGACCGGCTGCAGGGGCAGGGCGTGGCGGTGACGCCGCAGAGCCTGCGTATCGCCGACAATGCGCCGCTGATCCTGTCGCTGCATTCGGAGCTCGACGGCATCCGCGAAAACGCCAGTGCCGCGAACCGCATCGGCACCACCAAGCGCGGCATCGGGCCGGCCTACGAAGACAAGGTCGGGCGGCGGGCGATCCGGCTGATGGATCTCGCCGATCTGCAGACCCTCGGCCTCAAGATCGACCGGCTGCTGGCGCACCATAACGCGCTGCGGCGCGGGCTGGGGCTTGCGGAAATCGCGCCGCGCACCCTGTACGACGAGCTTGCCGCGGTCGCCCCGCGCATCCTGCCGTACATGGATTCGATCTGGACGCTGCTCGACGAGAAGCGGCGCGAGGGCAAGCGCATCCTGTTCGAGGGGGCGCAGGGCGCGCTGCTCGACATCGACCACGGCACCTACCCGTATGTGACGTCCTCCAACACCGTCGCCGCCCAGGCCGCGACCGGCTCGGGCCTCGGGCCGTCGGCGATCGGCTACGTGCTCGGTATCTGCAAGGCCTACACCACCCGCGTGGGCGAGGGGCCGTTCCCGACCGAGCAGAAGAACGAGATCGGCCGGCGGATCGGCGAGCGCGGACGGGAATTCGGCACCGTGACCGGCCGGCCGCGGCGCTGCGGCTGGTTCGATGCCGCGCTCGTGCGGCAAACTGTCCGCACCTGTGGGATCAATGGCCTTGCGCTCACCAAGCTGGATATTCTTGACGGCCTTGAGGAGATCAAAGTCTGCGTGAAGTACCGTCTTGATGGCCGCGAGATCGACTTTCTGCCGGCGGGCGAGCATGCCCAGGCGCGGGTCGAGCCGGTCTACGAATCGGTCGAGGGGTGGCAGGATGGCACCGCGAATGCAAGGTCCTGGGCGCAGCTGCCGGCGCCTGCGATCAAGTATGTACGGCGGATCGAGGAACTGGTGGGATGCCCGGTGGCTCTGCTGTCGACAAGCCCCGAGCGTGAAGACACGATCCTGATGCAGAATCCGTTTGAGGCGTGAACCGTGTCGGTAGGGCCGCAATCGTCTATGAGTAGCAATGGCTGATTATTACCCGCTCATCGCCCGCGCCGTCGCCGGTCTCGATAAGAATACCGGCGAGGCGCGGCGTGCGCTGTATGAGCGCGCGCGCACCGCGCTGGTCGCGCAATTGCGCGGCGTGCAGCCGGCTTTGAGCGAAACCGACATTACCCGCGAGCGGCTGGCGCTGGAGGAGGCGATCCGCAAGGTCGAGGCGGAAGCCGCGCGCCGCGGCCGCCCGGCGCCGGCCTCCGCGGCCCCCGCGCCGGCGCCGCGTCCGGCCGCGCCCGTTGCCGCCCCGGCGGCAAAGCCCGGGGCCGGCGCCGTGACCCCGACACGGTCGGCGCCCCCGCCGCCCAGGCCGCCGGCGCCGATCAAGCCGCCGGCGGCTCCGCCCCCGCCGCCCCTGGCGCCGTCCTCCATCGCGGCCGAGCCGGAGCCGGAACTGGAACCGGCACCCGAACCCGTCCCCGAGCCCGCGGAGGCGATGCAGGAGGAAATGGTACCGGTCCCGGCCGAAATGCCGCCGGTACCCGTCGCGCCACCGGCGCCGCGCCCCTCGCTGACCGATGCCGCCATGCGCGGCTTCCGCGGCGAACCCGATGCCGCGGTGGCGGCGCCGGCCGCGCGTCCGGCGGGGGAAGTGCGCGTGGCGCCGCCGCGCATGCCCGCAGAATCGCGCATGCCGCGCCGCGCGCGCGATCCGTTCGGTGAGACCAGCCCGCGCGACCTCGACGCGGCGGCCGGACGCAGCCGCGTCCCGATCGAACTGGAGAGCCTCGCGCCCGAGGCGCAGGAGCCGTGGGACCCTTACGGTGCCGAACCGACGGACGAGGTGCCCGAGCGCACGCGGACGCCGCGTCGCGCGCGCATGCCGCGTGCGGTGCATGAAGAGGTATCCTACGCCCGGCCGCGCCGCTCTCTCGGCCGCATGATCCAGATCGGGATCACCCTGTTCCTGGTGCTGGCGCTCGGCATTTTCGTGTACTGGCAGCGGCATACGATCAGCGGCCTGTATCAGGCTTTGCGCGGCCAGCCGGCGCAGGTCTCGCGCGATGCGCCTTCGTCGCAGTCGCGCCCGAAAATCGCCGACCGGGTCGGCCAGCCGGCGCCTGCGGGGACGGCGCAGCAGGCCGGGCCGGCGGTGGCCCAGCGCGTCGTGCTCTACGAGGAAGAGCCCAGCGACCCGCAGGGCAGGCGCTATGTCGGCTCGGCGGTGTGGCGCACCGAAACCGTTTCGCCCGGCGGCGGGGCGCCGCCGGAACTCGCCGTGCGCGCCGATGTCGAAATTCCCGAGAAGCGCATCAACCTGAAATTCTCGATCCGCCGCAACACCGACCAGACGCTGCCGGCGAGCCATACGATCGAGCTCCTGTTCAACCTGCCGCCGGATTTTCCCGGCGGCGGCATCAACAATGTGCCCGGCATCCTGATGAAGCAGGCCGAACAGACGCGCGGCGTGCCGCTGTCCGGACTTGCCGTGAAGGTGACCACCGGCTTCTTCCTGATCGGCCTGTCGGCGGTCGAGGCCGACATGCAGCGCAACATCCAGCTGCTGAAGGAGCGGGGCTGGTTCGACATCCCGATCGTCTACAACAACAGCCGCCGCGCCATCCTGGCGATCGAGAAGGGCACGCCGGGCGAGCGCGCCTTCGCGGAGGCTTTTGCCGCCTGGCGGCAGTGACCGCGCGCAAATCCTGAATACGGGCGCTCAGCCGCGTCCCGTCGATGCGGGAACGCTTGGCGCCCTTCGGAGGCCGGCGATGCGTTTCCCTTGCGCGACCCGCCTCGGGGCGCAGAAGCCGGTGCTCAGCCCGGCCTGCCGCACGGTGTTCGGCGCGCCGCGCTGGTCCGTCCCTCAGGTATGGCGCAACGCCTCGATCGGGTCGAGGCGCGCGGCGCGCAAAGCCGGGTACCAGCCGAAAAACACGCCGACCATTCCCGAAAACACCACGGCCAGCACGATCGAAGCCGGCTCCACCAGCAACGGCCAGCCGGCCGCGGTGGAGAACAGATAGGCGCCGCCGATTCCGAGCAGCACGCCGGCGGCGCCGCCGATCGCCGCAAGGCCTGTGGCCTCGAACAGGAATTGCCGCAGGATGTCGCGACGCCGGGCGCCGACCGCGAGCCGCAATCCGATCTCGCGCGTGCGCTCGGTGACCGACACCAGCATGATGTTCATGATCCCGATGCCGCCGACCATCAGCGACACGCCGGCGACGGCGGCGAGCAGCAGCGCCAAAGTGCGTGCGCTCGCCTCGCGGGTCGCGGCGATGTCGGCGAGGTTGCGGATGGAGAAGTCGTCCTCCTGTCCGGGCTGCAGGCGGTGGCGCTGGCGCAGCAGCGTCTTCACCTCCTCCTCGGCGGCGCTCATGGTCTCGCCGTCGCGCACCTTGACGTAGATCGAGCCGACGGCGCGCGCATTCGCCTGGTTGCGGCCGAGCACGCGCTGGCGCGCCGCATTGAGCGGCAGGAAAATCACGTCGTCCTGGTCCTGCCCCCAGGTGGTCTGTCCCTTCGGCGCCATCACGCCGACGATGCGGAACGGCACGTTGCGCACCCGCACTTCCAGCCCGACCGGGTCGATGCCGCCATAGAGCGTGCGCGCCACCGTCTGGCCGAGCAGCGCGACCTGCGCGCCGCGTGCGATTTCCTCGGGCTCGAAGGCGCGGCCGCCGGCGACGTCCCATTCGCGCGCCTCGAACCAGCCCTGATCGATGCCGTAAGCGGTGGTGGCCCAGTTCATGCCGCTTGCGATCAGCTGCACGCCGCCGCGCATGAACGGCGCGGTTACCTGCGCCGCCGCCACTTCCCGTGCGATCGCCGCCGCATCGTCGTCGGTCAGCGTCGCCGCCGCGCCGCTGCCGAGCCGCACGCCGCCCTGGGTGATGTTGCCGGGCACGACCACCAGAAGATTGGCGCCGAGACTGCGGATCTGCGCCACCACCTGCTCGCGCGCGCCGCCGCCGACCGCGACCATCGCGATCACCGCCGCCACGCCGATGACGATGCCGAGCATGGTCAGCGCGCTGCGCAGCTTGTTCAGCCGCAGCGCGTCCGCCGCCGACCAGATGGCGTCCGAGAGTTTCATTCCGCCGCCTCCGGTGCCGCGCGCGCGGTATCGTCCGCATGCAGCCGGGCGAGTTCGGACGCGGCATCGGCGGGGCGCTGGCGCACGTCGCTCAGCACGCGGCCGTCGCGAAAACGCACCACGCGCGCCGCATAGGCGGCAATATCGGGCTCGTGCGTGACCAGCACGACGGTCGTGCCGTCGCGGTTGAGCTCCTGCAGCAGCGCCATCAATTCCACCGAGGTGCGGCTGTCCAGCGCGCCGGTCGGCTCGTCGGCGAGCAGCACTTTCGGCGCGTTGACCAGCGCGCGCGCGATCGCGACGCGCTGCTGCTGGCCGCCGGAAAGCTGGGTCGGGCGATGGTGCAGGCGCTGGCCGAGCCCGACGCGGCGCAAGGCGGCCTCCGCCTTGGCATGCCGCGCCGCGCGCGCCTCGCCGGCATAGAGCATCGGCAATTCGACATTGGCCATCGCGTCGAGCCGGTCGAGCAGGTGGAATTGCTGGAACACGAATCCGATCTTGCGGTTGCGCACGGCGGCGAGCGCGTCGCCCGACATCGCGGAGACGAGTTCGCCGTCGAGCCGGTACGCGCCCGCATTGGGACGGTCGAGGCAGCCGATCACGTTCATGAAGGTCGACTTGCCGGAGCCGGACGGGCCCATCACGGCGACGAACTCGCCGGCCTCGACCGACAGCGACACGCCGTCGATGGCATGCACCGTCTCCCCGCCGAGGCGGTAGAGCCGCATCAACCCGTCGGTGTGGATGAGCGGCATGGCTCGCCGGCCGCGTCAGAAACCGAAGC
This sequence comes from Pseudorhodoplanes sp., assembly GCA_050246095.1. Lineage (GTDB taxonomy): Bacteria > Pseudomonadota > Alphaproteobacteria > Rhizobiales > Xanthobacteraceae > Pseudorhodoplanes. The sequence continues at coordinate 7,341 of JBFWWQ010000032.1, forward strand.
GCGGACCGCGCTGCGCATCCGCCTTCGGCCCGCCGCCGATGATCACCTCGGCATCGGATTGCAGGCCCGCCACCACCTCGCTGACGCCGCCGTCGCTGGCGCCGATGCGCACGGTCACGCCCTGCGGTTTGCCGTCGCGGCCGACCACGAAGACGCGGCCGGTCTGCGCGTTGCGCCCGCTCTCGGCCAGCCGCTTGCGGATTTCCTCGAACTTGCCGCGCTGCTCGGGCGTGAGCACGCCGGCGATCCGGTCTTCGGCGTTCTGGCGCGCGTTGCGGACGCGCTCGCGGCGGCTTGCGGCATCGTCGGACGCGCCACCCGAGGCGAAGCTGCCGCGCAGGTCCGCGAGCGCCGATTCGATCTGGCGCACCTGGTCCGGGGTCAGCCGCACTTCGGAGGTGAGCGCTTCCACGAGCTCGGTCAAGGTCGCGCGCGCGGGCGTGCCGGCGCCGCGCGGCCCGTTGCCGCCCTCCGGCGCGGCCGCGCCGGCCGGGGCCTGCGCGGGCGGCCGCCAGCGCAGGGCGGCATTCGGGATTTTCAGCACGTCGTCGCGCCGGTCGGTCTCGATGCGCAGGTTCGCGGTCATGCCGGGGAGCAGTTCGAGCAGCGGGTTCTCGATCGAGACGATGGTCGCGTAGATCACGACATTCTGCACGGTCTGCGATCCGAGCCGCACCTGCTTGACGCGCCCCTCGAAGCTGCGTCCGGGATAGGCATTCACGCTGAACGTCGCGCGCTGGCCGGGGCGCACGCGCCCGACATCGGTCTCGTCGATATTGGCGGCGATCTCCATCTGCCGCAGGTCCTCGGCGATGCGGAACAATTCCGGCGCCTGCAGCGAGGCGGCGACGGTCTGGCCGAGCTCGACATTGCGCTGGACGACGACGCCGTTCACCGGCGACTTGATCTCGGTGTTGCGCAGGTCGACCTCGATCTGGCGCACGGCCGCCTCGCGCTGCGCGATCTGCGCGGTGACGGCTGAGAGATTGGCCTGCGCCACCTGCAGGTCGGCGCCGAGCGAGGCGATCGCCGCTTTCGCCGAATTCACCTGCGCCTTCGAGGAATTCAGCGATGCCTGTTGCGCGTCGCGGGTCGCGCGCGCGGTGTCGAAGGTCGATTCGGCCGCATAGCCCTTGGTGCGCAATTCGCTCTGGCGATTGAACGCGCGCTCGGTGTCGGCGAGCAGCGCCTCGTTGCGCGCGACCTGCGATTCCATGTCGGTCAAAGTGGCGCGCGCCTTGTCGGTGTCGGCGCGCACCTTCTCGATCTGGCCTTCCTGCACCTTGCGGTTGGCACGCATCTGTTCCAGGTCGGCGCGCGCGGCGTCGAGGCGCGCGCGGATCTGGTCGGAATTGAGCCGCGCCACCACCTGGTCGGCCTTCACCTCGGAATTATAGTCGGCGAGAATCTCGACCACCTGGCCGGAAAGCTGCGACCCCACGATCACGGTGGTGGTCGGATTGATGGTGCCGGTCGCGCTCACCGAAGCGACGATCTCGCCGCGCTCCACCTTGGCCAGACGATAGGCATTCTCCGCCGGCGCGCCGCCCGGATAGAGATAGAAGATCGCGGCGATGGTGAAGGCGACAAGAGCGGCGGCGGTAAGCAGGCGGCGCATGATAGACGGACCTCGTGCCTGCCCGTTCATGTAGTGCCGAAAGGGCCCGCCGTCACGTTACGTTTTGGATAGCCTGGCCGGCCGGCAGCGCCCGAAATCCGCCTTAAAGCTCAACGGATTAACGCCCGTTCAGCGACGCTCAATTGCGCCGCTCGGCGACAAATCGCGCGGTCTGCCGCAGCACCTCGGCGCGCGGGCCGAAGACCGACAGCGCCTGGTCGGCTTCGCCGACCAGTTCCCGCAGCCGTCTTCGCGCGCCGTCGGGTCCGAGGATGCTGATGAAAGTCGCTTTGCCGGCGGCGGCATCCTTGCCGACCGCCTTGCCGACGGTGGCGGCGTCGCCTTCGAGATCGAGCAGATCGTCGGCGATCTGGAAGGCGGTGCCGAGCGCCTTGCCGTAGCGCGACAGCGCCTCGTGCCGGCCGGGATCGGCCTGGCCGAGGATGGCGCCGGCGATGCAGCCGAAATGCAGGAGCGCGCCGGTCTTCATCGCCTGCAATTGCAACACTTCCTTCTCGCCATGCTGCACCTTGCCGAAGCGGCCTTCGGCGGCGAGGTCGAGCATCTGGCCGCCGGCCATGCCGCCGACGCCGGAGGCGCGCGCGAGCGCGCCGACCAGCGCGATCCGCAAAGCCGCGTCGGGATGCGTCTGCGGCCGTGAGAGGATGTCGAAGGCGAGCGTCAGCAGGCTGTCGCCGACCAGGATCGCGGTGGCGTCGTCATAGGCCTTGTGCACGGTCGGGCGTCCGCGCCGCATGTCGTCGTTGTCCATCGGCGGCATGTCGTCGTGCACGAGCGAATAGCAGTGGATGCATTCCAGCGCCGCGCCGGCCATCAGCGCGTGGCCGGGCGCGACGTCAAACAGGGCCGCGCTTTCCAGCACGAGAAAGGGGCGCAGCCGCTTGCCGCCATTCAGCGAGCCGTGCCGCATGGCGTCGATGAGGCGCTGCGGGCGCGCGATCTCGCCCTCCAGCGGGGCCGGTCCGAGCAGGCTGTCGAGCAGCGCTTCGGTATCGGCGGCGGCCTGATCGAGGCGGGCGGCAAAGGCTTGGTCGGGGGACGCGGTCATCGGTCACACGGGCGGTTGGAGGCGAACCAATTCGAGGGCTGGGTTTTAGAGGATTTCCGACTAGAAAAGGCAAGGCCGGCCCACCGGCTACGGATTCACCATGAATTTGGCCCTCAGCAAGGAGCGCGCATTGTCCGGTCCGACCCCCAGCCCGGCATGGCGGCTTTTCCGCGGGCTTCTGGCCGTCCTGACGGTGATTCTGCTTCTGCCGTATGTGCTGACGCCGCTCTATGCGTTCATCGACCCGATTTCGACGCCGATGCTGTGGCGGGCGCTGACCGGCCAGCGGGTCGAGCACCGTTTCGTGCCGCTCACCGCCATCGCGCCGGCGTTGCCGGTCACCGTGATCGCGTCGGAGGATGCGCGCTTCTGCAGCCATTCCGGCGTCGACTGGGAAGGGCTGAAACAGGTCCTGGCCGAAGCCGACGATCCGGAGGACCTGCGCGGCGGGTCCACCATCACCATGCAGACCGCGAAAAACCTGTTTCTCTGGCCCGGCCGCAGCTATGTGCGCAAGGCGCTGGAATTCCCGCTCAGCCTCTGGATCGACCTGGTCCTGTCCAAGCGGCGGATCATGGAAATCTACCTGAACATCGCCGAATGGGGGCCGGACGGGCAGTTCGGGGCGGAAGCCGGCGCCCGATATGCCTTCGGCAAGGAAGCCCGGCAGGTGAGCGGCCGCGAGGCCGCCCTGATGGCGGCCGTTCTGCCCAATCCCGTGGTCCGCAGCGCCGCCCGGCCCGGCCCGGCGGTACGGCGCCTGGCCGGCCTGTACCAGGTCCGGGCGGCGCAGACCGGCAGCCAGAGCTGCCTGCGGGCCGGCGGCGCCGCCGAGGGCCGGTCCGGCCCCCGCGGCCGGCGGATTCAATCTAGCCTTGCCGGGGGCCATCGATTATAAGCCGCCCCAATCCCGCCATCCCGAACCGGCCCGCGAGGGCCGCTTATTTTTCCAGGAGTCCGAGGCTATGGCCGTCCCGAAAAGAAAGACCTCGCCGTCTCGCCGCGGCATGCGCCGTTCCGCCGACGCGCTGAAGCCGCCGACCTATATCGAGGACAAGGATTCGGGCGAACTGCGCCGTCCGCACCACATCGACCTGAAGACCGGCATGTACAAGGGCCGGCAGGTGCTGAAGACCAAGGCCGAAGCCTGATCCTGCGCGCGGCCGCGCCGGGATGTCGCGCCAGGAACGATTAAGCGATGTATCTCGTCGGAATCCCGCTGCTCAACATCCCGTTCGCGATCTACAACATGATCGCGTTCCTGTTCGGGATCGGATTCACCGACACGCTGTTCACGATCCGCATGCTGTCGGGCGAGGATCTGAACGTCAAGACCAGCGACCTGCTGATCATTCTGTCGATCGCGCTTCTGTTCGTCGAAATCGTCAAGGCGACGCGGTTCGGCTCGCGCGCCATCGTCGACCATCTGCTCTCGCTGGTCCTGTTCATCGTCATGCTCGGCGAGTTCATGGTCCTGCGCAAGGCGGCGACATCGACCTTCCTGATCATGCTGGTGATCTGCTTCGTCGACGTGATCGCGGGATTTTCCGTGAGCATCCGTACGGCACAGCGCGACATCGATTTTGTCGGCGACGGCATGCGCTCGTCCTGATCCGCGCGGCGGCGGGCGGCGCCATTATCGCAAGCGAACCCCATCCATGAGCCGCGATTTCCATCTTCCCGGGCGTTCCGCGGTCTTTGCCTGCAACGGCATGGTGGCGACCTCGCATCCGCTGGCCGCGCAGGCCGCGATCGAGACGCTGCGCGCGGGCGGCAACGCCGCCGATGCCGCCGTCGCCGCAATCGCCATGCTCGGTGTGGTCGAACCGCACATGACCGGCATCGGCGGCGACTGCTTCTGCCTCGTGGCGAAGCCGGACGAGGAGGTCTGGGGCTATAACGGTTCCGGCCGGGCGGCCGCGGCGATGCAGCCGGAAACGCTGCTGGCACAAGGCATCCGCAGCATCGGCACCGACAGCGTGCATGCGGTGACAGTGCCGGGCGCGGTGGAGGCCTGGGACAGCATTCTCGCGACGCATGGCCGTTACGGTCTCGACCGGGCGCTGCAGCCGGCGATCCGGGCGGCGGAGGAGGGGTTTCCGGCCGCGCCGCGCGTGCAGCTCGACTGGGCGCTCGCGGTCGAGCGGCTGCGCAAGGATGCCGGCGCCGCCCGGCATCTGCTTCCCGGCGGGGCCGCGCCGGCGCTCGGCGATGTCGTGCGCTTTCCGGCGCTGGCGGCGACACTGCGCGCGATCGCGCAGCAGGGTCCGCGCGGCTTCTATCAGGGTGAGGTTGCCGCCGACATCGTCGCGACGCTGCGCGCGCGCGGCGGCCTGCTCGCGGCGGAGGATTTCGCCGCGCATCGCGGCGAGCCGGCCACGCCCATCGCCACGACCTATCGCGGGCTCGACGTCGTGGAATTGCCGCCGAACGGCCAGGGGCTGGCGGCGCTGGTGCTGCTCAACATCCTCGAACGCTTCGACATGCGCGCGCTCGATCCGGCGGGCGCCGAGCGCTTCCACATCGCGCTCGAGGCCGCGCGCCTCGCCTATGCCGTGCGCGACACGCATATCGCCGATCCCTCCTACATGCAGGTCCCGGCGCCGCTTCTGCTCGACCGCCGCTTTGCCGCCGATCTCGCCGCGAAGATCGACCGTAGCCGGAAGGTGGCGATGCCGAAGGCACCGATGCCGCGCGGCGACACCGTGCTGGTCACCGTCGTGGACCGCGACCGCATGGCGGTCTCGATCATCAATTCGCTGTTCAACTCCTTCGGCACCGGCATCGCGACCGAGAAGACCGGCGTGCTCCTGCACAATCGCGGCTCCGGCTTCGTCGTCGAGCCGGGACATCCGAACTGCATCGGCCCGCGCAAGCGGCCGATGCACACCATCATTCCGGCGCTGGCCATGCGCGGCGGGCGCTGCCAGATGGCGTTCGGCGTGATGGGCGGTTCCTATCAGGCGATGGGGCACGCGCATTTCATCGGCAATCTGGTCGATTACGGCATGGACGTGCAGGCGGCGATCGATTTTCCGCGCGCCTTCTTCGAGGGCGAGCGCACGATGATCGAGCGCGGCGTAGCTGGCGCGACGGCGGAAGGTCTCGCCGCGCGCGGGCACGATGTCGCCGTGCGTCCGCTGCCGCTCGGGGGCGGACAGGCGATCATGATCGACTGGGAGCGCGGCGTGCTGGTCGGCGCCTCGGATGCACGCAAGGACGGCTGCGCGCTCGGCTATTGAGCCGCTTTTTCACATCGTATGAATGGCGATGCTGGGATGGGCGAGCGCGCGCGCCTGCAAGGCATAGCGCGCAATGGCGTCGGCCGGTTCCGCGCGACGGCGTTCGCGGGTCTGCGGCGCGCCCTGCGCGGTCGCGATCAGATGCGCGAGGAAGGCGGCGACCGGGCGTGTCGGCGCGGCGGTGCGGGGCGAAGCGATCCCGGCGGGGGCAAGCGGGACCAGCGCCCGGCACTCGCTGCGGGCGGCGGGCGCCGGTCGGCGTTGTCCCGTGTCGGGACCGGGGCGGAAGCTGGCATTTGCCGCGGCGATCTGCATGGCACGACCCTGTCTCGTTTCGGGACATTACCGGTCCCGTCGAGATCAGGGTCGCAAGGGGCGTGCCGCGCGCCCCGGACGGTCAGCCCTTCTTGTCGCTCAGCCGGTCGAGCTTCTTCTGCATCTCTTCGAGCTGGCGCTTCATCTCGTTGATGTCGCCGCCCGGCTGCACGCCCTTTTCGCCCTCGCTGCCCGGCTTGCGCCCCCCGAAGGGCGCGAACATGCCGAACGCCTTCTCGAACATCTCCATGTTCCGGCGTACCTGGTCCTCGAGCGGTCCGAACGCCCCGACGCCGAATGCCTGCGCCATCTGCTGGCGGAATTTCTCCTGATCGCGAGTCAGCGATTCCAGCGAGACTTCGAGATAGCGCGGCACCAGCATCTGCATGCTGTCGCCGTAGAAGCGGATCAGCTGGCGCAGGAAATTGATCGGCAGCAAATTCTGCCCGCCTTCCTTGTTCTCCTGCTCAAAGATGATCTGTGCGAGCACCGAGCGGGTGATGTCCTCGCCGGTCTTGGCGTCGTAGACCACAAAATTCTCGCCGCCCTTCACCATCGTGGCGAGGTCTTCGAGCGTCACATAGGTGCTGGTCCCGGTATTGTAGAGCCGCCGGTTGGCGTATTTCTTGATCGTAATGGGCTCGTCGGACTTGGCCGTCGCTGCTGCGTTCGCTGTCATGTCAGGTTCGCTCACTGGGGCGTTCCCGGAAACTTAGGGTGTTTCCCGGCGGGGAGCCACCCCTTTGTGCAGGCTATCGTTACCGGTCCGGCATGGCTCGCGGATTTGCGTGACCGGTGGTCCATGCTATCGAGGGCCTTGGCAAATGAGGTCGCGAACGGGCCTTGATGATGGCGTTCAATCCGGGCCCTTGACCCCGGTTCTTTCACGAAAAGACGCTGAGCTGCCCGCCGCAAAACAGGAGTTCGGAAATGAAGGACGATATCGTCATCGTAAGCGCGGCGCGTACGCCGGTCGGCGCATTCAGCGGCGCCTTGTCGAGCCTGCCGGCGCATGAGCTCGGCAAGGTGGCCATCGCCGAGGCGCTGAAGCGGGCCGGAATCGAGGGCAAGCAGGTGTCCGAGGTCATCATGGGCCAGATCCTGACCGCCGGTCAGGGCCAGAATCCCGCCCGCCAGGCCTCCATCGCCGCCGGTATTCCGGTGGAAGCCCCGGCCTGGGGCGTGAACCAGCTTTGCGGCTCCGGCTTGCGCGCGGTGGCGCTCGGCTATCAGGCGATCCTGAACGGCGATTCCGAGATCGTGGTTGCCGGGGGGCAGGAATCCATGAGCCAGGCGCCGCATTGTGCATATCTGCGCAGTGGCGTGAAAATGGGCGACTACTCTATGGTCGATACCATGATCAAGGACGGCCTCTGGGACGCCTTCCACGGCTATCACATGGGCACGACCGCCGAGAACGTCGCGCGGCAATGGCAGATCACCCGCCAGATGCAGGACGAGTTCGCCACCGCCTCGCAGAACAAGGCGGAGGCCGCGCAGAAGGCCGGCAAGTTCAAGGACGAGATCGCGCCGGTCACGATCAAGGGTCGCAAGGGCGATGTCGTCGTCGATACCGACGAATATCCGAAGGCCGGCGTGACCGTCGATTCCATCGCCAAGCTGCGGCCGGCTTTCGACAAGGAAGGCTCGGTGACGGCGGCCAACGCCTCCGGCATCAACGACGGCGCGGCCGCTTTGGTGCTGATGAAGGCGAGCGAGGCGGCGAAGCTCGGCAAGACTCCGCTGGCGCGCATCGTCTCCTGGGCGCATGCCGGCGTCGAGCCCTCGATCATGGGCACCGGGCCGATCCCGGCCTCCCGCGCGGCGCTGAAAAAGGCCGGCTGGAAGATCGAGGACCTCGACATCATCGAGGCCAACGAGGCGTTCGCGGCGCAGGCCTGCGCGGTCAACAAGGAGCTCGGCTGGGATCCGTCCAAGGTCAACGTCAATGGCGGCGCGATCGCGATCGGGCATCCGATCGGCGCCTCCGGCGGCCGCGTGCTGGTGACGCTGCTGCATGAGATGCAGAAGCGCAAGGCCAAGAAGGGCCTCGCCACGCTCTGCATCGGCGGCGGCATGGGCATTGCCATGTGCGTGGAGCGCGCCTAGGCGCGCGAACGCGCACGGGAAGGACGCGGCGTGGAGCGCGCCTAAGCGCGCGACCACGCACCGGGAAAGCTCTGCGGCGTGGAGCGCGCCTGATTGCGCCAACGCGCATCGGCAATAGCGCGTGTGCATTATACCACGCAATTGCAGCACCGATCTGCGTCATGGCCGGGCTTGTCCCGGCCATGAACGTCTTTAAGGTGAGATCAACCGGGTGCCTTAACGGTGCGTCCCGGAGAAACGGGGAGGACGACCAAGATGGCGCGGGTGGCATTGGTGACGGGCGGAACGCGCGGGATCGGCGAATCGATCTCGAAGGCGCTGAAGGCGGCGGGCTACAAGGTGGCCGCGAGCTATGCGGGCAACGACGAAGCCGCGCAGAAATTCAAGGCCGCGACCGGCGTGCCCGTGTTCAAGTGGGACGTGTCGAATTTCGAGGCCTGCGCCGCCGGCATCAAGCAGGTCGAGGCCGAGCTCGGGCCGGTCGAGGTGCTGGTGAACAATGCCGGCATCACCAAGGACACCATGTTCCACCGCATGACGCCGGAGCAGTGGAATGCGGTGGTCGGGACCAATCTCGGCTCGCTGTTCAACATGACGCGCAACGTCATCGAGGGCATGCGCACGCGCAAGTTCGGCCGCATCATCAATATTTCCTCGATCAATGGCCAGAAGGGCCAGATGGGCCAGGTGAATTACTCGGCGGCCAAGGCCGGCGAGATCGGATTCACCAAGGCGCTGGCGCAGGAGGGCGCGAAATCCGGAATCACCGTCAATGCCATCTGCCCGGGCTACATCGCGACCGAGATGGTGAAGGCGGTGCCGCAGGACGTGCTGGAGAAATCCATCCTGCCGCACATTCCGGTGGGCCGGCTCGGCGAGCCGGACGAGATCGCGCGTTGCGTCGTGTTCCTGGCGTCCGACGATGCGAGCTTCATCACCGGCTCGACGCTGTCGGCGAATGGCGGCCAGTACCTCGCCTAAAGCGGGATGCGTTCAGCCTGAATCGGATGGGGGCGTCGTCTTTCCCCTCTCCCCTATGGGGAGAGGGGAAAGACCGTTGTCGCGGCACCCCCCGTCGCTTCAGACCGGCGCCGGCAAGCCCGCCGCCGTCATGCCGGGCGATTGCACCGAATTGCGGTCGGCGTCCTTATTCCAGTCGCAGAATCCGGCCGGTACGGGCGTCGATGTCGATCTCGCGGTCGCGATTCCATTCGTCGCGGCCCTCGATCTCCCAGCGTGCATCGTCCGCGTCGAAATCGAACTCTTCGATCATGACGATCCCGTTTCCGAACGCAATGGCGCGCGCCTGATCGGCGGTGACCGGGCCGCGCGCGACGACGATCGGATCGACGACAACCTGCGGCTCGATGATGACCTGCGCGGCGGCGGGCGTGACGCCGGCCGCCGCGGTCAGGGCGGTCAGCGCGACGGCGGTCGCAATCCTGCGCATGGCGATCTCCTCTTCTGGTGACGCATGCCCGGCAACCCGCTAGACGAAGCTACGGTTTCGCGGGAACTTGGCGGTTTGTGAGGTCATTTGATGGCGGCGGAGGCGGATTCGGAGGCAGGCGGGCACGGTACGGCCGCAACGCTGATCGGATTTTCGGCGATCCTGCTATGGTCGATGCTGGCCTTGCTTACCGCGGCGTCCGGCCGGGTGCCGCCGTTCCAGCTCGCGGCCATGACCTTCGCGATCGGTGGTGGGCTGGGCGCGCTGACCTGGCTGTACCGGCCGCGGGCCTTGCGCGCGCTGCGCCAGCCGCCGGAAGTCTGGGCGCTCGGGATAACCGGGCTGTTCGGCTATCACGCGCTCTATTTTTTCGCGCTGCGTTTCGCGCCGCCGGCGGAAGCGGGCCTGATCAACTACCTGTGGCCGCTGCTGATCGTGCTGTTCTCCTCTTTCCTGCCGGGAGAGCGGCTGCGCTGGTATCACGTCGCCGGCGCCGCTCTCGGACTCGTCGGGACCATCGTGCTGATCGCGGGCCGCGCCGAAATCGGGTTCGCGTCCGAATTCGTGCCGGGCTATGCGGCCGCCTTTGTCGCGGCGTTCGTATGGGCTTTCTATTCGGTGCTGTCGCGCCGTTTTGCGGCGGTGCCGACCGACGCGGTGGTCGGCTTCTGCCTGGTCACGGCGATGCTCGGCGCGCTCTTCCACCTGCTGCTTGAGACCACCGTGTGGCCGGATTCGACCGCGCAATGGCTCGCCGTGCTGGGCCTCGGGCTCGGGCCGGTCGGGGCCGCGTTCTACGTCTGGGATTTCGGGGTCAAGCGCGGCGACATCCGCGTGCTCGGCGCGGCCTCCTATGCGGCACCGGTGCTCTCCACCCTGTTCCTGATGCTGGCGGGATTTGCCGAGCCGCGATGGACGCTGGCGCTGGCGGCCGCCCTGATCGCGGTCGGCGGCCTTCTGGCGGCCAAGGACATGCTGACGCGCTCGCGCTAAAGCACGTTCGTTTTACATGGAATCGGAACGTGCTTTAGATTCCTTTGTTTGATCGCATTTTCTTGACGCGAACCGGTACCCACTTCGCTCGAAAATGCTTTAGCAGGCTGCTGAAGAAGTAGCGATTTTAGCCCGATTGACGTCATTGGACATGAGCTGTGTCGAGATTCTTGTCGGGCGAAGGGACCGGTCGGCGGCCATCCTCTTTCAAATTTATGTGGT
>JBFWWQ010000033.1:0-18113 GCA_050246095.1 Pseudorhodoplanes sp.
CGCTGACGCCTTCGTGGATGTGGATCGAGACCTGCGGATACAGCGCGTGATACCGCTCGATCAGCGACGGTGCGAGCCCCTGTCCGGCGGCCGGCGGCACCGCAAGACGCAACGAGCCGCGCGGGACCGCGCTGGTGGTTGCGACATCGTCGCGCGCCTGGCGCAGACCCTGCAGCAGGGTTTGCGCGCGCTCATATAATGTCTGCCCGGCCTCGGTGAGGGTCACGCCGCGGCCATGTCGGTCGAACAGCGTGACGCCGAGCTCTTCTTCGAGCTGCCGCACGCAGCGGCTCAGCGCCGGCTGGGCGATGCGCAATTGTGCGGCCGCGCGCGAAAAGCTTTTCAGCTCAGCAACAAAGGAGAAATAGCGCAGCTCCCGGAAATCCATCGCGACACGGCCCGCATTATGCTTTCGCAGTATAGCTTATATGCTCCTTATATCTTTGTCATATAGGGTGGGAGGAGCGTAGGCTGAATGCGCTCGCAAGCGGTCGGAAGAGCCGCGCGGCTGGAGGAAACGAGCCCAAAGCCCTTTCCGCGCCACCTGCTAGCGCTTGCGCGTGAACGGTCGGAATTCGCCCGTTTTTCTCCATTCGGCAGCATCTGCTTGATCGGAGGAAACAGGATGCCCGGTTTCAAACCCACTTTGTTTACGACGCTATTGGCCACGGCCGCATTGCTCGCGCCGCTGGCCGCGACGGCGCAGACACTCCCGGACCCCAAGGACGAAGCCAAGCTTTACGAAGCGGCCAAGAAAGAGGGGAAGGTCGTCTGGTACGAGAGCGCCCCGCTCGAGCCCATGCAGGCCATCGCGCTGGCCTTCGAGAAGAAATATCCCGGCATCAAGGTCGAAGTGCTGCGCATCGTCGGCGTGCAGCAATATCAGCGCTTCATGCAGGAAGTGCAGGCGAAGCAGCACAATGTCGACGTGCTGCATATCAGCGACCAGCCGAGCATGGTCAACCTGATCGAGGACGGGCATATCGCCGAATGGAAAGTGCCGGACTACGATCGCTATCCGGACGCCTTCCGGCTGAAGAACCACGCCTACGCCAATTACTCCACCGACAATGCGATCATCTACAACGTCAACAAGGTGACGCCGGAAGAAGTGAAGCTGCTGGAATCGGACTGGAAGGCGGTTCTCGATCCGCGCTTCAAGGGCCGCTTCGCGGTCACGAGCATGAAATGCGGCGCCTGCTATGCCGGCATCCACATGTTCCTCGACCCCAAGAACAAGGACAAGTACGGGCTCGAATTCCTGAAGCAGGTCGCCGCGCAGAAGCCGGCGGTCTATTCCGAGGTCCTTGTCGGTCTCGACCGCGTGATCGCCGGCGAGCACGACTTCACCTACTGGACCTGGGAAGGCATCGCGCTCACCAAGTGGCAGCAAGGCGCGCCGATCCGCTGGCTGCATCCCAAGCCGACGCCGACATTCGGCAATTCCTGGCAGGCGGTCTCCAAATACGCCCCGCATCCCAACGCGGCGCGGCTGTTCCAGAACTGGTCGATGAGCGAGGAAGGCGGGCGCGCCATCCAGAAACTCTACGGCTCCGCGACGGTGATGAAGGGCCTGAAGGACGAACGTTCGGTCACCAAGGAGGCCTGGTACAAGCCGCTGCAGGAGACCTATGACGTCGACTTCAAGCGCTGGGATCGCGACTACCACAAAGACATGGACGCCTGGATCAACATCCTCAAGACGTCGCGCTGACCATGTCCGTCACCAGCCAGACAACCATCCCCGTCCGCGGCGGCGTCGGCGTGCCGGGGGCGGAATCGGTCTCCGGTTCGCTGCAGCGCATCCTCTGGCGCTGGGGCGGTGAGCGGCTCGTCTGGTTGCTCCTGGCGATTGCGGTCTTCGTGATCGCAATCGTCCCTCTCATCTACACGATCGATGCCGCCTTCTATCGCGAGACCCGCACCGGTCTTTCGTCCGAACGCAGCATCTATGCCGTGCTGAACGTCTATTTCAGCGCCGAATATCTCGGCTTCCTGGGCAGCGCCCTGCTGCTCGCCTCGCTGGTGACGTTCTGGTCGCTGCTGGTCGGCGTCGCCATGGCGCTGTTGATGGCGCGCACCGACCTGCCGTTCAAGAACTCGCTCGAGCTCTTGATCATCATGCCGCTCTATCTGTCGCCGTTCACCGGCCTGATCGCCTGGATCACGCTCGGTTCGGAGAAGACCGGCTTCATCAACGTCGCCATCAGCGCGATCCTGGGGACCGTCGGTCTCGATCCCGGACCGCTGGTCAATATCTGGAACTATTCCGGCGTCGTCTGGGTGATGTTCCTGTTCTTCTGCCCGTTCGCCTATCTGTTCACCGTCGGCAACCTGCGCGCGATGGATTCCTCGCTGGAGGAGGCCGCGCGCACGTCCGGTGCCACGCCCTTCCAGACCCTGCTGCGGGTCACGATCCCGATCTCGACCCCGGCCATCCTCGCCTCCGGCCTGCTGATCTTCGTGCTGGCGGCGGAAATGTACACCATTCCCGGCATTATCGGCTCGACCGCAGGCTTCACCACCCTGCCTTGGCGGATTTACCAGGACGCGACCGTCTTCCCGGTGCATGCCGCGCATGCGGCCGCGGGCGGAACGCTGCTGCTATGGGTCACGATTTTCGGCGTGTGGCTGCAGCGGCGGATCACGCAGCGCTCCGAACGTTTCGTGACCGTGACCGGCAAGGGTTTCCGCGGGCGTCCGCTGCCGCTCGGCGCCTGGAAAGCTCCCGCTTTGCTGTTCATCGGACTCTATGTCCTGTGCGCGGACATCCTGCCGTTCGGCGCGCTGCTCCTGTCCTCGTTCATGAAATACAGCGCTCCGATGATCACGGCCGACATATTCACGACCAATCACTACGTCCAGATTTTCACCTTCCAGAACATCCGCGATGCGATCTGGAACACGATCTATCTCGCGATCTTGAGCGGCGCAGTCTGCGTGCTGGCGGGGCTCCTGATCAGCTTCATGGAGGTGCGCCGCCCGAGCATGCAGACCAAGGCGATCGCGTTCCTCGGCGTGCTGCCGGTCGCGGTGCCCGGCCTCGTCTACGGCCTCGGGCTGATCTGGACCTACATCCAGACCCCGCTTTACGGAACCGTCTGGGTGCTGCTGCTCGCTTATATCGCCAAGTTCCTGCCCTACGGCATCGTCGTCAGCCGGTCGGCGATCCTGCAGATCCATCCCGATCTCGAACAGAGCGCGCGCATGTCCGGCGCCAGCGGGCTGCAGACGCTGCGCGCCATCACCATGCCGCTGCTGAAACCGACGCTGATCGCGATCCTGTTCTTCGTGATGCTGATGAGCATCAAGGAAATCTCGGCATCGCTCCTGCTCTACACGCAAAAGAGCCAGGTGCTGTCGGTGCTGACCTGGCACTTCATGGATGCCGGCAATTACCAGTTCGCCGCGGCCATCGGCGTGATCCAGACCTTGATGATGATGGCCCTGGTCATCATCACGCGCGCGATCTTTCGCGTGCAGCTTGAAAAGACACTGGCGAAAACCTGAGGCTGCCGATGACTGCGATAGAGAAGCTGCTCGTGATCGAGTATGCCGAAGGCGTGGCCGGTCCCTGCTGCGGGATGCAATTCGCCGACCTCGGCGCCCGCGTGATCAAGATCGAGCGGCCCGACGGCGACCGCGCGCGCGAATGGGGGCCCGCAGGCGTCGGCGAGGACGCGCTGTTCGGGCACCTCAACCGCGGCAAGGAAAGCGTGGTGCTCGACCTGTCGCTGGCGCAGGACCGCGAGCGCCTGCAGGCGCTCGCCGCCGAAGCCGACGCCATTGTCGCGCAGAACGATCCGGGCGATCCGAACGAGCCGGACTGGGCGGCGATCGCAAAGGCCAATCCCAAGCTGGTCGTCTGCGAGATCGACGATTTCGGCCCGCGCGGGGCGTTCGGCGGAAAGGCCGGTTCCGAACTGGCGATCCAGGCCATGTCGGGCTTCACCCGCTATGTCGGCGAGCCGGGGGGCGAGCCGTGTCGCGTCGGCTACGAGATCGCGTGGATGGCGACGGCGATGCATGCCTACCAGGCGATCGCAGCCGCCCTGTTCCATCGCGGCGAGACCGGACAGGGGCAATATGTCCGCGTCAGCGGGCTGAATTCCCTGCTTTCCATGAAGACCATCCTGCTCGCCATCCAGACCGGCGGCATGGACGAGTGGAACGGCTTTCACCTGAACGGCCCGCACTGGCCGCCGGATACCGGCTGGGACACCAAGGACGGTCAGGTCACTTTCGACTTCCGCCACGAGCAGAAGGACGAGTGGATCGCGTTCTGCCAGAAAGTCGGGCTCGGCCATCTGGTCGAGCATCCCGACTACAAGGACTGGCGATCCACCATCTATATCGGCGACCGCCGCTTCGTGTACGGCGAACCCTACCGGCAGTTTTTCGCGACCAAGACCTGCGCGGAGGCGAGCGCCATCATCAACGACCTCGACGGCATCTCGGTCAAATTCCAGAATTACGGCGAGATGCTCGCGCACCCGCAGGTGCAGACGCTGGACGCGCTGGTCGAGGTGCCCGAGGCGGACGGCGGCGCGCGCCGGCAGGTCGGCTATCCGTTCCGCTACGGCGACGAGCCGCGCAACATGCGCTTCGGCCCGGCGCCGAAGCTCGGCGAGCATACGCAGGCGGTGCTGGCGGAGTTTGCCGCCGCACCGGGAAACAAGCGCGCCGTTGCGGGAGGCAGCCGATGAAGGGACCGCTCAAGGGCATCCGCGTCGTCGATGCCAGCATGGGCGCGGTCGGCCCCTGGGCCGGCACGCTGCTCGGGCAGCTCGGCGCCGACATCATCAAGCTGGAATCGCCGCAAGGCGATTTCATCCGCAACGTGATGCCATCCAAGCGCAAGCTCAGCGTCACGTATATCTCGATGAACTTCAACAAGGACGGGCTCGTGCTCGATCTGAAGGTGCCGGAGGACCGCGCCAGGGCGCACCAGCTCATCGCCGAAGCCGACGTCTTCATCGAGAATTTCCGTCCCGGCGTCGCCGACCGCATCGGCGTCGGCTATGCCGAACTCTCCAAGCTCAATCCGCGGCTGATCTACACGTCCGCCTCCGGCTTCGGCCGCTCCGGCCCGATGGTGAAGATCGGCGCCACCGATCCGCATATCCAGCCCTTTACCGGCTCCTGCTCGGTGAACGGCATGCCCGGCGGCAAGCTGCAGCGCTGGCGCTGGTACGGGCATTTCGACTGCACCACCGCGATGTGCATCGTCGAGGGCGTGCTCTCGGCCCTGCTCGAGCGCAAGGCGACCGGCAAGGGCAGGCTCGTGCTGGTGACCATGATCGAGGCGGCGATGGCGCTGCAGCGCGTGCGCATTTCCGAGCATCTGGCCGGCGCCACGCCGAGGCCGATGGGCAGCGCCACGACCTACCTCGTGCCCGACCAGGCGTTCAAGGCCAAGGACCGCCCGCTCGCGGTGACCGCGAGTTCGCGGCGCGAATGGCGCGCGCTCTGCGAGACGATCGGGATGCCCGAGCTGGCCGACGACCCCCGCTTCGCCCGCAACCCGGATCGCGTGAATAACCGCGACGCCCTGATCCCGATTCTGGAAAAGGCATTCGCGAAATACAGCGCCGGGTTCTGGCTGGACCGTCTGCAGCGCGCGCACGTGCCGGCGGCCCTGTTCACGAGCTACGACGAGTTCCGCCACAACAGCCACTATCTCGAAAACGGGATGCTGACGACCTTCGAGACGCCGGACTGGGGCACGATCACGGTCGGCGGCGTCCCCTGGCGTTTCGAAAAGACACCGGGCGCGCTGCGGCCAGGTACTCCGCCCGGCGGACGCACCGCCGAAATCAAGGCGCGCGGCTGGGCCGCGTTCTCGGGAGCGTAAGCGATGTCGGGCGTCTCCATCCGCAACCTGGTGAAGCGTTACGGCAGCGTGCCCGCCGTCAACGGGATCAATCTGGAAATCGCCGAGGGCGAGTTCATCGTGCTGCTCGGGCCGAGCGGCTGCGGCAAGACCACGACCTTGCGATGCATCGCCGGCCTCGAGGAATTGTCGGACGGCGAGATCGCGATGGGCGGCAAGGTCGTGTCGTCGCCGGCCTTCTCGCTGCCGCCGGAGAAGCGCGAGATCGGCATGGTGTTCCAGTCCTACGCGATCTGGCCGCACATGACGGTGGCCGAGAACGTCGCGTTCGGATTGAAGCTGAAGCATCTGCCGAAGGCCGACATCCGCGCGCGCGTGGACAAGGCGCTCGCGACGGTCGGCCTCGGCCAGTATGGCGATCGCGGCGCGAGCCAGCTCTCGGGCGGCCAGCAGCAGCGCGTGGCGCTGGCGCGCGCCATCGTGCTGGAGCCGGGGGTGCTGCTGTTCGACGAGCCGCTCAGCAACCTGGACGCCAAGCTGCGCGAGAAGATGCGCTTCGAGCTGCGCCAGTTGCAGAAGCGTCTCGGCATCACCTCGATCTATGTCACGCACGACCAGCAGGAGGCGATGGTCATCGCCGACCGCGTCGTGCTGATGAACGAGGGTCGCATCGACCAGATCGGCTCGCCGATCGACATCTACCAGCGCCCCGCCTCGCGTTTCGGCGCCGAGTTCATCGGGCTCGCCAATATCGTGGAAGGCACCGTGGTCTCCAACGGCGCGTCCACGCGCGTGAAGATGCCGGGCGGCATCGAGCTGGAAAGCTCCGCCACCGGCTTCTCCCGGGAGCAGCGCGTCGACGTGATGTGCCGGCCGGAGAATCTGCGCGTCTCCACCGAGCGCATCGAGGGACCGAACGCCTTTCCGGCCAAGATCCAGGACACCTACTTCCTCGGCAACATCGCCGACGTGTATGTGGCCGCCGGTCCGCTGCGGCTGCGCGGCCAGCTCAGCCCACCGGAAATCTGGCCGGAGGGCAAGGATGTCTGGGTGCAGGCGCCGCCGGACAAGGTCGTATTGCTGTCGCCGCAAGCCAAGGGCGGAAATGCGTCGTGAGTTATTTCCCCAAGGGCACGCCGCTGCCGCAGGCCAATCCGGACGATCAGCCGTACTGGAATTTCCTCGCGCGCCGCGAATTGCGCATCCAGCGCTGCGTGAAATGCGGGCGCTTCCGGCATCCGCCGATGCCGTTTTGCGGCCGCTGCGGGTCCGGCGAGACCGAATGGGCGGCGGTGCCGGGCACCGGCTCGGTCTTCAGCTACACGATCGTGCATCACGCCGCGCATCCGGCGCTGAAGGAATCCGTGCCCTATAACGTTGCGGTCGTGCATCTCGACGGGGCCGACGACGTTCGCCTTGTCTCCAACATCGTCGATGCCGGGCCGGAAGAGATGAAAGTCGGCCTGCGCGTCGTCCTCGCCTGGGACGACAACGGCGAAGGCACGCCGCTTCCCCGTTTCCGCAAAGCATGAAGTCACGCGCCATGAACGAGCCGAAGCCGAATGTCGGAAACTGGGGCCGTTGGGGAGCCGACGACGAACGCGGCGCCGCCAATTTCATCACCCCCGAACGCACCCGCGCGGCGGCCTCGCTGGTGAAGACCGGCAAAATCTACAGTCTCGCCCTGCCGCTGCAGACGACGGACGTTCCGGTGCTGCCCTCGCGCGTGCCGCCGCAGCATTACATGCGCATGGACGGCGGCGATTATGCCGCGGGCCTCAAGCGCAAGGGCGGCTTCCAGACCAGCGACGACTATATCGCGCTCGGCACGCATACCACGACGCATATCGATGCGCTGGCGCATGCCTGGTACGACGACAAGCTCTACAACGACTTCTCCGCCAACACGGTTCGCAGCAACGGCGCCAAGCATTGCGGCATCGACAAGCTGGTGCATCTGGTCGGGCGCGGCGTATTGGTCGATCTGTGCCGGCATCGCGGCCTGCCGCACCTGCCCTTCGGCGAGGTCATCACCGCCCAGCACATCGAGGATTGCGCCAAGGCGCAGGGCGTCGCGCTGCAGGAAGGCGACATTCTCCTGTTCCGCACCGGCTGGACCGATTTGTTCCGCAAGGGCGACCGCGCGACCTATTTCAAGGGTGAGCCGGGAATCGGCCGCGACGCCGCCGAATGGATCGGCCGCAAGGGATTTGCAGCCGTCGGCTCCGACAATTGGGGCGTCGAGGTGGTCCCGGTCGAAGGCGATATTCCGGGTCCCGTGCATCGCCGGCTGATCCGCGATTTCGGCGTCTATCTGCTGGAGCTTTTCGACCTCGACTCCATCGCCGCCGACCGCGTCTACGAATTCCTGTTCGTGGCCGCGCCGTTGCGCATCACCGGCGGCGTCGGCAGCCCGCTCAACCCCCTGGCCATCGCATGACCGTGCCGCTCGCCCATCCGGTTACGGCCGCGTTCGCCGACCGCACCGCCATCGCCGGCATCGGCGAGACCGAATATGCGCGCCACGGCGGCATCACAAACCGCACTGAATTTACCCTCTGCTGCGAGGCCATCCGCAAGGCCGCGGACGATGCCGGGATCGATGTCAAGGAGATCGACGGCTTCTGCTCCTATGCCTACGAACGGCACGAGCCGGTGCAGGTGCAGGTGGCGCTCGGCATTCCCGAGCTTCGCTTCTCCAACATCGTCTGGGGCGCGGGCGGCGGGGGCTGCTCCGGCGCGGTGATGAACGCGGCGATGGCCGTGCATGCCGGCTTGTGCCGCCATGTCGTCGTCTACCGCTCGCTCTGCCAGGGCCAGTACGAGCGCTACGGGCATTACCGGCAGCGGCCCGCGGGTGGCTCCTACATGGCGCCGTTCGGCCTGATGAGCCCCGGCCAGATGGTCGCGCTCACCTTCCGCCGCCACATGCATCAATACAATACGCCGGCGGAAGTGCTGGGGCACATCGCGGTCGCGGTACGCGATCACGCGCTGCGCAACCCGCGCGCCGTGCAATACGGCAAGCCGCTGACCCTGCAGATGCACCAGAATGCGCGGCCGATTGCCGATCCCTTCCGGCTGTTCGATTGCTGCCTGGAGACCGACGGCGCCGGCGCCCTGATCGTCACCTCGCGCGAGCGCGCGAAGGACCTGAAGCAGAAGCCGGTCCGCATCCTTGCCGCCGCGCAGGCGAGCGGGCCCGGCTGGGGCCTGGGCCCGATGGGCTCGCACAACATGCCGTTCGAGGACTACGCCTCGACCAATTCCAAGGCGCTCGGCCTCGTGCTGTTCGCGATGGCCGGGATCAAGCCGTCCGACCTCGATTGCGCGCAGATCTACGACGCTTTCACCGGCCTGCTGGTGATGGCGCTGGAGGATTTCGGCATCTGCAAGCCGGGAGAGGCCGCGGGCTTCATCATGGCGGGCAATCTGCGCTGGCCGGACGGCGCGCTGCCGTCCAACACCGCCGGTGGATTGCTGTCGGAAGGCTACCTGCAGGGTCTCAATCTCGTTCTCGAAGGCGTCCGGCAGATGCGCGGCAGCTCCACCGCGCAGGTCAAGGACGCCGAGACCTGCCTGGTGACTTCCGGCGGCGCGCAGGCGCACAAGAGCGCGCTCATTCTCGCGAATTGAGGAAGCGATGGCAGCCAATCTGCAACGCCTGAAGAACATGAAGGATCGCGTGGCGATCGCCGGCGTCGGCGCGTCCGCGCAGGGCACGTTCCCGGATTCGGACGCCTATACGCTGTCGATCCAGGCCTTCCGCAACGCGCTCGCGGAGAGCGGGCTGAAGCGCAGCGACATCGACGGCCTGATCGTCCAGGGCCCCGGCAATATCAGCTTCGTGCGCATGGGCGAGATGCTCGGCATCGATCCCGTCGCCGGCGGCAATTTCGACGTGGGCGGGCTCGGCACCGGCCCGCTGATGCAATACGGCGCGCTGCTGATCGCCAGCGGCATGTGCGAGACGGTCGCCCTCCTCTACGGCAACGCATCGCGCACCGAGGGCCGCAAGTTCGGCGGCGACACCACCGTGACGCCCGGCCGCGAATATTCCTCGGCCTTCTACTATTACGGCCTCACCTCCCCGGGCGCGGCCAGCGCCTTCCAGGCCCGGCTGCATTTCGACACCTACGGCACGACCAGCCGCCAGCTCGCCGCCGTGCCGATCGCGCAGCGCAAGCACGCGATGCTCAATCCGCAGGCTATCAAGAAGGACCCGCTGACGGTCGAGAAGCACCAGCAGTCGCGCTTCATCTGCGAGCCGCTGCACGTCTACGACTATTGCCTGATCAATGACGGCGGCGTCGCCATCATCATGACCACGCCGGAACGCGCGCGCGACCTGAAAAAGAAGCCGGTCTATATTTCCGGAATCGGACGCCAGGACACCTATCGCGGCTCCTCGATCCCGAACACGAATCTGTGGCGCGACACCATGCCCAAGGCCGCCGAAATGGCCTACGGCATGGCCGGCATTGCGCGCGAGGATGTCGACGCGCTGATGATCTACGACAGTTTCTCCATCAATATCTGGATCTCGCTGGAGAATTTCGGCTTCTGCAAGCCCGGCGAAGCGGGCGACTTCACCCAGAACGGCCGCATCGAGCTCGGCGGCGAGCTGCCCGTCAACACGCATGGCGGCCATCTCTCGGAAAGCTACATGCAGGGCTGGCTGCACCAGGTCGAGGCGGTGCGGCAATTGCGCGGCGAATGCGGCGCGCGGCAGGTGAAGGACTGCGGCATTGTCCAGTATATCTGCCGCGCCAATATCGCGACTTCGATCATCTACCGGAACTGAAGAGACGGCGCATCCGATGACCTACCAGAAGCCGCTCCCCGCCATCACGCCGCTCGACAAGCCGTTCTGGGAATTCGCCCGCCGGCACGAGCTGCGCCTGCAGCGCTGCAGCGATTGCCGGAAATTCCGTTACCCCACCTCGCCCGTCTGTGCCGATTGCGACAGCGATTCCTACGAATGGGAGAAGGTGAGCGGCCGCGGGAAAATCCGCTCCTGGGTGGTCTTCCATCACGGCTATTTCCCCTCCTTCGCCAAGGAGCTGCCCTACAACGTCGCCATCGTCACGCTCGACGAGGGGCCGCAGATGGTCGGCAACATCCTGGCGCCGAACGAAACCCTGCGCGGCAACATGCCCGTGCAGATCGTGTTCGAGGACGCCACCGACGAAATCTCGATCCCCAAGTTCAGGCCCGTACCATGACCGACATGTACAATCTCCCGCTCGAACAGCGCGTGCTCGGGCCGATCCTGGCGGAAAAGGCGCGCACCGAAGGCGCGCGGCCCTACATGACCGTGGGCGGGCGCACCTATTCCTTCGCCGAGACCGACCGCATCGCGCGGGCGCTCGGCCGCGGCCTGAAGGGCATGGGCGTGCGCAAGCAGGACATGGTCACGATGCTGCTGCCGAATTGCGCGGAATTCGTGCTGTCCTGGTACGCCTGCTGCGTGGTCGGCGCGATCATGGTGCCGATCAATCCCGGCTATACCGGGTACATGCTGGAATACATCCTCAAGGACAGCGGCACGCGCGGCCTGATCGTCGATCGCAGCCTCGCCCCCGCGCTGCTCAGCGTATCGCCGGAGACGCTGACGAAACTCGACTGGGTCGCCATCGTCGGCGGCAAGGACGATCTGGTGCTGCACGAGGGACCGGGCCGCTATCTCGATTTCAGCGAACTGATGGTCAACGGGCAGGACGACCCGGAAGTCCCCTGCACCTTCCGCGACATCCACAGCGTGATGTACACCTCCGGCACCACCGGCCCCTCCAAGGGCGTGGTGCTGCCGAACGGCCACTTCTTCTCCTCGACCTGCACCTTCCTGCGCGCGCTGAAGCTCGACCGCAACGACGTGCTGTTCACGCCGCTGCCGCTGTTCCACGGCCTGGCCAGCCGCCTCGGCGTCCTGCCCGCGCTGATGGTCGGCGCGCATGTGGTGATCGCGGAGAAATTCAGCGCCACGCAGTTCTGGAAGCAGGTCGCCGAATGCGGCGCCACGGTCGGCCACACCATCTTCACCATTCCGCCGATCCTGAAGGCGCAGCCGCCGTCGAAATGGGACACCGCGCACAAGCTGCGCGCCATGTATAATGCGAATTCCGATCCCGCCTTCGAGCGGCGCTTCAACGTGCGCCTGGTCGAGGCCTACGGCCTGACCGAGACCGGCCTCACCATCTATTCGCCCTGGCCGGAGCGGCGCGAGGGCTCCTGCGGCCAGGCGCACCGGGACTGGGACATCGAAATCGTGGACGAAGCCGGCCTGCCGGTCGCCGCCGGCGAAGTCGGCGAGATCGTCTGCCGTCCGAAGCTGCCGTCGATCATGATGGACGGCTACCTGAACAAGCCCGAGGAAACGCTGCGCACGATCAAGAATCTGTGGTTCCATTGCGGCGACTATGCCAGGCGCGACGCCGACGGCTATTTCTATTTCACCGGCCGCAAGAAGGAGCGCATCCGCCGCCGCGGCGAGAACATTTCCGGCTTCGAGGTCGAACGCATCGTCGGCATGCATGCCGACATCGCCGAGGTCGCGGCCATCGCGCATCCGGCGGAGGGCGGCGAGGACGACGTGCGCTGCGTCATCATCCGGCGCGGCGGCTCGAACCTGACGCCGGAGGAGCTGATGGACTGGCTGCAGCCGCGCATGCCGTTCTTCATGCTGCCGCGCTATATCGAGTTCGTGGAGGACATGCCGCGCACGCCTTCCGCGAAGATCGAGAAATACAAGCTGGTCGAGGCGGGACTTTCCGACACCGCCTGGGACCGCGAGAAAGCCGGCTACCGCATCGAACGCGCGGCACCCAAGACAGCCAAGGCCTCCTGACATGCTGACACCGCTCTGCCGCACGCTCGGTATCGCTTTTCCCATCGTCCAGGCGCCGATGAACTGGGCGACGGATTCGCGCCTGGTCGCGGCCGTCTCCAATGCCGGCGGCCTCGGCGTGCTCGGCCCCAATGCCGGCGGAGAGCCGGCCTCCGCCGACCCGAACGTGGTCGGCGAGCGGCTGCGGCGGCAGATCGCGGCCACCCGGCAGGCGACGCGCAAACCCTTTGCGGTCAATGTGCCGATCGGCCGCGGCGCGGCGCGCGCCTTCAGCGACCGTTCGATCGAGGTGCTGATCGAGGAGAAGGTCGCGATCGCCATCATCGTGATGGGCAGCCCGGACGTCTATACCGAGCGGCTGAAGCAGGCCGGCGTCTTCGTGATCCAGGCCGTCGCTGCGGTGAAGCACGCGCGCAAGGCGGAAAGCTGCGGCGTCGATGCGGTCGTGGCGGAAGGCTTCGAGGCCGGCGGCCACAGCGGATTCGACCAGATCCCGACCTCCACGCTGGTGCCGATGATCGTCGAGACCTGCAATATCCCGGTGATCGCGGCCGGTGCGATCGTGGACGGCGCCGGCGTCGTGAGCGCGCTCGCGCGCGGCGCGCAGGCCGCCTATATGGGCACGCGCTTCATGGCGACGGTCGAATGCCCGATCCATGACGACGTGAAGCAGGCGATCGTCGCCGCCGGCGACGCCGCCACGATCTCCTGGGGGCACAAGACCGGCATCGCGCGCACGCTGAAGAACCGCTTCACCGACCAGTATAACGAGCGCGAGTTCGCCGGCGCCTCGCCGCAGGAGCTGCACGCCTTCATCGGCGACTATTCGAAAATGCCGGGCGGGCGGCGGGTCGCCGCCCTGCGCGGCGGCGACCTCGAAGACGGCGAGGTCTATGTCGGCGCCGGCGCCGGCATGATCCGCGATGTCGTCACCTGCGCGGAAGTGATCGAGCGCACGATGCGGGAGGCGCGTGCGACGCTCGCGAACCTGAATGCCATCTTCGATGCACCGGCGCAGACGCGGCAGCGATATGCCGCGCCAGCATAAAACCTATACTGCTTCTGCCTTAGTGCATTCGCAGGCGCGGGCGTAGGCTGGGCGAAGCAAGCAGCCGGAAAGAGCTGCGCAAGCGAGGAAACCAGGCCCGCCGGAAACCAGGCGGGTCCGCATGCGGCATCGCCTTCGGACGGCGCCGCAAGGAGGTTTGTGTGTCGTTGCGCAATCGCGTTGCCGTCGTCGGCGTCGGCTCCACCGCCGCCGGCACCCTCCCCGGAAACGACTCCTACGATCTCGGCCTGATGGCGTTCAAGCGCGCGATGGACGATTGCGGATTGAAGCCCGCGCAGATCGACGGCCTGATCGTCAACCGCATTCCGGACTACCAGCGCTTCGCCGAGATCGCCGGCATGGACCCGCGCTTCGCGCTGGTGACGCCCGGACAGGGGCGCATGTCCGGCACCTCGATCGAGATCGCCGCCTCCGTCATCGCCGCCGGCCTCGCGCATACCGTGGCGCTGGTCTACGGCAATAACGGCAAATCCTCCGGCGACCGGTATGGCGGAGAATCCGACCGCTACGGCGGCGGCGGCATCGGTCCCTGGTTTCCCTACGGCATGACGTCGCCGGGCGCCGCGCACGCGGTGATGTTCCAGCGGCACATGCACCTTTACGGCACGACCAGCCGTCAGCTCGGCGCGGTTTCCGTCGCCTTCCGCAAGCACGCGGTGCTCAATCCCGACGCAGTGATGCGCAAATCCATCACCATCGAGGACCACCAGAACTCGCGCTTCATCGCCGAGCCGCTGCACCTTTTCGACTATTGCCTGATCAACGACGGCAGCGTGGCGCTGATCGTCACGGCCGCCGAACGCGCCCGGGATTTCCCCAAGCCTCCGGTCTATGTGCGCGGGTTCGGCGTCTCCACCAAGCTCGCCGGCTCCTCGCTGCCGCCGGAGGATTTCTGGTATGCGCCCATGCAGCAGGCCGCCAAACAGACCTACGCGATGGCCGGCGTGAAACACGACGATCTCGACGGCCTGATGATCTACGACAATTTCTCGCCGACCGTGCTGTTCACGCTGGAAGGATTCGGCTTCTGCAAGGTCGGCGAAAGCGGCGCCTTCGTGCAGGACGGCCGCCTTGAGCTGGGCGGGCAATATCCCTCCAACACCGACGGCGGGCATCTGTCGAATTCTTACATGCAGGGCTGGGCGCTGAACGCGGAAGCGGTGCGGCAACTGCGCGGCGAATGCGGCGCGCGTCAGATCAAGGACGCCAAGCTCATCCAGTATATGTGCGCCGCCCCGCTCTGCACTTCGATCATCTACGGGACCGATCCGCAATGAACGCATCCGCGCCCTATGCCAAGCCGCTCCCGAAGATCGACGAGCGCAACGGCCCGCACTGGCAGGGCAATGCCGCGGGCGAGCTGCGGGTTCAGCAATGCGACGACTGCAAGAGCCTGCGCTTTCCGGCCAGCCGCTGGTGCCCGCATTGCCTCAGCGAGAAGGCGTCCTGGACCAGGACCAAAGGCAAGGGCAAGGTCTGGTCCTTCTGCGTCTTCCATCGCGCCTATTTCAAGGGCTTCGAATCGGAGCTCCCCTACGCGGTCGTGCTGGTCGCGCTCGACGAAGGACCGAAGCTCTACAGCAACCTGATCGGCGTTGCGCGCGACAGGATCAAGATCGGCATGCGGGTGCGCGCCCAGTTCGAGAAGGTCACGGACGACGTGACGCTCGCCAAGTTCGAGGAGGACAAATAATGCGCGCGATGGTGGTCACCAAGCCGGGCGGGCTCGATGCGCTGGTCCTTACCGACGTGCCGCTGCCCGACATGCGGCCGAACGACGTGATGATCAAGGTCGAAGCCTGCGGCGTCTGCTTCCATGACGTGGTCACGCGCAACGGCACGCTCAAGCGCGGCGTGCAGATGCCGCTCATCCCCGGCCACGAGGTTTCCGGCATCGTCGAAAGGGTCGGCCCGCTGGTGCGCGACTTCAAGCCCGGCGACCGCGTGACCACCGTCCAGCGCCGCCACATCTGCGGCCGCTGCCGCTATTGCCGCGACGGGCGCGAGACGTCCTGCGACGAGCGCGAATTCCTCGGCGACATGGGGATCAACGGCGGCTACGCGGAATTCGTCTGCGTCGAAGAGGACAACGTGACCGTGGTGCCGGACGGCGTCCCCCTCGACCGGGCCGCGATCGTGGCCTGCGCCATCGGCACCGAGCTCAACGCCATTCGCGACGTGGCGCATGTCGAGCCGGGCGACAAGGTGCTGGTCACCGGCGCCGGCGGGGGGCTCGGCATTCACGGCATCCAGATCGCGCGCGCCGCGGGCGGCTTCGTGGTCGCCGTCACGACCTCGGACAAGAAGGCGCAGATCATCAAGGATGCCGGCGCGCACGAGGTGGTGGTGACCGGGCGCGGGGAGGATTTTTCCGGCGCGGTCAAGAAAGTCACCGGCGGCGAAGGCGTGGACGTTGCGATCGACAATGTCGGCAGCGTGCTGTTTCAGCCGACGCGCAAGAGCCTGGCGATGGGCGCGCGCTGGATTTTCGTCGGTCAGCTCACCGGCGAGTTCGTGCAGCTCAATCCCGCGCAGCTTTTCCTCCGCGACATTTCCATCAAGAGCGCCAAGAGCACCTCGCGCAAGCAGCTTCAGGATTCGCTGGAGCTGGTGCGGCTCGGCCTGGTCAAGCCGGTCATCACGGCGGAAATGCCGCTCGAAAAGGCGGCCGATGCCCAGCGGGATGTCGAGAGCGGGCACTCGGTCGGGCGGATTCTCCTGAAGCCGGCCCTGTGACGGCCGCCGCCGATCCTTCCGTACGCCGGAGCTGGGCGCCGGCCTTGCGCGTCGCCACGATCTGCGCGCTGATCACGATGGTCAGCCAGTTCTATCGCAATGCGCATGTCGTGGTCGCGCCCGATATCATGCGCGATGTCGGCGTCAGCGCGCAGGTGCTCGGCTTGCTCAGCGGCGCGCTGTTCGTGACCGCCGCGATCCTGCAGATTCCCGCGGGCATCCTGCTCGACCGCTACGGCCCGCGCCGCACCATCCCCTTCATGCTGCTCACGGTCGTCGCCGGGTCGCTGCTGTTCGCGACCGCGCAGGGCGGCACCAGCTTGGTTCTGGGCCGCATCTGCATGGGTTTCGGCGTCGCCGCGATCGGCATGGCGGCGATCGTCGCCACCACCCGCTGGTATCCGGCCGCCTGGTTCGCGACCGTGGTCGGCGTGCTGCTCGGGCTGAGCCAGATCGGCAATCTCTCGGCGACCGTCCCGATGGCGCTGCTGTCGGCGGAGATCGGCTGGCGCAACAGCTATCTCGCGGTCAGCGGCATCACCGCCGTGCTGGCGCTGGCCAGCGCGCTGTTCGTGCGCGACGCGCCGGACGACCACCCTTTCCATACGCGCACGCCCGAAACCCTGGCACAGGCCTGGCGCGGCGTGCTCGAAGTGCTGGCGATCCGCGATCTGTGGCCGCTGCTGGTGATCGCGGGCGCGGCTTTCGCCATGATCAGCTGCATCCTCGGCCTCTGGGGCGGCCCGTTTCTCTACGACATGCACGGCCTCGACACGACGGCGCGCGGCAGCGTCATCTTCTGGCTTGCGGCCGGCATGATCGTCGGCAATTTCACGCTCGCCCCGCTCGACCGCATCCTGAACACGCGCAAACGGATTATCGTCGCCTGCGGCCTCGGCACGACCTGCGTGCTGACCGCGCTCGCGCTGCAGCCGAGAATGCCGGTTTTCGCCGTCACCGTCGCTTTCGCGCTGATCGGCGCCTTCAGCGGCTATACCATCGTGATCATCGCGCACGGCCGCAGTTTCTATCCCGATCGGCTGATGGGACGCGGCGTGACCATCGTCAATACCGCCGTGCTGGCGGGCGCCGGTGCCCTGCAGGGCCTGACGGGACTGATCGCGGGGGTGCTCGCGCCCGGCGCGACCAGCCTGACGGAGCGTGACTACAGCATCATTTTCGCAACGCTCGCCGCCGTGCTCGCGCTGGCCTTGTTCGTCTACCGCCACTGCCCCGACAAGCCGCCGAATGCCGAGCCGGAGCGCGATGGCGCGCCCGGCATCGCAGAATCATGAGGAGAGAATAATGAAAACAATCGCGGTCGAGCCGCTCACCGAGATCGTCGCCGACCTGGGCGAAGGGCCGCTCTGGTCGGCGAAGGACGAAACGATCTACTGGATCGACGTCACCCAGCGAAAGGTGTTCCGGCACGCTCTGGGCAGCGGCAAGACCGAGACCTTCCCGGTTTCCGGCATGCCGGGATCGATTGCGCTGCGCCAGGACGGCAGCATCCTGGCGGCGTATCGCACCGGGCTCGCGCTGGTATCGCTGGAAAGCGGACAGGAGACGAAGCTTTCAAGTCCCATCGATTTCGGCATCGAGCGATTTTACGTAGGCTTATTCGACCG
>JBFWWQ010000034.1:0-17602 GCA_050246095.1 Pseudorhodoplanes sp.
CTGTCGAACACTTCCTGCTTCTGCTGCGCGGTCTCGGTGTCGAAACGGCGGTCTTCGCCGTCGACCGTCAGCCCGATGCGGCGGTTCGCGGCGATCACGCGCTCCAGCGCCAGCCACCAGAGTTCGCCGACGCGGTCGGGGAAGCTGGTCGGGACATAGAGCGCGAACGGCACCTCGTGCTTGCGCAGCACCGGATACGCCCATTGCATCACGTCGCGATAGCCGTCGTCGAAGGTCAGGCAGACGAAGCGGCGGCGGAAATCCTGCTCGACCAGGCGTCGACGCATCTCGTCGAGCGACACCAGATCGACCCCCGAACGCCGCAGGTGGCGGATCACCCGCGAGAAGAAATGCGGGTTCACCTCCAGCAGGCGGTTGGGCTGGAACGCACCGATCCGGCCGGGGCGCACATGGTGCAGCGTCAGGATGACGCCGACGCCGCCCACGAACGGGCGCATGAAATGGTGCGCGCCGCTGAAATAGAGCGTCTCAAAGCCCGCCCGGATGACCGATTTCCTGAAGCCCGACAAGCACTTCACTCCCCGAAAACGGCGCGATCATAAGAACGCTTTATTGAGAATTGTTTGCGAGCGTGGCGGCCGGATCAAGGCTGGGGACGACCGCGGATGAACATGGCGCTTCGGGAACCGGAACGCGACGCGGCAATTCCGGCCGGCACGGGCCCGAGGCTCGCGCGCATTGAAATCGCCCATGAAATCGAGGCTTTCGCCCCGCTCTGGCGGTCGCTGGAACGCCACGGCGTGGCCTCCCCCTACCAGCATTTCCACTGGATCAGGCTGTGGGACGAGGCCGTCAGCCGCCCGCAGCACCAAGTGCCGCTGATTGTCGCAGGTTTCGATGCCGCCGGCGAGGCGCTGTTCCTGTGGCCGCTGCTGCGCGGGGAGCTCGGGCCGTTCCGGACCGCCTCCTTCTTCGGCGGCAAGCATGCGACGCTGAATGTCGGCCTGTGGTCGCCGCACGCGGCGTTCGACGGCGCCGCCATGCACGCGGCCCTGCAGCAGCTCGCCTCACGCGCGCCCGATCTCGATTTCGTCACCCTGTTCGCGCAGCCGCAATCCTGGAACGGCTTTGCCAATCCCTTCGCTCTGCTGCCGCGGCATCGCTCGACCGAGGACAATTTCATCCTCAATCTCGCGGGACGGCCCGGCAAGGAGGTGATCGAGTGCGAGCTCAGCGGCTCCATGCGCTCGCGCCTGCGCAACAAGGAGCGCAAGCTCGCCAAGCTGCCCGGCTATCGTTATCTGCGCGCCGCGACGGCGGCGGAGGTGGACTGGTGCCTCGATGCCTTTTTCGCGCAGAAGGCGGCGAAGCTCGCCGCGCTCGGACTGGACAATGTGTTCGCCCATCCCGGCCTCGAAGCCTTTGTGCGCGCCGCCTGCCACGAGGGGCTGGATCGCGGCTCCCCGGTGATCGAACTGCATGCGCTGGCGGGCGACGGCGAGATGCTGGCGCTGTTCTCCGGCATCCATGACGGGCGCCGCTACACCTCGATGTTCAACTCACATACCGGCAGCGACCATGCGCGCTACAGCCCGGGCCTGATCCTGCTGCAGCATCTGATCGTCGACTGCGCCGATCGCGGCTTCGAGGTTTTCGATGTCGGCCCCGGCGAGGCGCGCTACAAGACCTTCTTCTGCAAGACGATCGAGCCGATTTTCGACAGCATCTTGCCGCTCTCCCCGCGCGCGAAGCTGGCCGCGCCGGCGGTTCGCGGCCTGTTCGCACTGAAGAGCGAGATCAAGCACAATCCCGCCTTGTGGTCGGTCGCCTCGTTCGTGCGCCGCACCCTCAACCGCAACCGGCGCGAGCCGAACGGCGCCGACGACTAAAGCACGTTCGCTTTGCATGGAATCGGAACGTGCTTCAGATTCCTTTGCTTGATCGCATTTTCTGGACGCGAACCGGTACCTGCTTCGCTCGAAAACGCTCTATGCCGCCGCCGGCGCCTGCGGCGCGCTTTCCGCGGCACCGCCGCCCAGCACCATCGTGACATCGCTGAAGCCCGCGGCGAGCAGCCGGTCGCGCGCCGCGAGCGTGTCGGGCGCCGCGATATCGGAGGCCACCAGCACCGCACGCGGCGCAAAGCGCGCGACCGGCGCCACATCGACTTCCGGCACCGCGCCGGCATCGATCACCACATGCGCGTAGGTGCGCGCGAAGGCCTCGAGCGTCATCGCCAGACGTGGCGAGGCCAGCATCGCGGCAGGCTCGATCCCCTGCCCGGCCGCCACCAGATGTACGGGCGAGAAACGGTCGCGCGTCACGATCTGCCCGAACGAGGCGGTGCCGCGCACGAGTTCGGCCAGGCCGGGGGCGCCGGGATCGGTGGAGACCACGGACAGATTGGGCGCATTGAGCGCAAGATCGACCAGGATGGTGCGACCCTGGCGCGCGAGATGCCGCGCCAGCCCGAGCGCCGTCATGGTGGTGCCGACATGGCGCGCGGCGCCGATCACGGTGATGCGGCGGCCGGCCTCGCCCAGTTGGCGCAACGCCGTCGCGAGTTCCTCGATCGGCATCGGCAGGGATGCGGTGGCCGGCGCGGGTCCGTCTTCGGCCTTGCGCGGACGCAGCCGCAGCGACCGCAACCGCGCGTAGAGACTGGCCGTTTTCCCGCTCTCCCTTGCCGGCGCCCGGTTCTCGCCGCCGAGCAATTCGCCGGTGACGATCAGGGTGGCGGCGGCGAAGGCGGTCGCCATAGTGGCGATCACGACGATCGGGACCTTCTTCGGGAAGGCCGGCACGTTGGAGGGCGTGGCGCGCGAGATGATGCGTACGTCGCTCGGGGCGGTGTCGAGGGATTCACGCGCGGTCGCCTCGCGGTATTTGGCGAGATAGGATTCGAGCAGGTCGCGCTGCGCCTTGGCCTCGCGTTCGAGCGAGCGCAGCTGCACGTCCTCGCTGCTGAGGCCGCCGATCTGGCGCTTGACCTGGTCGATGGCGAGATTCGTGGTCTCGATGCGGCCGCCGGCAATGCGCGCGTCGTTCTCGATGCTGCGCACGAGCTTCTCCAGCTCGCTGCGAATCTGCATGTCCAGCGAGGCGATCTGGGCGCGCAATTCGCGGATGCGCGGATGTTGGTCGAGCAGGGTCGAGGATTGTTCGGCGAGCTGCGCGCGCAGCGTCACGCGCTGCTCGATCAGGCGGCGCATCAGCTCCGAACCGGTAATGTCGGAGGATTCCACCGGCTTGCCGCTCTTGAGCATCTCGCGGATGGCGCGCGAGCGCGCCTCCAGGTCTGCCTTCTGCGCGCGCGCCTGCGCAAGCTGGCCGGTGAGATCGGTCAATTGCTGGTTGGCGAGATTGGTATTGTTGGTGCCGACGAACAGGTTGGCCTTGGCGCGGAACGCCTCGACCCGCTGCTCGGCGTCGGCGACATGCGGGCGCAGCTTGTCGATTTCGGCGGCGAGCCAGCGGCTGGCGGCGCGGTTCTGCTCCTGCCGGGTCTGCCGCTGCACGCGGAAATAGGCATCGATCACCGCATTGACGACGTTGGCGGAAAGCTGCGGATCGGCGGACTGGAACTCGACCAGGATCACGCGCGACTTGTCGATCGGCAGCACGTTGAGGCGCTTGTTGAACGCGGTGAGCACCCGCTCTTCCGGCGTCTGGCGCAGGGCATCCTTGCCGAGGCCGAGCAGCGACAGGAAGACGGAGACGACGGAAACCCCGCGCTTGGCCGGGTCGAATTCCGGGTTGTCGGCGAGGTTGAGCTCCTTGATGACCTGCAGCGCCACTTCCCGCGACTGCAGGATCTGCGCGTGGCTCATCAGCGCTTCGAGGTCGACCAGGGTGCGCGGATCGATATTGGCCTGCCCTTGGCGCTCGGCGTCGGGGCGCAGGAAGGCGTTCTCGCGCCCCTCGACCAGCAGGCGCGCCTCCGACTTGTATTGCGGCGTGAGCAGATTGACACCGACCAGCGCCAGCAGCGCGACCGCCGCCGAGGGAACGATGACGCGCCACTTCTTGCGCCAGAGCGACTGGCCGAGAGCCTTCAGATCGAGCTGGCCGCCGAAGCCGCCCGGACCGGATACGCCGCCCTCAACCGCAACCATGACCGACTCCACAGGACTCACTTCGCTTCGCAGGCTTCGAGTTAAGGAGATTATGGTTTCCGCCCCGTTAATGTGCGGCGGGCGCAGGATGAGGATTTGTTAAGTGCGCAGGCCCCTTAATCGGCCCGGGGACGCCGCGCAGGGCGCAGCGTCGGGGGCGGTACATGGCCGACGCGGCGCACGCGCTGAACATCCTGCATGTCTTCCGCTCGCCGGTCGGCGGACTGTTCCGCCATGTCCTGGACTTGGCGCAGGGCCAGAGCGCGCGCGGCCACAAAGTCGGGATCGTCGCCGACAGCCTGACCGGGGGCGAGGCCGCCGGGCGCGCTTTCGCCGATCTCTCCGGCTCGCTCGCGCTCGGCCTGCTGCGCATCCCGATGGGCCGTCAGCTCGACCCGCGCGATCTTTCCGCCGTTCGTGCCGTGCGGCGCCGGATCGCGGAAGTCTCGCCCGACATCGTGCATGGCCACGGCGCCAAGGGCGCGGCCTATGCGCGCCTCGCCGCGCCCGGCGACGGTCCGGTGCGCGCCTATACCCCGCATGGCGGCAGCCTGCATTACCGTCCCGGGACGCCCGCGGGCCTCGTCTATCTGACGCTGGAGAAATTCCTGCGCCGGCGCACCGACCTGTTCCTGTTCGAAAGCGCCTACGCGCAGGCGCTGTTCCAGGAGCGCGTGGGCACGCCTGCGCTGGCGCGCGTCGTGCATAACGGCGTCAGCCTTGCGCAATGGTCGGGCATCGCGCCGGCGGCAGATGCGACCGATCTCGTCTTCGTCGGCGAATTGCGCCTGCTGAAGGGCGTGCAGGTGCTGCTCGAGGCGCTCGCGGCCTTGCGCGAGCGCGGGCAGCGCGTCAGCGCGACGCTGGCCGGCGACGGTCCCGACCGCGATGCGTTCAGGGCGCAATGCACGCAGCTCGGCCTCGATCAACTCGTCCGCTTCACCGGCCCGATGCCCGCCCGTGAAGCCTTTGCGCGCGGGCGCGTGCTGGTGATCCCCTCATTGGGCGAATCGCTGCCCTATATCGTGCTGGAAGCCGCCGCCGCAGCCCTGCCGATGATCGTCACGCGCGTCGGCGGCATCCCCGAAATCTACGGTCCGCTCGCGCATCGCCTGATCGCAGCCGGCGATCCGGCGGCGCTGGCCGCGGCGATCGCGGCGGCCGTTAACGATCCGGCAACCATGCGCGCGACCGGCGCGGTCTTGCAGCGGCGCATCGGCAGCGACTTTTCGCTCGATCGCATGGTCGAAAGCGGGCTTGCGGCCTATCGCGACGCGCTGCAGGCGAAGCGCGGTTTATGAGCCAGCCATAAGCATTTATTGAAACTTTTCGCATAAGACCGGCGCACAGGGAAACAAGGACTTCACCGGCAAAGCCGGGAATGAAAGTCCGAGGGTGCGTCATGGTCCAGAGTGCTCAGCCTAGCCTGAGTGCGTCGCCCGCATCGGCGGCCGCGCTCGTCAACGCGCAACCGGTGCCGCGCCGGACACCCGCCTTGTCGCCGGCGGCGCTGGCGGTTGCCTCCGAACAGACCGCGCCGGCCTTCTCGCCGATCGTGCTTTCGGGCGCCGTGCGCGGCATCGAATTGCTGATCATGACGCTGGTCGGCACCCTCGCCTATATCGGCTATGTGTGGCCGGGCGGCGGGCCGGTCTGGACCTATGCCGCAGCGGTCGGCACGATTTCCGCGCTCGCCTTGCTCGCCTTCCAGGCCGCCGACATCTACGACGTCAACGCCTTCCGCCGGCCGGTCAGCCAGATCGCGCGGCTGATTTCCGCCTGGTCGATCGTGTTCCTGATCGTGACCGCGGTTTCCTTCTTCGCGCGCATCGGCATGGTCTATTCGCGGGTCTGGGTCGCGAGCTTCTACGGCTTCGGCATGCTGGCGCTGGTCGGCGCGCGCCTCGTGCTCTATCGGCGCATGAAGACGTGGACGCGCGAGGGCCGCCTCACCCGCCGCACCGCCATTGTCGGCGGCGGCGAAGCCGGCGAACAGCTGATCAAGGCGCTGCGCGCGCAGACCGACAGCGACGTCAGCGTGGTCGGCGTGTTCGACGATCGCGGCTCCGACCGCTCGCCGAATTTCTGCGCCGGCCTGCCCAAGCTCGGCACCGTCGACGACATGGTGGAATTCGCCCGCCGCACCCGCGTCGACCTCGTGCTGTTCTCGCTGCCGATCTCGGCGGAATCCCGCATCCTGCAGATGCTGAAGAAGCTGTGGGTGCTGCCCGTCGACATCCGCCTGTCCGCGCACAGCAACAAGCTGCGGTTCCGCCCGCGCACCTATTCCTATGTCGGCGGCGTGCCGACGATCGATGTTGCGGACCGGCCGATCGCCGACTGGGACTATGTGATGAAATGGCTGTTCGACCGCCTGGTCGGCGGCCTCGCCTTGTTCGCGGCCGCGCCGGCGATGCTGCTGATCGCGGTCGCCATCAAGCTCGACAGCCGCGGCCCGGTCCTGTTCAAGCAGAAGCGCTACGGCTTCAACAACGACCTGATCGAGGTCTACAAGTTCCGCTCGATGTATGTCGACCAGTCCGACGCGACCGCCTCCAAACTGGTGACCAAGGGCGACCCGCGCGTGACCCGTGTCGGCCGCTTCATCCGCAAGGCCAGCCTCGACGAATTGCCGCAGCTTTTCAACGTGGTGTTCAAGGGCAACCTGTCGCTCGTCGGCCCGCGCCCGCATGCGGTCAATGCCAAGGCCGCGGCCAAGCTCTATGACGACGCCGTCGACGGCTATTTCGCCCGCCACCGGGTGAAGCCGGGCGTCACCGGCTGGGCGCAGATCAACGGCTGGCGCGGGGAGACCGACACGCAGGAGAAGATCCAGAAGCGCGTCGAGTTCGACCTTTACTATATCGAGAACTGGTCGTTGCTGTTCGATCTCTACATCGTTCTGATGACGCCGTTCGCACTGCTCAAGACCGAGAATGCGTATTGATCACGCTCGATGACGCGCGGCCCTTCGCGGCTGCGCCGGCCATTCCCGTCTCTCCCCCGCGGCTCGGGACGCTGTTCCTCGAGACGATGCTCTATATCTGCATCCTGTCGAGCTTCCTCACCATCGTGCAGCCGGCGCCGTACGAATTCCTGGCGATGGTGCTCGGCTTCGCCTGCCTGCTCGCGCGGGTGCCGATCGACCGCAAGGTGATGCCGCTGGTGATGCTGCTGTTCCTGCTCGAGCTCGGCGGCCTGATGTCCATGATCCCGGTGATGGACTACCAGGACGGCGTCAAGTTCATGTTCATCTCGATCTATCTCGCGATCAGCGGCGTGATCTTCGCCTTCGTGTTCAGCGACGATTGCGTGCGCCGCCTGCGCATCCTGCGCGCGGCCTATATCCCTTCCGCCGCGATCGCGGCTTTGCTCGGCATTGCCGGCTATTTCAAGCTGTTTGCCGGCGCCGAGCAGATGTTCCTGATGAACAGCCGCGCGGTGTCCACGTTCAAGGACCCGAACATTTTCGGCCCGTTCCTGATCCTGCCGCTGCTGATGATCGCCGAGCGCTTCCTCGCCGGCGTGTTCAAGCTGCGCTACATCGTCTGCGGCTGCATCATCCTGTTCGGCCTCCTGCTCGCCTTCTCGCGCGCGGCCTGGGGACATTTCACGATTTCCGCCTTCACGATGTTCGTGCTGATGATCCTGACGCGCCCGGATGCGCGCAGCCGCCGCCGCATCGTGATGATGGGGCTCGGGGCGGTCGGCGCCATCGCATTGCTGGTCGCGGTCCTGGTGTCGATCGAGGACGTGCGCGAGATGTTCCTGCAGCGGGCGACCTTGCTGCAGGCCTACGATACCGGCACCGAAGGCAGCCGCTTCAACATCCAGCAGCGCAGCATCGAGGAAATCCTGGTCAATCCCAACGGCATGGGCCCGTGGGTGTTCGCCGTGCAATACGGCCTGGTCTCGCACAATTCCTATCTCGGCACTTTCCTCAACCACGGCTGGCTCGGCGGCATCGCCTATATCGCGCTGACCTTGTCCACGCTCGTCGTCGGCTACCGCGCGGTGATAACGCGCACGCCCTGGCAGGACATGCTGATCCCGGTCTACGCGACCTATTTCGGCCTGTGCCTGGAGAGCGCCATCGTCGATACCGACCACTGGCGCCACTATTACCTGCTGGTCGGCGTGATCTGGGGCCTGTATGCGGCGACGGTGAATTTTGCAAGTCCGTCATGCCCGCGCTCGTCGCGGGCATCCACGTCTTGATGAGGGATCGGCAAGCAAGACATGGATGGCCGGGACTTCGCCCGGCCATGACGCCATTCCGGAATCCAGATACGACGACACATTGACTTCTTCAACAGCCTGCTAGGCCGGCTTCGCCGTCCGCTCGCGCGCCATCTTGACCGCGCGCACGCGGTGCACCAGCGCGCTGAACCAGCCGTCCGGCAGGATAGTGGCGAGCCCGAGCAGGTTGAGCGCCTTCCACAGCGTGAGATCGCCGGGCTGCCGCCGCCCCTGCCACCACAGGTTCAGCACGCTGCGCAGGCGGTAGAGGTCGCGGTGCTTGCGGCGGATGCGCCGCCACAAGGGCGCATGCATCTTCGACGACAGGCGCAGCAGCAATCCTTCGTCGCTGACGCGATAGGTGAACAGGGCTTTCGGGATTTCGATCGCGCGATAGCCCGCCGCAGCCATCGCGATGGTGAATTCCCAGTCCTCGTAGCCCTCGCGCATGCGCGCGTCGTAGCCGCCGGCATCGCGCCAGGCCTGCTTGCGGAACATCAGGCAGGACGGCACGCGGTTGATGAAGAGCTGGTCGAACGGCTTGAAATAGCGGGCCTCGATCCCCGCGCGCTGTCCGCTCAGCCGCTCATGCGTGAAGAGAAACCCGACATCGGCGGGCGCCGCGCGCATCGCGGCCACCGTCTCCTCCAGATAGGTCGGGTCGAGCTGGTCGTCGCAATCGAGCGCCAGGATGATCGCGGCGCGCGCCGCCTCGATCGCGGTGTTGCGCGCAGCCCCCGGCCCCTGATTGGCCTGATGGATGACGCGGAAATCCGGCGGCAGGCGCGCCAGACGCTGCGCGGTGTCGTCGCGCGAGCCGTCGTCGACGACGATGATCTCGAAATCGCGGAAGCGCTGTCCCGCCAGCGTCGCCTCGAGCTGGTCGATGAAGCGCCCGCCATTGTAGCAGGGCACGATGACGCTGACGGCCGGCGTGCCGCTTGCTACGGTCATGGCGCGTATTCCTCCTGTCCTGCCGGTGATCGCATGGCCCGGTAAACGGTCCGTGAGCGGCGCCCGCTTAAGCGATTTCTTCAGACCTCGGCCGCTAGGCTTATTGCCGCACCGCGCGCTCCCGCAGCCCTCCGACCGGCGCCGAAAGACGGCCCGCCAGACCGGCAACCCGATGGCCGACCGCTTCGTCTCGCTGCCCTATCTGTTCCTGCGCTCGGCCACCGCCGGCGGCGCCTTGGTCGCGGGCCTGATCCAGACCTTCGTGTTCGCGCGCGTGCTCAGCCCGGAACGCTTCTCGCTGTTCATCCTGGTCGGCACGCTCGGCGTCACGCTGTGGCTGGTGGATTTCGGGCTGACCCGCATCCTGTTCGTGCGCCAGCGCGAGGCCTATCTCGCCGGGCGGCGCGACCGCAACGTGGCCGGCCAGTCGGCGTCCGTGCTCATGCTCTACGCGACGGCGGCCGGCCTCGGCACCCTCGCCTGCGGCATCGTCCTGCTGATCCTGCGCGCGCCGTTGCAGCAGGCGCTCGAATTCGCGCTGTTCTTCCTGTTCGTCTCCCTCAACCTGGTCTGGTTCGTGATCCGCTTCGTCAGCGTGGCGGTCGACCGGTTCATCTTCTTCGAGACGCACGAGGCGATCCGGCGCATCGGCCATATCGCGATCATGCTGGCCATGCTGGCCGGCCTGCCGCTGATGGCGTTCCTGGTCCTCTCCAACCTGCTCTGGGGCATCCTGTTCGCGTCCGCCATCCGCAAGCTCGTGCGGGAAGGCGCGCTGCGCTGGCCGCGCGGCGGGGTGCTGCGCGGCTTCCGCAGCTTCTTCCGCGCCAACAGGCCGGAGGCGCTGCGGACAGGCACCTTCTCCGCCGCAGAATTCTACATCGCCAATTTTCCCTATCTCGTCGTTCCGCTCGCCTTCGGGCTCGGCGCGCCGGTGATCGTCCTCGACACCACGTTCAAGATTTTCCGCGGCACCGTGATCCTGTATGCGGCCGGCTGCGACGTCGCGGTGCCGCGCCAGACCCGTGCGCTCGCGGAAAAGGACCGGCCCGCGCTGGTCAAGGCCACGCTGCTCGCCGCCGCCTTGTGCCTGCTCCCGGCCATCGCCCTGTGCGCATTGCTGCTGTTCGGCGCCGCGCCGCTCTTCGCGCTGCTGCTCGGCCCGGCCGCGACCATGCCCGCCGCCGTGACCCCGATCCTGATCGTGCTGCTGCTGGCGAATGTGGCGCAGACGGTGGCGAACTCGCTCCTCCTGCATACCGGCTATTTCCGCCAGCTCGCGCTGATCGCGGCGGGCCTTGGCGTCGCGCTCACGCTGATGACCGGCATCGCCTTCCTTGCGGGGACCGACATCGCCGGCTTCCTGTGGGGCTACGCGATCGTCTATGCGGTCAGCGTCGCCTTCTCGGTTGCGGCGATGCTCCGCGGCCCAGTCCGCGCGGCTGACAATACGGATACATGAGGCGGATATTTTTTGTACCACAGACCACCAATGCAAATACCTACATACCCGCAATTAAATTGACTGGGCATCGCTCGAATTCCGAGAAAAAGATTCGCCAAAAAATTCTTGGCAAAACCCGATCGAGCAGAGAGACAGGGATCGCCACAATATCAACAGACACGACGCTCCATCATGCCTCGCGATTGATCCAGTCGACACGTCTGGTCAATTGCGTTTTTGGTGCATCGATTGAAAGGAGCGGCGAATGTCCACGCTTAACGTGAACGTCAAGCTGAATCCGTACAACGCTGCTGGAAACGGCACGACTGATGATCGCGCCGCCATTCAAGCGGCCATAGATGCTGTTGCCACGGCTGGCGGTGGCTGCGTTTATTTTCCAAAGGGAATCTATCTTATCGGCGCAGAACCGGGTGGCGGCGCCTTGGGCGGCTTGCAACTCAAGTCGAATGTTTTGCTGCAGGGCGAGGCGCCGCGTGCGGCGGTCCTCAAGCTCGCGAACGGTATCGATCGGACCGTGCTCTACGGTCCATCCAACGTGAACAGTCTCTGGGGCAGCGGATCGACCGCCGGCTTGCAGAACTGGTCCCTCTACAACATCGAAATTGATGGAAATTCGGCGAACAACAGCACGGGCAATGGAATTTGGATCTACGGGTTCAAACCTGTCGTGGAGAATGTATTCATCGGCAATGTTGCGGAGAATGCGTGGCGCACCGAATGGGGCGACGATGCACCGCTATTTGCGATGGAAGGCAGCATCACGAACGTCGCTATCGATACTTGTGGCAAGCATGGTTTTTGGTTCAATGGGCCGCATGAAGTTACGGTGCAACCATGCGCTTTTAACTCCCCTCACCCTAACCCTCTCCCCCAGCCGAAGTCGGATATTTCCGACTTCGGCCGAGTTGACATTGCCCCACTCGGGTAAACCCGAGTGGGGTGGGGAGAGGGAACTAACCTTTGTCGCGGCACCCTCGTCGCTTCAAACTCAAGCCATCACACTCTAGCCGGACGGCGGCCGGAACTGCGTGATGCGGATCAGCACCGTCGCCTCGATCAGGTTCTCGATGGCGCCGATGACGCGGGTCGCGGCATCCTCCGGCATCACGGAACGGAGCTCGCGCCTAAGCTCCGCTTTGGCCTTGTCTGCGAATGCGGCTGCGTCGACCATGCCTCTCTCCCTGTCCGGCTCCCGCAGCATAGCAGCGACGGCGCTCCGGGCGGGCTGGCGCACGCGCGGACCGGGTCGGCATGCGTGTCTTCTCGGGCGCCCACCGACAGGCCACGGCCGGCTGCCATCAAGGCATTGTCGAAACCACCCACCCCGCCTATAAGGCCCGCCGGACCGGCCTCCCCAGCCGGCCCGCGGCAAGAATGCCCGGCCAGCGTGTTCCCAAGAGAATGGGAAACCGCAAGCACGGTCCGGGCGATCGCGCCGCAAGCGAGCGAAACTAAAGGTTCGGAGCGTGGCGCAGCCCGGTTAGCGCACTAGTCTGGGGGACTAGGGGTCGTGGGTTCAAATCCCGCCGCTCCGACCATTCCTCACCTGTCCGGCCCGGCCGGCCCGCAATCATGTCCCACCGGGTCGCCGGGCTTCTCGACGAAGCCGTGCAGGAACGAGCAAATTGCGGCCGGCAATCCCCAGACGAGGCCGACGGGGAACCAATACTCGTAGAATTTTTGCATGTTCGCTTCGGAACCGCCCTCATGGGTGATCATGTAGTGCAGCGCGGTCGCCATGCCGAACCCCGCCAGGCCGCAGACGAGGAAGCGCCAGCGATAATGAGACAGTCTGCGGTCCATCCACGCCGTAAGCAGCAGCGGAGGAATGGCGAAGGCATAGCAGACCATGAACGAGGCCGGCCAATACCGCGCGTCCTCGAAAATCGGCTGACCTTCGGGGGTTATGGCGAAGGCAAAGGCGAGGCACAGGAGCCACGAAAGAAAAGGCCCGAGGAGAACGAAGACAGGAACGTTCTTCATGCCGCCATCGCACCCGCTTCCGGCCGAACGACAAGGTTCATTCTAGGGCCGACACGCTTGCCGGCACCATAAACCCGGCCCGGCATCCGGCCCGCTTTGCGGGCGACCGCTCCCAAAGGCCGAGGTGAAAGACGGTGCCCCGCCCGGTTCCGCCTGAACGCGGCTCGCCGCCCGCGGCAATCCCGCGTGTCCGTTCACGCTTTCTTCTCGCCGCGGTCTCATCCAAATCCTTGCGGCTGCGGAGGATTTCTTCCCGCCCGGCCGGGTTCCACAGCCATTGACGCAGATCAAATGCGGCCGGGCATGCCGGCAGGACTGGCGGTCAGAAAGGCCAGATGGCGGCCCCGGCCTTCTTCAGCACCGTCACGGTGGGAGGTGCGTAGCGGCCCGCGAATAATTGCCGGTCGATGGCCCATAGCGCCGCCATTGCGACAATGGCCGCGAGAACGACTCGCACCATGATTGTCCTTTCCCGTTATATCTAGCGGCCGGAGCCTTCCAGGATCGCGTCCAGGATGCGGCGGCATTCGCCGAGTTCGAACAAGGTGGCTTCCAGCTTGCGCAGGTCATCGCGCGGCAGCGCGGCCTGCGGGGCGGGCGGCGCCGGTGCGGGCGACGGCGCCTGCGCGCGGCGCGCGGCCGGCGGGGTCGGCTCGGGCAGCGGCTCGTCGCCGAATTCGTCCTCGTCTTCCTCGTCGCGATAGGCCGGCCGGCTGACGGTCAGGCGGCGGCGCGCAGGCCCCTCGTCCTCGGGCATGCCGTGCGGCGGCTGTTCGGCGCCCGGCTGCCAGACTTCCTGCACGAAGCCGATGCCCTGCTCCTTGAGGATGCGCTGCACGCCGCGGATGGTGTAGCCCTCGCCATAGAGCAGGTGATGGATGCCGCGCAGCAGATCGACATCGTCGGGGCGATAATAGCGCCGGCCGCCGGCGCGCTTCATCGGCTTGATCTGCGCGAAGCGCGTTTCCCAGAAGCGCAGCACATGCTGCGGCACGCGCAAGTCGTCGGCGACCTCGCTGATGGTGCGGAATGCATCCGGCGCCTTGCTGTCCACGATGGCGCTCCCGGTCGCGCGTCAGTCTTCCGTGGGGGCGGTGCTTTCGGCGCCGCCATTGATGCGATGCTTGAGGATCGCGGAGGGCTTGAACACCATCACGCGGCGCGGCGAGATCGGCACTTCCTTGCCGGTCTTGGGATTGCGGCCGATACGCTGGCCCTTCTTGCGCACGACGAAGGAGCCGAAGGAGGAAAGCTTCACCGTCTCGCCGCGTTCGAGACAGTCGGTGATTTCCTTCAGCACCAGCTCGACCAGCGAGGCGGACTCGGTCCGCGACAGCCCTACCTTCTGGTAGACTGCCTCGCACAGATCGGCCCGCGTGACCGTTTTCGCCGCCATCGCCATCAGCCCCAATCCTTGGCGATCCAAGTCAGGACGATATGGTGTTGAAAAACAAGGGTCAATCGCCTTTCGCCGCAAGATTTTCCGGTCTTGCGGCAGCGCAACATCGGGGGCCCGTTGCCGGTCCGGTCACAGCCGCACCAGCGCCGCGCCCCAGGTGAAGCCGCCCCCCATCGCCTCGAACATGATGAGGTCGCCGCGCTTGATGCGGCCGTCGGCAAGGCCGGCGCAGAAGGCCAGCGGGATCGAGGCCGCGGACGTGTTGCCGTGCTTGTCGACGGTGATGATGACCTTGCCCGGATCGATCCCGAGCTTGTGCACCGAGCCGTCGATGATGCGCTTGTTGGCCTGGTGCGGCACGAACCAGTCGAGATCGGCGGCGCCGTAGCCGGTGGCCTTGAAGGCATCGACCACCACGTCGGTGATCATGGTCACCGCATGGCGGAACACCTCCCGCCCCTCCATGCGCAGGTGGCCGACGGTCTTGGTCGAGCCGGGGCCGCCGTCGACATACAGCTTCTTGCGGTGGCGGCCGTCGGAGCGCAGATGCGTCGTCAGGATGCCGCGGTCGGTGCGCTCGCCCGGCTGCTCCTGCCCCTCCAGCACCACGGCGCCGGCCCCGTCGCCGAACAGCACGCAGGTGGTGCGGTCGGTCCAGTCGAGCAGGCGCGAGAAGGTCTCCGCGCCGATCAGCAAGGCGCGCCTGAACGTGCCCGTGCGCAGGAGCGCGTCCACGGTCGCGAGCCCGTAGACGAAACCCGAGCACACCGCCTGCAGGTCGAAGGCGGCGCCCGTCGTGATGCCGAGCCCAGCCTGCACCGACACCGCCGTGGCCGGGAAGGTATTGTCCGGCGTCGAGGTCGCGACCACGATCAGATCGATGCTCTCCGCCTCGACCTTGGCGTCGGCGAGCGCGGCGCGCGCGGCCTTTATCGCAAGATCGGAGGTGAATTCGTTCGGCGCCGCCATGTGGCGCTCGTGGATGCCGGTGCGCTGCA
This sequence comes from Pseudorhodoplanes sp., assembly GCA_050246095.1. Taxonomy (GTDB): domain Bacteria; phylum Pseudomonadota; class Alphaproteobacteria; order Rhizobiales; family Xanthobacteraceae; genus Pseudorhodoplanes. The sequence goes on from JBFWWQ010000034.1 coordinate 15,115, forward strand.
CGATCCAGTCGTCGGACGTGTCGACCATGCGCGCGAGCTCGTGATTGGTGAGGACGCGCTCCGGCAGGTAGCAGCCGGCGCCCAGGACCACGGAACGGACGGTCAAGACGCGGCCTCCGCGACGGGCTGAATCCCGACATCGTGCGTCAGGATCTGTTCGATGCGGCCGAGCAGGCGATGGCGCACGACATTGCGGGCGATCTCGATCGCGGCGGCGAATCCGTCCGCGTCGGTGCCGCCGTGACTCTTCAGCACGATGCCGTTGAGGCCGAGAAACACCCCGCCATTGGCGCGGCTCGGATCGAGCTTCTCCGACAAGGCGCGGAAGGCGTTTCGCGCGAGCACATAGCCGAGCTTGGCGCGCCGGGTCTTGGAAATCTCCGCGCGCAGGAAGCTCGCGATCTGGCGCGCCGTTCCCTCGGCGCTCTTCAGCGCGATATTGCCGGCAAAGCCCTCGGTCACGACCACGTCCACGGTGCCCTTGCCGATATCGTCGCCCTCGACGAAGCCGACATAGTCGAGGAACGGAAAGTTGCGGTCGCGCAGGATCTGCCCGGCCTCGCGCACCTCTTCCAGGCCCTTGACTTCCTCGACGCCGATATTGAGCAGCCCGATGGTCGGCCGCTCGATCCCGAGCAGGATGCGCGCCATGGCGCTGCCCATCACCGCCATGTCGACGAGATGCTTGGCGTCGGCGCCGATCGTGGCGCCGAGATCGAGCACGACGGATTCGCCGCGCAAAGTCGGCCACAAAGCGGCGATCGCCGGGCGTTCGATGCCGGCCATGGTCTTGAGATGGAATTTCGACATCGCCATCAGCGCGCCGGTATTGCCCGCCGAAATCGCCACGTCGGCGTCCTTCTTCTTCACCGCGTCGATGGCGAGCCACATGGAGGATTTCCAGCGGCCATAGCGCAGCGCCTGGCTCGGCTTGTCGTCCATCTTGATCGCGACATCGGTATGCTCGATGCGCGAGGCTTCGCGCAGCCCCGGATGCGCGGCGATGAGCGGCTCGATCGCCGCGCGGTCGCCGAAAAAGATGAATTCCATTTCGGGATGCCGCCGCAGCGCCAGATGCGCGCCCGGGACCACCACCGCGGGCCCGTGGTCGCCGCCCATCGCGTCAAGCGCAATCCGGACCTTATCGGACATGGTCGACCTGGCCGGCCCCCTGCAACGCCTCGATCGGCCGACCCCTGGGCCCGCCACGGGCCGGGACAATAACGCTTCGCCGCCTCATTACAACAGGGGCCGACGGCCTCACTTTTCCTCCCCTTCGCGCCGCTTGCGCAGCGCCGCGAGGGCGGCAAACGGACTGTCGGCCGCCTGGTCCTGGGCCGGCGGCTCGAACACCGCGCCGGGCTTGCGCGGATAAGGGTCGATCCCGAGCAGGAAATATTCGGTCGCGACCGCGCCGAGATCGACCACGCCGTCGGCGAGCGGCTCCGGCGGATCGGCATCGGCGAAGGCGAGCGTCGCCTTGCGCTCATCGTCGTCCGAAGCGAGCGTGTGCGAGCGCGCCGAAAAGATCAGATCGACCGGCTCGACAATCTCGTTGTCGATGGGATCGAGCGTGACGACGCAATTCTGTCCGGCAATGCCGCGCACCTCCCCCACCACCGACAGCGCATCCTCGCCGCGGCGAAACAGATCGAACGAGGCTTCGAGCCGCGGCAGGTCGCGCAGTCCCGCCATGCGCGCGATGCGCGCGCGAACTTCCTCGTCGGCGGCCAGATCGACATGCGTCCCGGTCTGCGGCACGTCGTCGAGCGCCACCGGCACGCTCCAGAGGGATGTCGAGGTCATCGCGATCGTCCTGCTGTCGACAAGGCCGCTTCCGCTGTCGCACCGGGATCGGGCCAGGCCAGGCGGCCGCCGGCGATGTCCGCGGTCGCGGCGAGCAGCGCCCGCGCCTGTCTCATGTAGGCGGCGAGCCGGGCCGCCGCGACCCCCTCCTCGCCCGGGGCGCGGCCGAGCACATTGCGCCCGAGCGCGGCCGCGAGTACCGCCGGATCGGGATCGGCAAGCGCGGCCCGATAGGCCTGCCGCCGTCCGTAGAAGCTTTCGCCGACTTCCTTCATGCGCTTGGGCACGGTGAGATCGCCGACCCCGGTTTCGCGCAGATGCCCGTCCATCTCCGCGCAGAACAGATCGAACACCTGCTGGCCGACCGCGCGCTCGCCGGCATCGGATTCGACCCGGTCGAGAAACAGGCACAGATGCAGGACGATCATGTCGAAACGGCCGTTAACCGTGTCCGGAACCCCGTATTCGCGGTAGAAGACAGGCTGGCGGGCCTGCGCCACGATGGCGCCATAGAGCGCCTCGATGGTGCGCGCCGGGATGGAACGGGTAAACAGCTTGAAGATCATCGTCGGTCCGATGCGCTGGCGGAAGCCCGGCCTTGTCATTGCGGGGGCCGCCGCGTAGGTCCTGCCTGCGCTGCGAGAGGGGTGCAAGCCGTGTGTGATGCGGAAGCCGGGAATGC
>JBFWWQ010000035.1:0-17600 GCA_050246095.1 Pseudorhodoplanes sp.
CGCATGCCTGGATCGCCTCCGGAAAACCCCTTAGGGTGATTATCCGAATTTTGCGTCCTTCGGGCCAATCCTACCCTTGCGCCATCACCAGCAGGGGGTTGTCATGCAGACGATAGCCTTTCACCAAACAATCACCGGCGGATCAAGCGAAGCCGTAAAGGCTGCGGATTTCCGCGACCCGCTTCTGGATTCTCCCGCCCTTCTGGGCGTGACCATGCCGTTCGAGAAGGACGAGGAAATCTACGGCGAAGGCGAGAAGGCCGAGTGCATCTACAAGGTGCTCAGCGGCGCCGTTCGCACCTACAACATCCTGCAGGACGGTCGCCGGCAGATCGGCAATTTCTATCTTCCGGGCGACCTGTTCGGCCTCGAAGCCGATTCGCGGCACACGATGTCGGCGGAAGCGGTCGCAAATGCCAACATCCTGGTCATCCGCCGCAAGGCCCTGACGACAGCCTCGCAGCGCGAACCGCGCATCATGTCGATGCTGCTGGCCTGCACCGCGCGCGAGCTCAATTTTGCGCGCAGCCATGCGCTGCTCCTGGTCAAGACCGCGCAGGAGCGTGTGGCCTCGTTCCTGCTCGAAATGTCTTCCCGGCTGGCGGGCCAGACTGTAGAATTGCCGATGTGCCGGCAGGACATCGCCGATTATCTGGGGCTGACCATCGAGACCGTCTCGCGTACCCTGACCCAGCTCGAAAATCTGCATGCGATCGAAATTCCTTCGTCGCGCCGGATCGTCCTGCGCAATCCGCAGGCGCTTGCGCGCCTGAACGCCTGACGCTCGTCGTCGGCCGAAGCTGCAACCGTCAATCGGGAGGAGCAGGAACGTGCCCAAGGATCTTCTGGTCAACCTCGCCGTCGACAAGCAGCGCGACGTCGCTGCGGATGTGGCGCTTGCACTCGCGGAAAAATTCGGAGCGCATGTCGAGGCCGTCGCCTTCGCCTACCGCGTCGACTATCCCGGTACCGTGTTCGACGGCGGCATGGCGACCGATCTGCTCGCCGCGCGCAGCGAGGAATTGCTGAAGACCGCCACGGATGCGCAGGCCGCCTTCGATGCCAAGGCCGCGCGTGCGGGCCTGTCCTTTTCGTCGCGGGTGGTGAAGCTCGATTTCAGCAGCTCGGCGCATTATTTCGGCCAACTGGCGCGCACCTTCGATCTCTCCATCGTCGCGCAGGCAGGCGAAGAAGACGAGACGGCGCTCGATCTGATCGCAGAAGCCGCTTTGTTCGAATCCGGGCGGCCGCTTCTCGTGGTCCCCTATATCCAGCGCGATCCGCTTTCGCTCGACCGCGTTGCCGTCTGCTGGGACGGTAGTGCCAACGCCGCGCGGGCCGCGAACGACGCCATGCCGTTCCTGCAGAATGCCAAGGCCGTCGATCTCGTCACCGTCACGTCGGCGCGGGAGCCTGCCAAGGCGCTGCCGGAAATCGATATCCTGCATCACCTGTCGCGCTACGGCGTGAAGGTGGAGGGAAAATCCATCCCCGCATCCGATCTCAGCGTTGCCGACGCCGTGCTCTCCTACGCGGCGGACAGCGGCACCACGCTGATCGTCATGGGCGGCTACGGCCATTCGCGCATGCGCGAATTCGTGCTGGGCGGCATGACGCGCGACATCCTGGCATCGATGACGGTGCCGATCCTGATGTCGCATTGATCGCGCGGCGGCTTTCCGCGCACGGCGAGCGTCCGGTCTCGGAACTCAGAGCGTCTTCAGAAAAGCGATCAGATCGCCGACCTGGTCCGGCTCGAAGCGGTATTCCGGCATGGTCGGATGGCCGGTGACGATGCCTTCCGCCAGCGACTCGGCGAGGCTGTCGAGCGGATAGCGCTTCTTCAGGTCGCGAAACGGCGGGGCGATGGCGAGCGGGCTCGGGCTCAGCTTGTCGATGGAATGACAGCGGCTGCAATAGGTGCGCGCGATCACCACGCCGCGTTCCGCGCTCTGGGCGAGGGAAGGGGCCGGCTGATGCAGCAGCACCGCCGCCAGCGCGGCCGCGGCGGTTTTCAACACAGGGCGGCACCGGACGGCGAACGGGGTTTCAAGCATGGTCAGTGGCGGGACGTTTTCAGAGCTGCGATGGTCAGCTCGTTCGGACAGTATTTCGGCCAGCTCGCGGTCTTCGGCTTGTCCTCGAGCTCGTGGTCGCAGAGCGCCTTTTGATCGCAATGGCCGCAGCAGCGCTGCATGTCCCGCAGCGCCTCCAGGTCGACGGAATCGACGCTGATTCTCTCGTCGGCCAGCCTCAGGTAAAGCTGCCGGGCGGCGTCCGGACCTTCCGCGATCATGTCGTTCAGCTCCCGAACGGTCAGCCCGAATTCGACGGCCATCCGCTTCACCTCGTCGCAATTCGGCGCGGAAAACGCGGCATTCCGATACAGTCTGTGACGGAGCGCGTGCCAGGCGGCGGCGATGCCCTCCAGCAAACCCTGCCTTCCGGTGATGTGACGATAGCCCATAATATCCTCCCAAGCACAGACTAAACTGGTTCAAATCGCAACCATCGTCTTTGACCTAGCGCAATTGCCCGGAAAGATGCCGGGAAACGGCCCGTTGACCTGAATCAATGCCGCACGTACCCCGCTAATTGATGTTAATGTCAGTGGTTAGCGGCAATTGCGCCGTCGACAATCATCAAGAGTGGGACGCGGACACCGATGACGCATACGGGGGCAGCTACCAAGTCGATGTCCATGGGAGAAGCCGGCAGCGCGCTGGCCTTCGGCACTCTCGGCTTCCTGTCGCTGATCATCGCCGCCAAGGCCTATACGCCCGAATATGCGTTCCATGCCTATCTGTTCGCGGCTGCCAGCGTCGCGTCCGTGTTCGTCATCATCAACCGGTTCTACGACCGGTCGGGACCGGCGCCGCTCTTCATCGACGGCAAGCCTAATTACAACATGGGACCGGTCAAGTTCGGGACCCTCGCGGCGGTGTTCTGGGGCATTGCCGGATTCACCGTCGGCCTCATCGCGGCGCTGCAGCTCGCCTATCCGGTGCTCAATTTCGACATCGCCTGGTTGACCTTCGGACGTGTCCGCCCGCTGCATACTTCGGCGGTGATTTTCGCCTTCGGCGGCAATGTCCTGATCGCCACTTCGTTCTATGTCGTGCAACGTACCTGCCGGGCGCGCCTGGCCGGCGACATTGCGCCGTGGTTCGTGGTGCTCGGCTACAACTTCTTCATCGTCATTGCCGGCACCGGATATCTGCTCGGCATCACCCAGTCGAAGGAATATGCCGAGCCCGAGTGGTATGCGGATTTGTGGCTGACGGTCGTCTGGGTGGTGTATTTCCTGGTCTTCCTGATCACGATCATGCGCCGGAGCGAGCCGCATATCTACGTGGCAAACTGGTTCTATCTGGCCTTCATCATCACCATCGCGGTGCTGCATCTGGGCAACAACGCCGCGATCCCGCTCTCGATCTTCTCGCCCAAGTCCTACATCGTCTGGTCCGGCGTGCAGGATGCGATGGTGCAGTGGTGGTACGGACACAACGCGGTCGGCTTCTTCCTCACCGCCGGATTCCTCGCCATCATGTACTACTTCATCCCCAAGCGGGTCGATCGCCCGGTCTATTCCTACCGGCTGTCGATCGTGCATTTCTGGTCGCTGATCTTCCTCTATATCTGGGCCGGGCCGCATCATCTGCATTACACGGCTTTGCCCGACTGGGCGCAGACGCTCGGCATGACCTTCTCGATCATGCTGTGGATGCCGTCATGGGGCGGCATGATCAACGGAATCATGACGCTGTCGGGCGCGTGGGACAAGCTGCGCACCGATCCGGTGCTGCGCATGATGGTCGTTTCGGTCGCGTTCTACGGCATGTCCACCTTCGAGGGGCCGCTGATGTCGGTGAAGGCGGTGAATTCGCTCTCGCACTATACCGACTGGACGATCGGCCACGTGCATTCCGGCGCGCTCGGCTGGGTCGGCTATATCTCGTTCGGTGCGATCTATTGCCTGGTGCCGTGGCTGTGGAATCGTCCGCAGCTGTATTCGCTGCGGCTGGTGAACTGGCATTTCTGGATATCCACCATCGGCATCGTTCTCTATATCTCGGCGATGTGGGTGTCCGGCATCCTGCAGGGCCTGATGTGGCGCGCCTATAACAGCCTCGGCTTCCTCGAATATTCGTTCATCGAGACGGTCGAGGCGATGCATCCCTTCTACGTGATCCGCGCTATCGGCGGTGCGCTGTTCGTGATCGGCGCGCTGATCATGGCGTTCAATATCTGGAAGACGATTTCGGCTGTCGGCGCGGCCAGTCCCGAGCGGGACGGCCAGCTCACTTTGGCGCCGGCGGAGTAACGGAAATGTCGCTTTGGGCAAGACACGCCATCTTCGAGAAGAACTCGATTGTCCTGGTGATCGGTATCCTGATCGTGATCGCGATCGGCGGCTTGGTTGAGATCGTGCCGTTGTTTTACCTGCGCAGCACGATCGAGAAGGTCGAGGGGATGCGCCCCTATACGCCGCTCGAACTGGCCGGCCGCAACATCTACGTGCGCGAGGGCTGCTATAATTGTCATTCGCAGATGATCCGCACGCTGCGCGACGAGGTGGAGCGCTACGGCCATTATTCGCTCGCCGCCGAGAGCATGTATGACCGTCCGTTCCAGTGGGGCTCCAAGCGGACCGGGCCGGATCTCGCGCGCGTCGGCGGCAAGTATTCCGACGAATGGCACCGCGACCATCTCAACTCGCCGAAATCGGTGGTGCCGGGAACGGTGATGCCGGCCTATCCGTGGCTGGCGCAGACCGATCTGAACTTCGAGCACATCGCCGACGATCTGAAGGTGCAGGCCGTGTTGGGCGTGCCCTATACCAAGGAGATGATCGAGAATGCGGGCGCCGACCTGCAGCGGCAGGCGGTTCCCGATCATCCCGATGCCGATCAGATGGCCAAGCGCTATCCGAAGGCGAGAGGCAGCGATTTCGACGGCGATCCGAAGCGCATCACCGAGGCCGATGCCCTGATCGCCTATCTGCAGATGCTGGGAACGCAGATCGACTTCAAGCTCTATGACGGCAAAGCCAACATCCGGTGAGGGCGCATGTCGACCTATCAGAAGCTCGCCGAATTCGCCCAAAGCTGGGGCCTGATCTACTTCGTCGTGATCTTTCTATGCGTGGTGGCCTATGCCTTCTGGCCGTCCAAGAAACAGAAGGAGAAATTCGATGAAGCCAGCCGCATCCCCCTGAAAGAAGACTGACCCGTGGCCAACGAACGCAATCCAATCGATCCCGTCACCGGGGTTCCCACGACCGGCCATGAATGGGACGGCGTGAAGGAGCTCAACAACCCGCTGCCGCGCTGGTGGCTGTGGCTGTTCTACGTCACCATCATCTGGTCGATCGGCTACTGGATTTTCTATCCGTCATGGCCGCTGGCCTCGAACTATACGATCGGCCTGTTCAACTGGCATTCGCGGCAGGCGCTGGTCAACGACTTGCAATCGCTGACCAGCGAGCGCGCGCCCATGACAGGCAAGCTGGCGTCGGCCTCGCTTCCGGACATTCTCGCCGACCCGCAACTTGCCGGCTTCTCCCGCGCCTTGGGCAAGGCGGTGTTCGGGGAGAATTGCGCCGGATGTCACGGCGCCGGTGCCGGCGGCGCCAAGGGCTATCCGAACCTGCTCGACGACGACTGGATCTGGGGCGGCAAGATCGACGATATCGCCCAGACCATCCGCCACGGCATCCGCGCGACCGACGAGAAGACGCGCATGGGGCCGATGCCGGCTTTCGGGCGCGACGGCATTCTCAATCGCGCCGACATCAACGCGGTCGTGGATTATGTCCGCTCGCTCGCCAAGCTACAGGTTGCCGCCAACGCCGATCTTGCCAAGGGCAAGAAGGTTTTCGCGGAGCAATGCGCCTCCTGTCACGGCGAGGACGGCAAGGGCAACCGCGAGCTCGGGGCGCTCAATCTGACCGACAATATCTGGTTGTATGGCCCCTCCAGGGAGACAATCATGGAGACGGTCGTCAACGGCCGCAACGGCGTGATGCCGGCCTGGGCGGGACGGCTGGACGACACCACGATCAAGGCGCTCGCCGTCTACGTGCACACGCTCGGCGGTGGCGAAAAGTGAGGCGATGAACTCGCCTGTCATGTATCAGGATCGCAAGGTCGAAGCGGCTGCGGTGAAGCAGCCGCCACTGCAGGAATGGGAGATTCCCGAGCCGCCGCTCTATGAGGCGCGCCGCAAAATCTACCCGCAGAGCGTCAGCGGTCATTACCGCCGCATCAAATGGGCGGTGCTCCTCGTCACGCTCGGCATCTATTATTTCCTGCCTTTCGTGCGTTGGGATCGCGGTCCGAACGCGCCCGACCAGGCGGTGCTGATCGATTTCACCGGCAGGCGCTTCTATTTCTTCTTCATCGAAATCTGGCCGCAGGAAGTCTATTTCTTCACCGGCCTGCTGGTGCTCGCCGCGATGGTGCTGTTCCTGATGAACGCCGTCGCCGGCCGCGTCTGGTGCGGCTATCTGTGCCCGCAGACGGTGTGGACCGATCTGTTCCTGGCGATCGAACGCCTGATCGAGGGCGACCGCCGCGAGCAGATGCAGAGCGCGGCGGGGCCCTGGACCGTGCGCAAGGTCGCCGAGAAGGCGACCAAGCATTTTCTCTGGATCATGGTCGCGTGGTGGACCGGCGGCGCCTGGGTGCTCTACTTCTCCGATGCGCCGACGCTGACCCGGCAGCTCGCCTCCGGCACCGCTCCGATGGTCGCCTATCTGTGGATCGGCATGCTGACCGCCACGACCTATTGGCTGGCGGGCCATATGCGCGAACAGGTCTGCACCTATATGTGCCCCTGGCCGCGCATCCAGGCGGCGCTGACCGACGAATACGCGCTCAACGTCACCTACCGCTACGACCGCGGCGAGCCGCGCGGGTCGGTCAAGAAGAGCGAGCTGCTGCGCGCACAGGGGCAGCCGGCAGGCGACTGCATCGACTGCTTCCAGTGCGTCAATGTCTGCCCGACCGGCATCGACATCCGCGACGGCTCGCAGCTCGAGTGCATCCAGTGCGGCCTGTGCATCGACGCCTGCGACAATGTGATGCGAAAGATCGGCCGGCCGCAGCGCCTGATCGCCTACGATACCGATCTCAACGTCAAGCGGCGCCAGGAGGGCGAGCCGCCGGTCTACAAGCTGGTGCGCGCGCGCACGCTGCTCTATGCCGGCATCATCGTGCTGGTCACCGCGATCATGCTCTACGCGCTGGTGACGCGGCACAGCTTCTCGCTCAGCGTGATCCACGACCGCAACCCGCTATTCGTGCAGCTCTCCGACGGCGGCATCCGCAACGCCTACACCATGCGGGTTCTCAACAAGGATTTCGAGTCGCGCGAATTCATCCTTTCGCTCGACGGCCTGCCCGGCGCCGTGATCGAGGTGGTCGGCCAGCCGCTTGAGGCGCGCCAGAGCATCGCGGTCGGACCCGACCAGACCCGCGAAGTGCGCGTCCTGGTCACCGAATACAGCCACAAGATTGCGAACTCGACGGACATTACCTTCTACCTGTACGATGCGAAATCCGGCGAGCGTGCGCTGGCAAGCGACCGTTTCCGGGGTCCGGGAGGACCGACGCCGTGACGACTCCGCGCGAGATCACCGGCCGCTTCGTGCTGCTGTGCTTGGTCGGCTTCTTCGCCGTCGTGTTCGCGGTCAATGCGGTCATGCTGCGCGCGGCGACCTCGACCTTCGGCGGGCTGGAAACGGCAAGCGCCTACCGCGCCGGCCTCGCCTTCAACAACGAGATCGCCGCCGCGCGCGCCCAGGAGCGCCTGCACTGGAATGTGGAGGCGCGCGTCGGCCGCGACCGCGCCGGCTTTGCCGCGATCGCCATCGCCGTGCGCGACGAAAACGGGCGCGCCCCCGCCGGCCTCGCCCTCGATGCCAGGCTCGCGCATCCGAGCGACGCGCGGCTCGATCGGGTTTTGGAAGTTTCGGGCAAGGCGTCGACCGGCTTCTCCGCCGTCGGCCCCGCGACAGGCGGCCAATGGGTGCTGGTGATCGAGATGACGCGCGAGGGCGAGCGCGTCTTCCGCTCGCGCAACCGGGTGATGCTGCCGTGACCGCCGCTGCCGAACTGCAGGATTTGCGGCTGTTCGTGCGTCCGCTGGCGGACGGCCGCTCGGGCATGGATTTCGTCGTCGAGGGCGTGCGCTGCGGCGGCTGCATCGGCCGCGTCGAGGGCGCCCTGAAAAGCCTGCCCGGCGTGCGCGATGCGCGCGTCAACTTCACCGATCGGCGGGTCAGCCTGAGCTGGGACGATCCGGATTTCGAGCCGGCCACCGCGATCGAGGCGGTCGGCCGCCTCGGATACCGCATGCATCCGTTCCGCGCGCGGGTCGGCGAGCAGGAGGAAAGCGCCTATGCGCGTTTCCTGCTGCGCTGTCTCGGGGTCGCCGGCTTCGGGGCGATGAACATCATGCTGCTCTCGGTTTCGGTCTGGTCGGGCAATGTCACCGACATCACGCCGGAGACGCGCGACCTGTTCCACTGGCTCTCCGCCCTGATCGCGCTGCCGGTGGCCGCCTATGCCGGCCAGCCTTTCTTCCGCAGCGCCTTCCACGCCTTGCGCCATGCCGGCGTGAACATGGACGTGCCGATCTCGCTCGGGATCGTACTGGCGCTCGCGCTGTCGCTGTTCGAGACCTGGCACGGCGCGGAACATGCTTATTTCGATTCCGCGGTCATGCTGATCTTCTTCCTGCTCTGCGGCCGCTACCTGGATCATGCGATGCGCGCGCGCACGCGCGCGGTGGCCGGCAATCTGGCGGCGATGAAGGCGGAGACCGCGCACCGCCTCAGCGACGCGCAGGAGATCGTGGCGGTGCCGGCAGCGGCGCTGTCGCCGGGCGACCGCATTGCCGTGCGCCCCGGCGATCGCGTGCCCGCCGACGGCGTGGTGATCGGCGGCCGTGCCCGCATCGACGACAGCATGGTCACCGGCGAGACCCGGCCGCGCCCGGTTGTCGCCGGCGAGACGGTCTATGCCGGCAGCCTCAACCTCGACGGCATGCTGACCCTGCGCGTGACCGCCGCCGGCGAGAACACGCTGCTCGACGATATCGACCGGCTGCTGCAGAAGGCGGTCGGCTCGCGTTCGCGCTACGTGCGGCTCGCCGATCGTGCCGCGCGCCTCTATGCGCCGCTGGTGCATACCGCCGCCGCGCTCACTTTCGTCGGCTGGATGCTGGCCGGCGCCTCCGTGCACATGGCGGCGCTGACGGCAGTCTGCGTGCTCATCATCACCTGTCCCTGCGCGCTGGCGCTCGCGGTGCCGGCGGTGCAGGTGGTGGCCGCCGGCAAGCTGTTCCGTGCCGGCATTTTCCTGAATGCCGGCGACGCCATCGAGCGTTTCGCCGAGATCGATACCGTCGTGTTCGACAAGACCGGCACGCTGACGCTTCCCGACCTGCAATTGGTCGATGCGGGTTCGCTCGATCCCGTCCTGCTGCAGCAGGCGGCGGCTTTGGCCCAGGCGAGCCGCCATCCCCTGGCGGCCGCGGTCGCGCGTTCCGCCGTCGCTCCGGTGCCGCCGCTCGAGGCGGTCGAGGAGCCGGGTCGCGGCATCCGCGCCAGCGTCGGCGGCGAGGAATGGCGGCTTGGCAGCGCCGAATTCTGCGGGATAGCCGATAGCGCCGAATCCCGCGACGGCGATGCGAATGCGGCCTCGACCATCGTGTTCCGCGCCGGCTCCCGGCACGCGGTGCTTTCGGTCAACCAGGCGCTGCGCCCCGATGCCGCGCAGACGCTGCGCGAACTGGTGCGCCTCGGCCTGTCGCTGCATGTGCTTTCCGGCGACCGGCCTTCCGCCGTGCAGGCGATCGCCGAGGGATTGCCGCTGCAGTCCTGGCAGGGCGGCATGAAGCCGGGCGACAAGGTCGCGCAGCTCGAAGCGATGAAGCGCGAAGGTCGCCGCGTGCTCATGGTCGGCGACGGCATCAACGATGCGCCCTCGCTCGCGGCGGCGCATGTTTCCATGTCGCCGATCAGCGCCGCGGAATTGTCGCAAGCGCAAGCCGACGGCGTGTTCGTCGGCGAGCGGCTGGCGCCGGTGCTGGAGGCGGTGGTGACCGCGCGTGCGGCGCGCCGCCTGATGACGCAGAATCTGTGGCTGGCGGTGGTCTATAACACGATCGCCGTGCCGGTGGCGGTGGCGGGGCTGGTCACGCCGCTGATCGCGGCGCTCGCCATGTCCGGCTCTTCGATCGCGGTCACCGTGAACGCCTTGCGGCTGCGCACCTCCCGGCGCCGGACGCCGCCGCAGCCGGACCCTGCCCTAGAGCCGCAGGCGACGCCGGCATGAGCGTCCTGGTCGTCCTGGTGCCGCTGGCGCTCGGACTGGGGCTGGCGGGGTTGTTTGCCTTCCTGTGGACGCTGAAAAGCGGGCAATACGAAGATATGGAGGGGGCTGCTTTGCGCGTCCTCTCCGACGACGATCTCCCGCAGCCGCCCGCGGCGCCGGGAGACGATCTCCCGCGTACTTGATGTAGATCAAGGGATTTTGTCCTGTACGGCCGCATTCTGTACCGCATGGGCCGACTGAAAACGCCAGCCGCAGCCAGTGTGAGCGTCCCGCGCTACACGTCCTATCCGACGGCACCGCATTTCACCGCCAAGGTCGACGCGCAAGTCCAGGCGGACTGGATCGCGGCCGTGCCGGCGGGTGCGAGCGTCTCGCTCTACCTGCACGTGCCGTTCTGCGTGCACATGTGCCACTATTGCGGCTGCAATACCAAGGCGACGCGCAAGCGCGAACCGATCGACCGCTATCTGGATCTGCTGTTGCGCGAGATCATGCTGGTGGCGAATGCCGCCGGCTCGCGCAGGGTCACGCATCTGCACTGGGGCGGCGGGACGCCGAGTACGCTCGGACCGGCGGGCCTCGCCCGTGTGTATGACGAACTGGCCAACAAATTCGACCTTTCCGACCTGCGCGACCACGCGATGGAGCTCGATCCGCGCTATGTGAACGGCCCGCTGGTCGCGGGCCTTGCCGCGATCGGAGTCAACCGCGTCAGTCTCGGCGTGCAGGATTTCACGCCGCGCGTGCAGCACGCCATCGGCCGCGTGCAGCCCTTCGACGTCGTGGAGCAGGCCGTGCGGCTGCTGCGCGCCGTCGGCATCGGGCGCATGAACATGGATCTGATGTACGGCCTGCCGACGCAGACGACGCAGGACGTGGTGCACAGTGCCACGCTCGCCGCCTCGCTGAAGCCGCAGCGTATCGCGCTGTTCGGCTACGCGCATGTACCCTGGTTCAAGAAGCACCAGCGCCTGATCGACGACAAATCCTTGCCCAATGTCGACCAGCGCATCGAGCAGGCGCGGCGCGCGGCCACGGTGCTGCAGGAGCTGGCCTACCGGCCGATCGGCATCGATCATTTTGCCGAGCCCGGCGACGAGCTCGCGCTCGCGGCCGAGAAAGGATGCCTCCGCCGGAACTTCCAGGGCTATACTGCGGACGATGCCGACGTGATGTTCGCCCTCGGCTCGTCGGCCATCAGCCGTTTCAGCCAGGGATTCGTACAGAACGCGCCCGACCTCGCCGGCTACCAGCGGCGGATTTCCGAAGGCCTGTTCGCCGGCATTCGCGGCATCGCGCTGAGCGACGAGGATCGCATGCGGGCTGCGATCATCGAAAAGATCATGTGCGATTTCACCGTCGATCTCGGACCCTTTGCCGACGCCGCGAACCTGCAGACGCGCTTTGCCGCGGAGATCGAGACGTTGCGCCCGCTGGTTCATGCCGAGCTGGTGGAGCTGCGCGGCGAGCGCGTGGAAGTCACCGAGGCCGGCCGCCCGTTCGCGCGCCTGGTTGCCGCGGCCTTCGACTCGTATCTGTCGGGTGGCGGCGCACGGCATTCGATTGCGGTCTAGCTTTTTCCTTCGATCGTCGCAGCGACCGCGCGGCGCGCGCGCTCCAGCGTTTCGGCGGGCGTACCGGCCGCATCCACCGCCGTCCAGTCGAGCGATCCGAGTATGAGCTTCTCCTGCTGCCGCACCACGTCTGCGTCCGCATCCGACGCATCGCCGGTCCGGCTGCCGACGCGCGACATGCGGGCTTCGATGTCGGCGTGAAGGAACAGGCCGTGGAAAGGCGCGCCGGCAGCGGCCGCGACGGCGGCAATGTCGGCGCGCTCTTCCTCCGTGGCATAGACCGCATCGACGACCGCCGAGTGGCCCGCGGCGAGCGTGGCATTGGCGCGCGCACACACCGCAAGATAGACGGTCGCACTGGCGGCGGGCGTGTAGGCGTCGCGCGGCAGGCGTTCGGTCTCGGCTTTTCCGGCGAGATGCTTGCGCATCACGTCGGACCGCACGATGAGCGCGCCCGGTGCCGGCAGGACGGAGGGCGCCAAAGCGCGCGCCAGCACCGATTTCCCGGTACCGGACAATCCGCCGACCGCGATGAGCACCGGTCGCGGCGGCGACAGCAGGGCGAGGGCAAGGCGGAAATAGCTTTGCGCTTCCCCTGCGATGGCGGGCCTTTTGGCGGCATCGGCATGCGGCAACCGCGCCGCGGTCGCCTTGGCGCGGATCGCCGCGCGCAGCGACATGAACAGCGGCAGCGCGCCGAGCGCGTGGACATCGTCCGGACGGTCGCTCGTCAAGAAATAGCGGTTGAAAACGATATTCGCGGCGCGGTCGAGGCGCCGTTCCACGAGATCCATCAGCAGGAAGGCGAGGTCGTACAGTACGTCGCCGGAGGCGATGACGGGATCGAACTCGATGGCGTCGAAGGGCGCCGGCTTGCCCCCGATCAGGGCGATGTTGCCCAGATGCAGGTCGCCATGCGCGCGCCGCACCAGACCCTGCCGGCCGCGTTCGACCAGCAGCGGCCGCAGCTTTTCCAGCGCGGCGCGGCTCCTGCTTTCCAGTTCCCGCGCATCCGCCGCCGCAAACAGCGCGGCGTCGGCGGCGAAAGCCTCGCTGTTCTGCGCGATATAGCGTCCGAGCGCGGCGATCCAGGCCTCCGCATCGGCGGCCGGCGCCGTGCGGTGCATGACGGCCACGCGCTCGGCCAGCGCTTCTGTGAGGATATCGTCGAGGCCGCGCGCCTCGGCGACATGGTCGAGCGTCTGATTCTCGTCGAAGCGGACCATCTCGACCGCCCATTCGACCGGCTCGCCGTCGCCGCCCAGCGTCAGGCGGCCGTCCGCCGCGCGCGTGATCGGCACTACCCCCAGATAGAGGTCCGCCGCAAAGGGCCGGTTCACGGTGAGTTCGGCGAGGCAGGCGGCCTTGCGCTTGTCGAGGTCGGAATAGTCGAGAAAGGGGAAGCGCACCGCGCGCTTGACCTTGTAGGCGCGCTCGCCGGCCAGGAAAACCGAGGCCGCGTGCGTATCGATGCGCCGCACCGGCCGGCCGGCATGCGTGGCCGGATCGGCGAGAAAGGCGAAGACGGCCTCCTGCAGGTCCGCCTGAGCCGTCATGCCGGGCGTTCCGTGCATAGGCCGGCGCCACGCTGGGCCGTATCGGCGCAAGCGTGCGGCAGCGGCGGGTGGCGTTTGACCGGGGACAGCATGGCGAATCACGCTAGCATGCCGCCGGTTCCGGCTTTCGTCCGGCAACGGCGCCAAAGGGCACATCGCACGGTTATTCCGTGTGGTTTGGCGTGCAGGCACGGATGCCTTACGGCGCCGCGGTGAGAATGGGTTAAGGTTAACCTGTTGTTAGCCAGCGCCGGCGTAAACTTTATGTTAAGCTTTAAGAGTGCGGGGCTTGCACCTGTTTTATTGCGGAAACGGGAGCAAACGAGGCGGACGGCCCCCACGCTGCAAGCCGGTAGGTCATGCGTGCTGAATCACTACAATCCCAGCATGCAGCCAGGCATTGTTTCCCGCTCTGATGGCTGCGGCGGACGGCCAGAGGACGCATCATGGACGACGTCACTTCGCGACAGAATTTGGACCGGATGAACGACGCCGAAGCGGATCGCACGCCGCGCACCGATGTCGGCACGCTGGTGCTGCACTGGGTGGTGGCGGTCGCCTTCCTGGTCTGCCTGTTTACGGGCATCCGGCTGGCATCCGACGCGCTGAACGCGCCCGTCTCCCGCTGGCTGGTACCGATCCTGCCGCAAGGCAGTATCTGGACCTGGCATTTCATCGCCGGCCTGACGCTGTTCTTCGGCGCCTCCGCCTACGTGCTCTACATGCTGCGCAGCGGGCTGACGCAGCGCAATGCGGTGAAGAAGACCCGCGTGCTGGCGATGAAGGCGCCGGCGGCCATGAAATGGGCCGCCATCAACGTGCTGCTGCACTGGTTCGTCTATGCGCTGGTCGTGTTCATGTTCGTGACCGGCATCATGCTGTATCTCGGCCGCGGCGGCTGGTGGGTCTGGCTGCATTCGACGGCGGCCTTTGTCGGCCTCACCTATATCGCGGTGCACATCGTCGCGCATTTCATGCATGGCGGCTGGCAGCAATTGCTGCGCGTGTTCCGCCCGACGCAGCTCGCGATCACGCGCGCCGTTCGGCCGATGCCGCTGTTGATCGGACTGCTCGCGGGCCTCGGTGTCGTGGCGGCGCTGGCTGCCGGCGATTGGTCGAGCCGCGATACGCTGGTGATCGGCCGCACCACGCAGCCGCCCAAGCTCGACGGCGTGCTCGACGACCCGGTCTGGGCGAAGGCGAAGAGCGTGTCGGTGCATACGCAGCAGGGCTCGGGCCTGGACGGGACCGGCGCCTCGCTAGTCGAAGCCTGGGCCGCGCATGACGGACAGAAGATGTATTTCGCATTCCGCTGGGAGGATTCGACGCGCTCCATGCGCCGGATCCCGATCATCAAGCGCGCGGACGGCTGGCATGTCCTGCACGACCATGCCGACATCGCCGACGTCACCACCTTCTACGAGGACAAATTCGCCGTCGGCATCACCACCGGCGCGACCTTCGGCGCCGCCGGCAGCACGCATATGGGCGGCAAGCCGCTCGCCGACAAACCCGCGCCGCTGCACGGCCGCGGCTATCACTACACCGCCGAGAACGAACTGGTCGATGTGTGGCAGTGGAAGGCCTCGCGCGGCGGGCATCTCGGCTATGTCGACGACCAGTATTTCGGTGCGCCGCGCGCCGCGACGCCGGCGGAAGCGCAGGGACAGGCGCGCTATCAGGCCGGGTATTGGAACGATCCCGGCCGCGCCTTCTATGTCTACAACTTCAAGGGCCAGCCGCCCGGCGGCTACAAGGGCACGGTCGAAATCCTGCGCCTGCCGAAGGACTGGCAGACGGTGGTCAAGGCGATGGGGAAATTCGATCTCGATCCGGAATCGAGCGACGAAGAAGGCTCGAAATGGTGGATGTTCGAGAACGAGACCGAACCGTATTCCAAGGAGCTCGACAGCCAGATTCCGGTCGGCACCGTGCTGCCCGGCGTGCTGATCATGGGCCAGTATGAAGGCGACCGCGCGCAAATCCGCGGCGCGGCGAAATGGAAGGACGGACATTGGACCCTGGAAATGTCACGCGATCTGCGGACCGGAAGCAAGTTCGACCACGACTTCATTCCGGGACGCGATCTGTATTTCTGGTTCAACGTGTTCGATCACAACCAGACACGGCATACCCGCCATCAACGACCGGTGCGCGTCGTCCTCGAAGAATGATGCGGTTTTTTTCTCGAATTCGCCATCACAGGTGTGGAGTTGCGTGCCATGAGTAGCCAATGCCATCTGACCATCAACGGCAAGCCGGTCGAGGCCTCCGCGGGGGAGACGCTGATCGATGCCGCGCTCGGCGGGTGGCTGCTGATCCCGCACGATTGCCGTTCGGGGCAATGCGAAAGCTGCCGCGTCACCGTCGTGTCCGGCAAGGTCGACGACCAGGGCAGCTTGCACGGCCGCACCGTGCTCGCGTGCCAGGCCAGGGTATCGGGCGACGCGGAAATCCGCTTCGATGAATTGCCGGCGCCGGTCAAGCGCACGGCGGTCGTCACCGAATACAAGCTGCTGTCGCCGGAAATTGCGGAGGTGATCGTCGCGACGGACCGTGCCCTGGACTACCGGCCCGGCCAGTATGTGCGCGTCAAGTTCGCCGGATTTCCGGCGCGTGAATACAGCCCGACGGTGCGGCTGCTCGGCGATACCGATGCCGCCGAGCTCGTCTTCCATATCCGCCTCCTGCCGGACGGGCAGGTATCCAGCCAGATCGGCACGGGCATCCGGCCGGGCCACCGCGTGCACGTGCAGGGGCCGTTCGGCAATGCCTATCTGCGCGACGGGCAGGGGCCGCTCGTGCTCGTGGCCGGGGGCACCGGTTGGGCGCCGGTATGGGCGCTGGCGCGCGCTGCACGCAAGACGCAGCGCGACCGGCACATGATCGTGATCGCCGGCAGCCGCGATGCGGAAAATCTGTACATGCGGCCGGCTTTGAACTGGCTCGCGGACGACGGCGTGCGGGATGTGTTCGCCACCGCCGAGCGGGGCGCACTGCACCCCGTCCTCAGCGGCCGCCCGTCGCATTACCTGCCGCTCCTGAGCATGGAGGACACGGTTTATGTGGCGGGTCCTGCCGGGCTGGTGGATGCGGTGAAGCGCAAGGCCTGGAACGCATCAGCGCAATGCTATGCCGACCCGTTCCTGCCCAGCGCGCAGGAGCCTTCCGTATTCGATCGCGTCCGGCGCATGTTCGCGCCGGTACGCATGGGCGAGCTGGCGCTGGCGCGTCGCTAGAGCATTTTCGAGCGAAGTGGGTACCGGTTCGCGTCAAGAAAATGCGATCAAATAAAGAAATCTAAAGCACGTTCCGATTCCATGTAAAACGAACGTGCTTTAGGACATGATCCCGAAAAGCGGGAACCGGCTTTCGGGATAGATCATGCCCGGACAAGAAGATGAGCGACGAGCCTGATTCAACGCAGTTGAATCAGGCTCCAGCCGCTCACCGGAGGTCGGCGATCAGCGGACCGGAACGCCGCCGACGCTGGCGATCACCTCGCGCCCGCGTGCGCTCGCCGCATAATCGACGAACTTGCGCGCCGGCGCCGTGATTGTGCCGTCGGTATAGATCAGGGCCAATTCGACGCTCGACGGATAGCCCTCCTCGGTCGGATGGCGGCCATCGATCTTGAGCACGTTGAGACCCGTTTCGAGCGTGCGCGAATAGGGGCCGAAGCCGATCGCGCCCGGCACCTCGCGGACGCTTTCGATCGCTTCCTGGGTTGTGGTCGCCATCTTCGAGCGATCGGTGATCTGGATGCTCTTCCAGCCGGGCATGCTCCCGCGCAGCACGATGAAGGTGCTGTCGGCATCTTCCCGGCGTACCACGCGGATGCGCATGTCGGCGCCGCCGAGGTCCTTCCAGTTGGTGATGCGGCCCTCGTAGATATCGACGAGCTGCGCGGCGGTGATCCCCTTCACGTTGGTCGAGGGATGCGTGAACAGTGCCGAAGGCAGCTTGGCGATCGGCTTGTAGACGATGCCGGCTTCGCGCTCGGTGTCGGTGAGCTTGCGGGCCACGCGGCCGAGAACGGCGCGCGCGGAGCCGACGGCCGCGATCCCGCCGCCCGAGCCGATGCTCGGCGGAATCACAATCTTCACGTCGGGTTTCTGCGAGGAGTA
>JBFWWQ010000036.1:0-17475 GCA_050246095.1 Pseudorhodoplanes sp.
GCTCACCCGCGCGCCGGAAACCAAGGCCGGCGCCCTGACCGAGACCGCCGTCACGCAGGACGAATTGCTGCGCGCCTTCGACGCCTTCAAGGAGGCCAACGACGAGCGCCTGGCCGCGGTCGAGCGCCGCCGCGCCGATCCGCTGCTGGAGGAGAAGGTCGCGCGCATCGATGCCGCGCTCGACGCGCAGGCGCGCCGTCTCGACGAGATCGCGCTCAAGGGCGCGCGCCCGCCGCTGTCGCGCGAGCGCGATCCGGCGCCGTTCGCCGCGCGCGAGCACAAGGCCGCCTTCGAATCCTATATCCGCGCCGGCGAAAGCACCGGCTTGCGCGAGCTGGAGAGCAAGGCGATGTCGGTCGGCAGCAACGCCGACGGCGGCTACCTGGTGCCCGACGAGATCGAACGCGAGATCGGCCGGCGCCTGACCCAGGTGTCGCCGATCCGCGCCATTGCCGGCCTGCGCGAAATGTCCGGCAGCGTCTACAAGAAGCCGTTCATGACCACCGGTCCCGCGACCGGCTGGGTCGGCGAGACCGCGGCGCGGCCGCAGACCAATTCGCCGGTGCTGGACGAGCTCTCGTTCCCGGCGGCGGAAATCTACGCCATGCCGGCGGCGACCCCGGCGCTGCTGGAGGATGCCGCGGTCAATCTCGACGAATGGATCGCGGCGGAAGTCGAGCAGGCCTTCGCCGAGCAGGAGGGGGCGGCTTTCGTCAACGGCGACGGCACCAACAAGCCGAAAGGCTTCCTGCAATACACCACGGAGGCGGAAGCGTCCTGGTCGTGGGGGAAGATCGGCTTCATCGAGACCGGCGTGGACGGCGGCTTCCCGGCCGAGACCCCGATCGACCCGCTGCTCGACCTCGTCTATGCGCTGAAGGCGGGCTACCGGCAGAACGGCAGCTTCGTCATGAACCGCAAGACCCAGAGCGCCGTGCGCAAGCTGAAGGACGAGGAAGGCCAGTATCTGTGGGCGCCCGCCGCGCAGGTCGGCGGCCGCGCCAGCCTGATGACCTTCCCCGTGGTCGAGGCCGAGGACATGCCCGACATCGACACGGATTCCTTCTCCGTCGCGTTCGGCGATTTCCGCCGCGGCTATCTCGTCGTTGATCGCCAGGGCGTGCGGGTGCTGCGCGATCCGTATTCCGCCAAGCCCTATGTGCTGTTCTACACGACCAAGCGCGTCGGCGGCGGGGTGCAGGATTTCGACGCGATCAAGCTGCTGAAGTTCGCGGCGTAGCGGCTTCTGTACGCGCGACGACCTGCTCCCTTGCGGGGAGCGGGTCGTCTGCAGGCGTGGCGAGACGGTGCTGCGTCAGCGCGACGGCTAAGGCCCAACCGGGCTCCCCAGCCGGCGCGCCGTCTCCACGATCCAGCCTCTATATAGAGAGAGCGGGGTGAGGCCGGTCATGCCGCCGCAGCCGTCGGAGAGGTTGGGGCCGGTGGACCAGCTCACGACGCCGATCACGGCGAGGCGGCCGCCTTCGCTGACCAAAGCCGGCGCGCCGGAATCGCCGGTGCAGGCGCCGGCGCCGGCACGGGCGCCGTTGCCGGCGGGATCGACCAGGCGGATCTGCAGATTGCCCGGGCGTCCGGTGGCGACGAGATCGGCGGCGCGCGAGGTGCCGCCGCTCCGGCCGTCGCCGCGCACGGCGAGGCCGTAGCCCGCGACCGTGAAGCGGTCGCCCGGCGCGACCCTGAGCGGGCCGGCGAAGAGCGGCGCGACGGCGCCGCCGGCGGCCGGCGCCGACAGCTTGATCAGCGCGACATCCGCGGTCGCGCGGCTTGCCAGAAAGCTCTGCATGGAGAATTGCGGATGCCGCTCGATGCGCGCGGTGTCGCGCAAGGTCGGCTGCCGCTGCGCGTCGAACTCGATCAGCTTGTAGTCGGCGCCCGGCTGCACGCAATGCGCCGCGGTCAGCACCAGGTCGCGCGCGATCAGCGTGCCGGTGCAGAAGGTGCCGCGCGAGCCGGTGATCATCACCACGGCGCGCGTGACCTCCGCGCCCGGCCGCGTCGGGCCGACCATGGCGGAAGCGGGGGCGGAGCAGAGCAGCAGGCAGAGGGCGATGCGCAGCTTCATGCGCGGCCATGAGCCTGTTTGCGTCATGAAAGTCAATCGGCGCTCTCTTCCCTCTCCCCGTAAAACGGGGAGAGGGTGGCGAGCACGACAGTGCGAGCCGGGTGAGGGGCGTTGCGATACTGCGCGAGGCCCCTTACCCGAATTGCTTCGCACGCAGCCTGGCTTGCGCAGGCTGCGTAAACTTGCCTGCGTGCTCGCAATTCGACCTCTCCCCGCTGAAGCGGGGAGAGGTGAAGGAAACACAAGATGCCCTGCATCCTCCTGACACCGCCGGCCGCGGAGCCGCTCACGCTCGCGCAGGCGAAGGAATTCCTGCGCGTCGCGCACGATGCCGAGGACGATTTGATCGCCGCCCTGGTCGCCGGCGCGCGGCTGCATGTCGAGGCGCAAACGCGGCGCGCGCTGATGAACCAGACCTGGCGGCTCACGCGCGACGCCTGGCCGGCGCGCGGCAGGCTGCCGGTGCTGCCGGCGCCCCTGCGCGAAGTCGTGGCGGCGCGCCTGCGGGCCGCCGACGGCGCGACGCAGGCGATCGATCCCGACGCTTTCACGCTCGATACCGCCTCCGCGCCGGGCGTGCTCGCCGTCGCGCCGGACCTGCCGGCGCCTTCGCGGCCGGTGGCGGGGATCGAGATCGATTTCGCCGCGGGCTATGGCGACGATCCCGACGATGTGCCCGAACCCCTGCGCCTCGCGATCCGGCTGCTGGTCGCGCACTGGTACGAGAACCGCAGCGTGATCGCGGCGAGCGGTGCGCTCGCCTTCTTCCCGACCAATGTCGGCGCGCTGCTCGCGCCCTACCGCGTGGTGTCGCTGTGAGCGACCCGGGAAAGCTCGACCGCCGCCTGACGCTGGAAGAGCCGGCCGAGATCGCGGACGGCGCCGGCGGCGTGACCCGCAGCTACCAGGCGGTCGCGACGCTGTGGGCGCAGGTGGTGCCGGTATCGGCGCGCGGCACGGTGGACGCCGAACGCCCCGGCGCCGTGGCGACGAATCGCATCCGCATCCTTTCGCTATCCGACATCGGCACGCGCCACCGCCTGCGCGAGGGGAATGCGATCTACCGCATCGTCGCGCTGCACGACCCCGACGGGCGCGGCCGTTTCCTGCTGATCGAAGCGGAAGCGCGGGTGGACTAGCGCCGCCAGCCTGAGGAGCGCGCGCGAAGCGCGAGCCTCGAAGGGCGACGGCGACGGTCATCCTTCGAGGGCCGGCTATGCCGGCCGCCTCAGGATGACGGCTTTCAAACTGGAGACCTTGTTATGCCCCAGTCCACCGCCGCGTTGCGCGCGGCGATCCACGACGCGCTGATCGCCGACGGCGCGCTCACCGCCCTTCTCGGCGGACCGAAAATCTACGACGAGCCGCCGCGTGCTGCCGCGTTCCCGTATGTGACGCTCGGCGAGGCGCGCGTCTCCGACTTTTCCGCGGGGTCCGAACGCGGCGACGAGCACCAGCTCACGCTGCACGCCTTCTCGCGCCAGGGCGGGCACCGCGAGGCGCACCTGATTGCCGGCGCCCTGCTGCAGGCGCTCGACGACGCGCCGCTGTCGCCCGACGGACACCGGCTGGTGAATCTGCGCTTTGCCGTCGCCGACGTGCGGCGCGAGGCGGACGGGCGCACCTATCATGCGCTGGTCCGCTTCCGCGCGGTGACGGAGCCCCTCTAGCCACCTCGGTTGAGACGCGCCGCCGGGACGAGATTCAACATCGAAGGACCCCTCATGACCGCCCAGAAAGGCAAAGACCTGCTCGTCAAGATGCATGACGGGACGCAATTCGTCACCGTCGCGGGCCTGCGTTCGCGGCGCCTCGCCTTCAACGCCGAGACGGTCGACATCACGCATGCGGAATCCGCCGGGCGCTGGCGCGAATTGCTGGAGGGCGCGGGCGTCAAGCGCGCCTCCGTCGCCGGGCGCGGGCTGTTCAAGGATGCCGCGACCGACGCCGCCATGCGCGAGACCTTCTTCGAGGGGACGATCCGCGACTACCAGATCGTCATTCCCGATTTCGGCACGGTCGAAGGCGCGTTCCAGGTCACCAACCTGGAATTCGCCGGCGAGCATAACGGCGAGGTGACGTTCGAGCTGGCGCTGGAAAGTGCCGGCGCCCTGACGTTCAGCGCGCTGTGAAAACGCGCTGTCGTCGCCGGGCTTGACCCGGCGATCTCGCTTGGGGGCGCACAGCCTATCGGGATCACCGGGTCACGCCGCGCTTCGCGCGGCGGCCCGGTGATGACGTTCCTGGGGAGCGGTTCCATGCCCAACCGCCATCGCGGCGAGATCGAAGCCGAGCTCGGGGGCGAGCGGCGCACCCTCGTGCTCACGCTTGGCGCGCTCGCCGAACTGGAAGCAGCCTTTGCCGCCGACGATCTTTCGGCCCTCGCGCAACGCTTCGCGCGCGGACGCATGAGCGCGCGCGACCTCGTGCGCATCATCGGCGCGGGCCTGCGCGGGGCGGGCGAGACCATCGCCGACGAAGAGGTTGCCAAGCTTGCGGCGGCCGACGGCGCGCAGGGTTTCGTGCGCATCGTCGCCGAACTTCTGGAGGCGACTTTCGGAGGCCCGCCGCCCCCGGGCCCTCCGGCGCCGCAGGGGCCGCGCGCACCGCACCCGAATCCTTCCCGGGAGCGTTTCCCTGGAAGCGGGTGATCGGGTTTGCGCTCGGCATCCTGCGGCTGCCGCCGGACGCCTTCTGGTCGATGAGCCTGCCGGAACTGTCGCTCGCGATCGCGGCGGTCATGCCGCTGGCGCCGCTGGACCGCTCCGCACTCGAGGACCTGATGAGGAGATTTCCCGATGGCCGATGATTTCTCCGGCGCACCGCCCGATATCGCCGGCACGGCGATGCAGATCGGCGAAATCGAGGCGCGCATGCGCGATCTCGACCGTACTGCGGCATTGTTCGCGCGCACCATGACCGCGGCTTTCACCGCATCGGCGCTTGGCGCGCGCTCGTTCGACGACGTGCTGAAATCGCTGGTGCTGCGCTTCTCCGACCTCGCCGTGAAGCTCGCCTTCAAGCCGGTCGAGAACGCGCTGTTCGGCGCCTTTTCCGGGTTGCTGCGCGGCGGCGCTGCCGGCGGCGAGGGCGTCAAAGCGTTCGCGACCGGCGGCATCATCGGCACGCCGACCTATTTTCCGCTGCCGTCGGGAGGATTGGGGCTTGCGGGCGAAGCGGGACCGGAAGCGATCGTGCCGCTGTCGCGCGGCTCCGACGGACGCCTCGGCGTCGCCATGCCGGGCGGCGCCGCGGCGCCCTCCATCGTCGTGCATATCGCGACGCCCGATGCCGCGAGCTTCCGCCGCTCCGAGGCCTATGTGACCGGCCAGATCGCGCGCGCGGTGGGGCGCGGCCAGCGCGGGCTCTGAGGTGCGACGAAAACAGATTGACGGGAGGAGCCATGACCGCCGCCTTTCATGACATTCTCTTTCCGCTCGACATCGCGCTGAAAAGTGCGGGCGGCCCGGAGCGGCGCACGGACATCGTAACGCTCGGCTCCGGCCGCGAGGAGCGCAACGCGCGCTGGGCGCATTCGCGCCGCCGCTACGATGCGGGCTACGGCATCAAGAGCCTCGAAGCGCTCTCCGAGGTGGTCGCCTTTTTCGAGGAGCGGCGCGGCCGCCTGCATGCCTTCCGCTGGCGCGACCGGCTCGACCATGCTTCGGCCGCGCCCGGCGAAGCGGTATCGCCGCTCGATCAGCCGATCGGCACCGGCGACGGGACGATTGCGAGCTTCCAGCTCGCGAAGACCTATGGCGGCCTGCACGCGCCCTACCGGCGGCCGATCACCAAGCCGGTCCCCGGCAGCGTGCGCGTCGCGGTGGCGGGCGCCGAGAAAACCCCGGCCACGCATTTCACCTGCGACCTGACGAACGGCACCGTGAGCTTCCTGCCGGAGCATATTCCCGGAATCGGCGCGGCAATCACCGCCGGGTTCCTGTTCGACGTGCCGGTGCGCTTCGACACCGATTATCTGGAGGTCGATCTCTCCGCCTTCGCGGCGGGCGCGATCCCGAAAATCCCGCTCGTGGAAACGAAAAATTAACCTCGACTCACGGAGCCTGAGGCGAAGTTGCGCTGTAAAGGCGGCTGCGGCTCGAGGCCGTCGGAACCGAAAGTTCCGCCAGCCGGCCGCCTTCGGGTCCCGGGCCTCGGGTTCTTGGTGCGTGCTCCGGACACAGGAGGCGAAGCCATGCCAGCCCAGCGTTCCCCGATTCTCGCGTCCCTGCTCGGCCTGTTGTTCCTGGTCGCCATGTCGGCCAGCGCGGCCGGACAGGATCATGCCGGTCACGGCCAGCATGCCGGCCGCAACCACTCCGCCCCCGCGCATCTGCAGGGGCGGCACGGCGTCGGCCACGACACCTGGCACGAGCAGTTCTATTCCAGGCTCGTGCGCAAGGACACGAAGGTGAGCTGCTGCAATCTCGCCGATTGCAGCCCGACCACCTCGCGCATGACCGACGGCGGCTATGAGGTGCTGGTCGAAGGCGAATGGACGCCGGTGCCGACCAGCACGATCCAGAACGTGACCGCGCCGGATGGCGGCGCGCATGTCTGTTTCCCGAAGCAGCCGAGCTACACCTTCCCGAAAGGCACGCTGTTCTGCGTGGTGCTGCCGCCGGAGACGTGAAGCCGTCATTCCCGGGGGCGCACTGAAACGGTGCGAACCCGCAAGGTCTTGCAAGCAACCAATCCGGATTCCGGGCCCGGCGCCGCGCGCCGCCCCGGCACGATGTCCCATGCGCCTCATTCGTCCCGCGCTGCAATCGACGCTCGATTCCGGCGTCACGACGTTTTGCCGTTGCACGGTCCTTACCCGCCGCGACAGCGAGACGCTCGGATTCACCGACCACGACGAGGATGTGCTGCTTGGCGACGTCCCGTGCCGCGCCGGCACCGGCCTTGCGGGATCGGAAGCGACCGCGCGGCTCGGCCTTGCGGTGGACGGCGCGGAGATTTCCGGCGCGCTCACCGACGACAGCCTGACCGAAGCCGACCTGGCGGCCGGCCGCTACGATGGCGCGGGCGTCGACATCTATCTGGTGGACTGGAGCGAGCCGTCGCTGCGGGTGCTGATCGCGTGCGGCACGCTCGGCGAAGTCCGCCGCGAGGGTTGCGCCTTCGCCGCCGAATTGCGCGGGCTCGCCGAGCCGCTGTCGCACGAGACCGGGCGGCTTTACACCGCCTCCTGCGCCGCCGATCTCGGCGATGGGCGCTGCGGCGTCGATCTCGACGATCCGCAATGGCGGGCTGAGGGCACGGCGGCGGCGCTGATCGGCATTTCGAGCTTTCTCGCGTCCGGCCTCGATCCGTTCGATGAGAACCTGTTTTCCGCGGGCAAACTCGTTTGGCTGACCGGCGCGAATGCCGGCATCGCGGTCGAGGTGAAAAGGCACCGGCACGACACCGACACGACCGCGATCGAACTCTGGCAGGCGATGCCGGAGCCGATCGCGGCGGGCGACACGTTCGTCGTGACCGCGGGCTGCGACAAGCGCTTCGCCACCTGTCACCTGCGTTTTGCCAATGCGCTGAACTTCCGCGGCTTCCCGCATATTCCGGGCAACGACTTCGTCATGCGCTATGCGGTGGACGGCGAGCCCGGGCACGACGGCGGCAGCCTGCAGGGCGGCGCCTGATCCATTGCCGGCGGATTCGAACGATGACACCGACCCGTTCCCTCATCGTCGCGGAAGCGCGCCGCTGGATCGGCACGCCCTATCGCCACCAGGCCTCGCTGCGCGGCGTCGGCTGCGACTGCCTCGGGCTGGTGCGCGGGGTCTGGCGCGCGGTGATCGGCGAGGAGCCGGAACGCGCCCCGCCTTATGCGCGCGACTGGGCGGAGGCGGGCGGCGGGGAGACGCTGGCGCAGGCCGGCTTCCGGCATTTCCAGCCGGTCGCGACCGGCGATTTCGCGGCGGGCGACGTGCTGCTGTTCCGCTGGCGCGCGCATCTTCCGGCCAAGCATGCCGCCATCGCGAGCGGCGAGGACAGCATGATCCATGCCCATGACGGCGCGGCGGTCGCGGAGATCGCTCTCGTGCCGTGGTGGCGCCGTCGCCTGGCTTTCGTTTTCCGCTTTCCCGGCTTGGTGCCGTAATGGCCGCACTGCTTCTTTCCGTCGCCGGCGCCTCCGCCGGCGGCGCTTTGTTCGGCTCGGCCGGCGCCATGATCGGGCGCGCCGCCGGTGCCTTTGCCGGCAGCATGATCGACCGTGCGCTGTTCGGCAGCCGCGGCGAGACCGTGCAGCGCACGCGCGAGGGGCCGCGGCTTTCCGATATCGAGGTGATGACCTCGACCGACGGCGCGCCGATCCCGCGAATCTATGGCCGCATGCGCATCGCCGGTCAGATGATCTGGGCGACCAGGCTCGAAGAGGTGGTGACCACCCGTACCGAGACGACCACGACCGGCGGCGGGGGAGGCGGCGGCAAGGGCGGGGGAGGCGGCGGTGGCGGGGGCGGCGGCACGACCGTCACCACCACGACCACGACCTACAGCTACTTCGCGAATTTTGCGATCGGCCTTTGCGAGGGACCGATCGGGCAGGTGATGCGCGTCTGGGCGGACGGCAAGCCGCTCGACCTCGCGGGCGTGACCATGCGCATCTATCGCGGCGACGAAACGCAGATGCCCGACCCGCTGATCGTCGCCAAGGACGGCGTGGCGCCGGCCTATCGCGGGCTCGCCTATGTGGTGTTCGAGCGGCTGGCGGTGGACCGTTTCGGCAACCGCATTCCGCAATTGTCCTTCGAGGTCGTGCGGCCGGTCGGCGCGCTGGAACAGCAGATGCGCGCGGTGACCCTGATCCCGGGCGCGACCGAGTTCGGCTATCAGCCGACCGGCGTGCTGCGCGCGCTCGGTCCCGGCCAATGGGCGGCGGAGAACCGGCACGTTTCCTACGCGCCTTCCGACGTGGTCGCTTCGCTCGATGCGCTGCAGGCGGCGTGTCCGAATCTGACGACCGTCGCGATCGTTGTCGCCTGGTTCGGCGACGACCTGCGCGCCGCGCAATGCCACATCCGGCCGGGCGTCGATCATGCGGGCAAGTCGACGCATGGCGGGACCTGGGCGGTGGCGGGGATCGGCCGCGAAAGCGCGCATCTCGTCTCAATGCATGAGGGCCGCGCGGCCTTCGGCGGCACGCCCTCGGATGCGAGCGTGGCCGCGCTGATCGCCGAGCTGAAGGCGCGCGATCTCAAGGTCACGCTCTATCCCTTCGTGATGATGGACATTCCCGCCGGCAACGCATTGCCCGACCCGCGCACCGGCGAAGCGCCGCAGCCGGCCTATCCCTGGCGCGGCGAGATCACCTGCGATCCGGCGCCGGGTATCGAAGGCTCGCCCGACGGCACGGCGGGAGCCGCAACACAGGTCGATGCCTTCTTCACCGGCAGCGGTCCGGGCGACTGGCGCTACCGGCGCATGATCCTGCATTACGCGAACCTTGCGGTCGCGGCCGGCGGCGTCGATGCCTTCCTGATCGGATCGGAACTGAAGGGGCTGACGCGCGTGCGCGCCGCGCCCGGCGACTATCCCGCGGCGTCGGCGCTGGCGACGCTCGCCGCCGACGTGAAGGCGATTGTCGGGGAGGGGACCGCCATCACCTATGGCGCGGACTGGACCGAATACGGCGCGCATGTCGTCGACGCGGAAGCGAGCGAAGTGCGCTTCCCGCTCGACGCGCTCTGGTCCTGCGCGGCGATCGATGCCGTCGGCATCGACTATTATGCGCCGCTCGCGGACTGGCGCGACACCCCGGACCATCTCGACCGCGCCATCGCGCCCACGATCTACGAGCGCGACTATCTCGCCGGCAATCTCGTGGGCGGCGAGGCCTACGACTTCCATTATCCCGACGCGGCGGCGCGCGCGTCGCAGAGCCGGATTCCGATCGCGGACGCGCTCGGCAAGACCTGGATGTTCCGCCCGAAGGATCTGTGGGGCTTCTGGTCGCAACTGCACTACGAGCGCGTCGACGGTATCGAACTCGCTTCGCCGACGGCATGGATTCCCGAAAGCAAGCCGATCTGGCTGACCGAGGCCGGATGCCCGGCGGTCGACAAGGGCGCCAACCAGCCGAGCGTCTTCCCGGATTTGAAATCCGCCACCGGCGGCTATCCGCATTTCTCCAGCGGGCGGCGCGACGACCTGATCCAGCGCCGCTACCTGGAAACGCTGGCTGCGGCCTTTTCCGACGGCAGCGCGCTCAACCCCGTCTCGGCGGTCTATGGCGGGGCGATGGTCGATCCCGCCTCACTTTATATGTGGACCTGGGACGCGCGGCCCTATCCGGCTTTTCCCGCCGCGACCGACGTGTGGAACGACGGGCCGAACTGGGAGACCGGGCATTGGCTCACCGGCCGGCTCGGCTCCGCGCATCTGGCGGGCCTGGTGGCGGCGATCTGCGCCGATGCCGGCGCCGGCGGCGTCGATGCCGGCGCGCTGGGCGAGGGTCCGGACGGCTATGTCATCGACCGTCCCCTGCCGGCGCGCGCCGCGATCGAGCCGCTGGCGCTCGCCTTCGCCTTCGACGCGGCCGAGCATTCGGGCACGCTCACCTTCCGGCCGCGTGGCGGCGTGCCGGTCGCCGAACTGACCGAGGACGATCTGGTGCTGCCGGAAGAGGGCGCGCCGCTGCGGCTCTTGCGCGGGCAGGAAAGCGAATTGCCGCGCGAGGTCGCGATCGGTTTCTCCGATACCGGGGCCGATTACCGGCGCGCGGCCGCGGCCTCGCGGCGGCTGGCCGGATCGTCCGTCCGCATGGCGCGGGCCGACATCGCGATGGCGACAAGCGACGCGGTGGCGGAACGGCGCGCGGAAATCTGGCTGCAGGACGCCTGGGCCGCGCGCGAAAGCGCGGAATTCTCGCTGCCGCCATCGCGCCTTGCGCTGGCGCCGGGCGACGTGGTCGCGCTGACGGCGCAAGGGCGGCGGCGGCTGTTCGAAATCCGCGACGTGGCGGAAGCCGAATGCCGCGAAATCTCCGCGCGCGCCATCGACCCGGAAGTCTTCGACCTGCCGCTGGCGGCACCGCGCCTGCGCGCCCCCGACGTGCCCGCGGCGATCGGGCCGGTGCACGCGCTGGCGCTCGATCTGCCGAGCCTCGATGCGCGCGAGCCGCCGGTGCTGACCCGGCTCGCCTTGTTCGCCGATCCGTGGCCGGGCGCGGTCACGATCTGGTCTTCGTCCGACGGACTGAGCTTTGCGCGCGCCGCGCAGGCGCTGGCGCCCGCGATCGCCGGCGAGACGCTCGACGATTTGCCGCGCGGACCGGTGAGCCGCTGGGACCGCGGCAATGCGGTGCGGGTGCGTCTGTATGGCGGGTCGCTTGTGTCGGTGTCCGACCTGCGGCTGCTCGAGGGCGCCAATGCCGCGGCGCTGCGTCGGGAGGACGGCGCCTGGGAAGTGCTGCAATTCGGCGATGCCGAGCTGGTCGCGGAGGACACTTACCTGCTGTCGCGTCTGCTGCGCGGACAGGCGGGATCGGAATGGGCGATGGGCGATCCGCTGCCCGCCGGCGCGCCGTTCGTCCTGCTCGACCGCCAGGTGCTGCCGGTTGCGCTGGGGCTCGACGCGCTCGGCCGCACGCTGCAGCTTCGCATCGTCGCCGCCGGCCGCGACCACGCCGATCCGGCTTCGCATGCGATGGCGGCAACGCCGCAGGCGACCGCCCTGCGGCCGCTCGCGCCCGTGCATGTGCGCGCGGCGCGCGGTGCCGGCGGCATCGCCATCACCTGGGTCCGGCGCACGCGCGTCGACGGCGATTCCTGGGCCGCCGCCGAAGTCCCGCTCGCGGAAGCGCAGGAAGCCTATGCCGTCGACATCATGGACGGCAGCGACGTGGTGCGCAGCCTGACCGCCGCGACGCCCGCCGCGCTCTACGCGGCAGCCGACGAACTCGCCGATTTCGGCGCGCCGCAATCCAGCCTTTCCGTGCGCGTCGCACAGGTGTCCGCAACCGTCGGACGCGGTTTTGCGGCGGAAGCCACTTTCACGCTCTGAGGCCCCATGACCGACACGCCCCACCTTGCGCTGCCTTACATCGAGGCGGCCCAGGCGCAGAAGCACGTCACCCATAACGAGGCGCTCGACCGTCTCGATCTGCTCGCCCAGCTCGCGGTGGAAAGCCGGACCCTGACCGCGCCGCCCGGCTCGCCCGTCGACGGCGCGCGCTACATCGTGGCGGGGGGCGCGACCGGCGCCTGGAGCGGATGGGATTGCGACCTCGCCGCCTTTGTCGGCGGCGCCTGGCTGCGCGTCACGCCGCGGCCCGGCATGAAAGCCTGGGTCAAGGCCGAACGTCTGAGCGTCACTTACGAGGACGGAAGCTGGCGCGACGGCATCGCGCTCACCGCGCATGGCGGCCGCGTCACTTTGCGCGCGAAGGAAGAAGAGCTCACACTGGCGGGCGGATTTGTCGAGACCGCCGATGCCGCCTTCATCCCGCAGCGCGCCATCGTGCTCGGCGTCGCCGCGCGCACCACCGAAGCGGTCACCGGCGCCTCCTCCTACGATGTCGGGATTGGCGGGGAAGCCTCCAAGTTCGGCGGCTCGCTCGGCATCGCGCTGGGCTCGACCAATATCGGCGTGATCGGGCCGACCGCGTTCTATGCCGATACGCGCGTGCGCGTCAGCGCCAACGGCTCCGACTTCACCGCCGGAAAAGTGCGGCTGATCGTCTATTTCGTCGAGATGACGGCGCCTGCCGACTAGAGTCCGATTCAACTGCGCTGAATCGGACTCGTCGTTCATCTTTTTGTTTGGGCATGATCTTTTCCGAAAACCGGTTCTCACTTTTCGGGATCATGCCCTAACCGCTCCGCGCCATCCCGCCGTTTCCGCGCACCAAAGGCGCGCATCCCACCGTCACGGATCATCCATGCGACTTCGCGGCTATGCCATTCGCGGCCTGGCCGGCGGTCCGCCGCTGTATTTCTCGCGCGGCATGGACACGCTGGCCAATCGCCTGGCGCTGATCGGCGTTCCCTGCAGCGTCTATGCGCAGGGCCTGCTGCTGCTTCCCTACGGACAGGTCGAGCGCATTTTCGCCGACGCGCTGAAGGCGGCGCGCGGCGGCGCCGGCATTGTGCTCGCGGGTCATTCGATGGGCGCGGACGCCGCGCTGAAAGTCGCGGCGCGCCTCGGCGAGCACAATGTCCCCGTGCCGCTGGTCGCCTGCTTCGATCCCACCAGCTTCCGCGCCCTGCTGGGGCCGCCACCGGTGCCGGCCAATGTGGCCTGCGCCTACAATTTCTACCAGAAGGTCGATCCGGTCGGCCGCGGCGTGCTGCGCGCCGCCCTCGGATTCAAGGGCCGCCTGATCCAGGAACGGCACGACCAGCCGCATGTCACCCTCGACGACGATGCCGCGCTGCATGCGCGGGTGGTCGACGAAGCGCGCAATCTGTTGGCCGCATGAACGGCACACGCATCACCGGACGAAATCCGACATGACTGCAAACCAGTTCGACGAATCGCTGCGCCGCCTGCTCGTGCATGAGGGCGGCTATACCGACCATCCCTCCGATCCCGGCGGGCCGACCAAGTACGGCATCACGATCCACGATTTCCGCAAATACGTGAAGCCGAACGCCACGGCCGCGGACGTACGCGGCATGGATGTCGCGACCGCGAGCGACATCTACCGCGCCAAATACTGGAATGCGCTGCGCTGCGACGAGCTTGCTGCGGGGCTCGATTACGCCGTGTTCGATTACGGGGTGAATTCCGGCACCGCGCGCGCGGCGAAAGTGCTGCATCGCCTGCTCGGGCTCGGCGCGGGCACGCGCGTCACCGATGCCGCGCTCGCGGCGGCGAAGCGCCACGACGCTGCCTCGCTGGTGGCGCGCCTGTGCGACGAAAGGCTCGCCTTTCTCAAAAGCCTGAAGACCTGGCCGGTCTTCGGCAAGGGCTGGGGCCGGCGCGTGAGCGAGGTGCGCGCGGCCGCTCTGGCCATGACGCGCGGCGGATCGGTCGCGATGCAGCCGCGCGCGGCGCCGGCGAAAGGCGTCGCCACCCTCAACAGAGGCGCTCAGGCTGGGAGCGCCGGAACGATCGTCCTTACCGGCGCTGCCGGCGCCGCATTGGCCAGGGAGGCCGGTACCGACATGTCGACCATCGTCACCATCCTTATCGTCACCGCCGTGCTGGCCGCGTTCGGCTGGATCGCCTGGCGTTTTCTGCGCGACCGGCAACAGGTTGCGCCGGCGGATGCGGCAAGCGACTTGCCGAAGCCCGCCGCATTCGCGCGTCTGCGGGAAATGCTGAAGGGCTGGAAGACCGTGCTGTTCGGCGCCGGGCTGACGGCGGCGGGAACGGCGCTCGACCTGCTGGACCAGCTCAGGGCCATCGACATCACGCCGCTGCTGCCGCCGAACTCGGCGGTGAAAATCATCGCCGGCATCGGCATCGCGACCATCCTCTTGCGGCTCGCGACCACCGGGCGGATCGGCCAGAAGGACGGCTGACCATGCTGGCGGGACTTCTCCTGAAGCTCTTCGGCGCGGTCGGCGGCAGCCTTTTCGGCACCCTGATCGAGCGCATCGCCGACTACCTGAAGCAGAAGGCAAACGACGATCTCGCCCGCTTCCAGACCGGGGTCGCCGCCGATACCCAGATCGCGCTCGCGCGCGTGCAGGCCGAGATCGCGGCGCGCAAGCTGCAGGCGGAATTGCTCGCCGCCGATCGCGGCTGGTGGGTGACGGCCTGGATCCGCCCGCTGATCGTCTATCCGTGCGTGCTGCATTTCGCGGCGATCGTGCTGGATTCGACCCCGTTCTGGACGCCGTTCGGCAGCCATGCGGTCGGCGCCTGGGGGGTGCCGAAGCTGCCGGCGCCCTACGACGCCTATGAGCAGGCGATCCTGCTCTCCTTCTTTATTGCCCGGCCGTTCGAGAAGGTGGCGCGGGTATTCGCGGCCGGCCGGAAATAGCGAAGAGCAGGCCACTCCTGTTGAATTCCCCCCGCCTTAAGGCGCGGCCTCAAATTTGCTTCCTTTCAGGCGCGTTTTTACCTCCATGAGAATCGGGTCATTGTCCGTCATGCGCGGCTCTTTGGCGGCCCTTGCGGCTCTCGCGCTCGGTTTCCTGCCGGCCGGGGCGGCGCGCGCCCAGGAGCCCGGCGCGTGCCTCGGCAAGGAGCAGCGACGCGACATGATCGCCACCGGCAAGGTGGTCCCGCTCTCGGTCGCCCGCCGCGCCGTCCCCGCCCAGC
The DNA here is from genome assembly GCA_050246095.1 of Pseudorhodoplanes sp. Lineage (GTDB taxonomy): Bacteria > Pseudomonadota > Alphaproteobacteria > Rhizobiales > Xanthobacteraceae > Pseudorhodoplanes. The sequence continues at coordinate 15,302 of JBFWWQ010000036.1, forward strand.
GCGGCGAACTGGTCCGCGCCAGCCTGTGCCCCCGCGAGAACGGCTACGTCTATCTGCTGACACTGGTCGCGCGCGATGGCAAAGTGACCCGCGCCACCGTCGATGCCGGCTCCGGCAAGCTGGCGGAAGTGCGCTGAGCGGAGGTTCCTTCCTTGCGTCTCCTCGTCGTCGAGGACGATCCCGATCTCAACCGCCAGCTCGCCACCGCGCTGACCGACGCCGGCTATGTCGTCGACCGCGCCTTTGACGGCGAGGAGGGGCATTATCTCGGCGAGACCGAGCCCTACGACGCGGTGATCCTGGATATCGGCCTGCCCAAGATGGACGGCCTGTCGGTGCTGGAAAGCTGGCGGCGCGCCGGCCGTGCCATGCCGGTGCTGATGCTCACCGCGCGCGACCGCTGGAGCGACAAGGTGCAGGGCTTCGACGCCGGCGCCGACGATTACGTGCCCAAGCCCTTCCATCTCGAAGAGGTGCTCGCGCGCGTGCGCGCGCTGCTGCGCCGCTCCGCCGGCCACGCCAAGAGCGAATTCAATTGCGGATCGGTGCGGCTCGATACGCGCACCGGGCGGGTCGCGGTCGACGGCCAGCCGGTGAAGCTGACCAGCCACGAATACCGGCTTCTCTCCTACCTCATGCATCATGCCGGCCGCGTGGTCTCGCGTACCGAGCTGGTCGAGCATCTCTACGACCAGGATTTCGACCGCGACTCCAACACCATCGAGGTGTTCGTCGGCCGCATCCGCAAGAAGCTCGGCGTGGAAATCATCCAGACCGTGCGCGGCCTCGGCTATCTGCTCAGTCCCCCGAGCGATGCCCGTTAATTCGCTCGCCTTCCGGCTCTTCCTTGCCGCGACCGTCCTCACGATCGTCATCCTCGCCGTTTCCGGCGGCGTCCTGTCGTCCTTCTACCGGCAGGCGGTGGAACGCGCCTTCGACCGCCGGCTCGGCGTCTATCTGCGCACGCTGATCGCCGACGTCGCCGCCCCCGACGATCCCAACGGAAAATTCCCGCAGACCGTCAGCGAGCCGCTGTTCGAGCTGCCGCTGTCGGGCTGGTACTGGCAGGTCACGCGCGTCGACACCCAGCAGCCGGAAGTGCGCTCCTCGCGCTCGCTCTGGGACGGCTCGCTCGGACGCCTGCCGCCCAACGCGGCTTCCACGATCGGCGGCGTGCGCCAGGGATACGTCACCGGGCCGGAAGAGCAGAAATTGCGGCTGGTCGAGCGCACGATCGATCTCGGCGACGACGGCAGCTATCTCGTGACGGTCGCCGGCGATGCCGCCGAAATCAACGAGGAAATCCGCGCCTTCGACCTGGCGCTGACCTGGACCTTCATCATCCTCGGCGTCGCGCTCCTGCTCACCACGATATTCCAGGTTTTGTTCGGACTGGCGCCGCTGAAGCGCATTTCCGAGCGGCTGGCGGCGATCCGCTCCGGGACGGCGGAGCGGCTGGAAGGCAATTTCCCGGTCGAGATCGCGCAGCTCGCGCGCGAAACCAATGCGCTGATCGAGGCCAATCGCGGCATCGTGGAGCGCGCGCGCACGCATGTCGGCAATCTCGCGCATGCGCTGAAGACGCCGCTCTCCGTCATGGTCAACGAGGCCTCGGCCCGCACCGGCGACCCGCTGGCGGCCAAGGTGCAGGAGCAGAGCGAGATCATGCGCGACCAGATTTCGCGCCATCTCGAGCGCGCCCGGATCGCCGCGCGCATGACCGTGGTCGGCAGCCTGACCGACGTCTATCCCGTGGTCAGCTCGCTCGCGCGCATGATGCAGAAGGCGCATCACGAGAAGGAACTGTCGATCAAGCTCGACGCGCCCGCCAACATCCGCTTCCGCGGCGAGAAGCAGGATCTGGAGGAGATGGTCGGCAACCTGGTCGACAATGCCTGCAAATGGGCGCAGTCGCGCGTCGCCATCGAGGCCGCGCAGGAGCCGCATGACGGGCATCCGCGGCTGCGCATCCTGGTCGACGACGACGGCCGCGGCCTGACCGCGTCGGAGCGCGAACAGGTCGCCCAGCGCGGGCTGCGCCTCGACGAGAGCAAGCCGGGGTCCGGCCTCGGCCTGTCGATCGTGGTCGAACTGGCCCGGCTGTATGGCGGGGAACTGGTGCTGGGAACCGCGCCGATCTGCTGGCTGCGCGCGGAATTGCTGTTGCCGGCAGC
>JBFWWQ010000037.1:0-17456 GCA_050246095.1 Pseudorhodoplanes sp.
AAGCTGGTTCGCCCGGCAATTGCAGGTTCTCGGCCCGCGCATCGTGGTCATGCACGGCCACCGCCATATCGACTGGATCGGCGCGTGCGGGGCGGTGCCGATCGTCTCCGCGCCGTCCCCGGTCATGGAAGCGCTCAACCGCGATCCGACCGGATTCTATCTGCATACGCTGGCGGCGGGGCCGCAGGGAGGGCTCGATTTGCTGCCGCCGCAGCACGTGACGATTGACGGCAGCGACGGGGACGATTAGCGCTTGTACCGGAGGGGCGCCTCACTACCGCTCAGCACAACCATCATTGCGAGGACACCGATGCGATTTCATGCCTTGACCGCGATCCTGACCATCCTGTTTGCGGCTATCTCCGTCGTCGATGCGGACGCGCAGAGCCGAACGCGCGGGAGCGCGCTGGCGGGCGGGCTGACCGGGGCTGCGATCGGCGGGGCGACCGGGGGAGGTCGCGGGGCTGCGATCGGCTCGGCGGTCGGGCTCGGAGTCGGCTCGATGATCGGCGGCCAGATGGAGCGCCGCCGCGGCAACCATTATTGGTACAACAATCGCTGCTGGCAGCGTTTCCCGAACGGCGAGTTCCATCCCGTCAACAACCGCTATTGCCGCTGAGCGCTGCAGGTCCGGCCTAAAGAGCCAGTCAGGCGGCGCGCTCCTCGTCGGGTGCGCCGAACAGTTCGGCTATCCACTGGCTCGAAGGATGCTGCGCGCAATAGGTCAATAGCGCGATGGCCACCGGCACGCCGATAAAGGCGCCGAACAGGCCCCAGAAATACGTCCAGAAGAACACCGAGAACAGCACGATGAACGGCGAGATCGCGAGCGCCGTGCCGGAGACGCGCGGCTCGATATAGCTGCCGATCACGAACTGGATCACGTTGAGGCCGGCAAACACCCAGAACGCGGTCTGCCATGAGGCGAACTGGGCGAGCGCGAACAGGGTCGGAAAAACGGTCGCGATGAACGGCCCGATGAACGGAATATAGTTCAGCGCGAAGGCGATGACGCCCCATTCCACCGCAAGATCGAGCCCGGTCATGCTGACGAGCGCCCAGACGAAGGCGCCGGTCGCGACGCTCATGATGGTGCGGATCACCATGTAGCGGCGAAACTTGGCGGCCGTGATCGCGCTGCCGTCGATCAGGATGCGCGCCGTCGCAGCACTCGTCAGGCTGCGGATTTTGCGGGCGATGGGGTCGACTTCCAGCAGTCCGAGGATGACGTAAACCAGCACGACCAGCCAGAACGTGACGGTGGTGTTGAGGCGGCCGGTAATCTCCTGCATCGCGCGGATCAGCCAGCGGACGTTGAAATGCTCGGACCAGATGCCGGCTATGACGATGCCATGACCCTCGAGCCAGAGCGTGACCTGCTCGTAGATCGCCTGGAAGCGCGCGGCGTCGGCGATCAGATAGCGCGCGATGCGGCTAAATCCCCAGGCCACGACCGAGCCGAAAACCAGAAACACCGCGGTGATGACGCTGACGACGATGGCGAGCGCCAGAAGCTGCGGCATGCGTGCCTGCAATGCGGCCTGTATCGGCCAGGCCAGCGCGATGATGAAGAAGGCGCAGGCCACCGGCGCAAAAATGGTGCTGGTGAGATCGAGCGCGGCAAAGACGAGAATGGTGGCGATGAGGCCGACGATCGCCAGCATCCATCTCCGCTCGGCCCAGCCCGTGCGCGATTCCCCGGACATCAAGCGCCGTCTTTCCCGGCCCGGGAGGCTTTGGCGGATCGCGGCATGCGCAGACCGATGCAGGCGAGCAGGAGGACGATCAGGGGGCTCGCGAAGTTGAACACAGCGTAGGGCGCGTATCCGAAAGTCGCAACTCCCAGCGTGGCCGCCATGTAGGCACCGCAACTATTCCAGGGGATGAGCGCGGAGGTCGGGGTGCCGGTGGCGCCGATGGCGCGCGAGAGCACGACCGGCGCGAAGCCGCGTTCCTCGAAGGTCTTCTTGAACATGCGGCCGGGAATGACGATGGCAATATACTGGTCGGCGGTCACGACATTCGTCGTGAACACGGCGGCGACCAGCGAGGCGACCAGGGCGCCGGCGGATTTCGCCGCCTGCAGCACCGGCCGGATCAGCCGGTCGAGGATTCCGGCCTTCTCCACCACGCCGCCGAAAGCGAGCGCCGTGATGATCAGCCAGACGGTGCTGAGCATGCTGGCCATGCCGCCGCGTGTCGCCAGCAAGTCGATGGCGGCATGCCCGGTGGAGGATTCATAGCCGCGCGCCAGCGCCAGCCAGGCTCCCTTCAGCAGCAGCAGGACGGCGGGGAGGTCGCCGCCGCCGGCAAACGCCGTTACGCGCTCCGGCGCCATCGCAACCGCCATGATGCCGCCCGCCAGCGCGCCGATGAAGATGGTGGTGAACGGCGGAAACTTCATCACCGCGAGACCCACTACCAGCACCAGCGGCAGGAACAGCAGCGGCGAAATGCGGATCGAAGCCTCGATCGCCTTCAGCTTCTCGCCGGCATCGAAGTTTCCCGTGCTGCCCATAGTCGAGAAGACCAGCAGCGCGATCGCGAGCGACAGGCCGGAGGTGAGCGCGGTCTCGCGCACATGCTGATAAAGGTCGGCGCCTGCGGTGGCGGAAGCGAGGTTGACCGAGTCGGAAAGCGGCGAGGTCGTGTCGCCGAAATAGGCGCCGGAAATCACCGCCGCCGCCGCGATGCCGGGATCGAGGCCCATATTCTGCGCGATCCCCATCAGGCCGATCCCGATGGTGCCGACGACGGTCCAGGAGCTTCCGATGCCGGCCGATACCAGCGCACAGATGAGCGCGGCGGTGACGTAGAAATAGGCCGGATTCAAGACCTGCAGCCCGTAATAGACCATGGCGATCAGCGTGCCGCTCATCGCCCAGGTGCCGATCAGCGCGCCGACCGCGAGCAGGATGAAGATCGCGCCGATGCCGGAGCTGACGCTCGCGACCGCCGCCTGGTTCAGGCTCTCCAGCGTATGTCCGGCCCGCCAGGCGACGAGGAGCGCGATCATGGTCGCGACCACGAGCGCGATCTGGTTGGGGCCCGAAGCGCCTTCGTCGCCGAACAGGTAGAAGGACAACCCGACCAGCAGAATCAAACTGGCGATCGGAATGATTGCCTCGAACAGCGAAAGTGGTCGCGGTGCTTTCGGGGTCGTCATCGGTCCATTGCACCGCGCATCACGGCGTCAGGATCGAGATTATCCCAGCAGGCGCGCCCGAAGCCGGGCATATTCCTCGCCCGTGATCGAACCGGAGGCCTTCAGCCGGTCGAGCTTCTCGATCTCGTCGGCGACGCTGAAGCCGACGATCTGGCGCAACTCGTCGCGCGACTTTTCGGCCCGCGTCTTGTTGCGCTCGGCCATGCCGTAACCCTGCGTCAACAGATACGCGAAGACGCCCAGATAGGGCAGAAAGATCAGGAAGATGACCCAGAGAACCTTGCCGAATCCGGATACATCGCTTCGGCTGAACAGGTCGCTGAACACGGTGATCAGCAGCCAGAGCCACAGGATGAAAACGAATACCGCGAAGGCGTTGGCAATGAAGTTCGTGAAGGTATATCCGCCTTCAAACAGCATGGCAGTCTCCCGTATTGCTTCCAGACGGCATCAGGCCGCCGCCTATCGGCTCACGCGGCAGAAGCGCGGCGTTCTAGCCGACCTTACTCCTAAACGTATCGCCGCAATCCGGCCTTGTCAGCAGCGCATGCGCCTCAGGGCCCCCGAACTTGTACGCACATAGCATTCCTTGGGAGCCGTCGCGGCGCCGATGATGCCGCCGGCGGCAGTTCCGATCAGGCCCCCGCCACGGCGGAGCCAGCCGAACCCCCTGACACGCCGCCGATCACCGCCCCAGTCGTTCCGCCGATAACGGCGCCAGTAGCCGCGCGTTGCTGCTGATAGGTCTGGCACCCGCCGAGCGCGAAGGCGATCCCCGAGACCACAATGAAGGCGCATGCACGCATCGATTCAGTCCTTCAGCCAACATGCCTGGGGTCAAGCATGGTCGAGATCGCGCCCTAACGCTTCGTCGACTTTGGCTTTTCGCCGGATTTCGTGCTGGGGGCCGTTTGCGGCAATGGCGGCGCTGTCGGTTTGCTCAGCTGTTCCTGAAGAAAATCATTCCGGAATGCGTCGGAATCCAACCTTTGTCCGCGATCGGCCCGATCGGCTGCGTTGCGTTGAGCTGACACGGTCGATGTCATTTGGCTCAGCATGATCGTTGCTATCAATATCGTAAGCCGCACGGTCATTTTTTTGCTCCGGATCTTCAGAATGCGAAATTCAGCTTCGGACCGACCTCGAAGCTGCGGTAGTTTCTCACTTCAAAATTGGAAAACCGCTGCTCAAACGCAGCCATCGTTACCAGCGATATATTGGCGGCAATGCTGTACTTTAAGCCGAGGGAGACGGAATATATGTGATCCACCCGACCGTCATTCAGTCCGCCGGTAAACCAAAATCCTTCATAAAACGGCTCCGACACCACCGACCAACGGTCATTTAACCGCGCTTCTATTCCGAGGGCTGCGTCCAGGCGATAATACTCCGCTTCTTTCAGATCGGAAAAGCGATAGCGTCCCTGTAGGAAGGGCGAGAACGTCCAAGCGTCAAATCTGTAATCCCGAACCAGAGAGATCTTTATATCGTTGGCTGTGAACAAGCGCTCATCGTAGATGCCCGCATACTCATACCGGTTCTCGTAGACAATGCTCGTTGCCCACCCGGCGATATTCCGCGTCAGCCTCGTTCCCCACAAGGCAAAGGCGGCATCCGCGTCTCGCACGCGAGAAAACCTGTCGAACTCCGTTCGTCCATATATGCGATAAGCGACATCCGGTGTCAGCATGCCGTCGAGCCGAACAGAAATGTCCGGCTCCAGATAGCCGTCACCTTGCCGATTGCTCCTGCTGAAAGTGGAGTTATCGGTCCACATTGCTGAAAGAGTTCCCACGACGCTAAGTTTTGGTATCCACGATACAGCAGGCGCAGGGTCGGCACGATAGACCGTCGACGGCAAATCTGCGGCGGAGCTTCCGCCGCAACTTGCCCACAACAGCGCCAATGAAATTGCCCAGATTCGCATACGTTCCTCCCCCAATTTCTTCGTGGGCTCGCTGCGAATACGGCCTGCTTAAAAATCAACCGGGTCACGGGCGATCGGGCAGGTCATGCAATGGCCGCCGCCGCGGCCGCGACCGAGCTCGGCGCCGCTGATCGTGATCACCTCGATGCCCTGCTTGCGCAGCAGCGTGTTGGTATAGGTGTTGCGGTCGTAGGCATAGACGACGCCGGGCGAGGCGCAGACGAGGTTGGCGCCGGAATCCCATTGCGTGCGCTCGCGCATATAGGCGGTGCCGCCGGTCTCCACCACGCGCATCTTCTTGATGCCGAGCGCCTCGCCGACGACATCCACGAACGGCTTGTCGTCCTTGCGCAGCTCGATGCCGCTCGGCGTGTTGGCCGGACGGTAGGAATAGGCATGGATGTTGTAGACGATGTCCGGGTAGAGCAGCACGCAGTCGCGGTCGGCGAAGGTGAAGACCGTGTCGAGATGCATGGCGGCGCGCAGTTTCGGCATCGCCGCCACGATCACGCGCTCCGCCGCGCCCTGCTTGAACAGGGCGGCGGCAAGCTGGCTGATGCCCTGGCGCGAAGTGCGCTCGCTCATGCCGATCAGCACATTGCCCTTGCCGATCGGCATCACGTCGCCGCCCTCGAGCGTGGCGAGGCCGTGATCCTGGGTCGGGTCGCCCCACCAGATTTTCACCTTGCCGGCGAAGTCGGGATGGAATTTGTAGATCGAGGTGGTGAGGATCGTCTCCTCGTGGCGTGCCGGCCAGTAGAGCGGGTTGACCGTGCAGCCGCCATAGATCCAGCAGGTGGTGTCGCGCGTATAGAGCGTGTTGGGCAAAGGCGGCAGCAGGTATTCGGTGACACCGGCGGCCTCGCGCACGATGTCGAGCATCTTGCCGCCGAGCTTCTCGGGAAATTCCTCGGTGGAAAGCCCGCCGATCAGGGTCTCGGCGAGGTCGCGCGGGGAGAGGCCTTCGAGATAGCTGCGCACCTCCTCGACCAGCCCGAGGCCGACTTGGTTCGGCACCACCTGGTTGTCGAGAATCCACTTCTTGGCTTCCGGGACGGCGACGGTCTCGGCGAGCAGGTTGTGCATCTCCACGACTTCGATGCCGCGGTCGCGCATCTTGGTGATGAAGTCGAAATGGTCGCGCTTGGCGGTCTCCACCCACAGCACGTCGTCGAACAGCAGCGCATCGCAGTTGGAGGGCGTCAGGCGCTGGTGCGCGCGGCCGGGCGCGCAGACCATGACCTTGCGCAACTGCCCGACCTCGGAATGCACGCCGAATCCGGAAGACGTTGCCTGAGCTGCCGCCATTTCAAAAACTCCCTCGTTGGTTTTTTTATCAGATGGTGATGTAACCGGTCGCAAGTCCATAGATGCCGATTGCACACAGAACCATCGTCACGATGAAGATAATCAGCTCGATCGGCGTAAAAATCCGTCGGTTTTGTTCGCGCCGGGCCCAGAAATACAGGATCGTGCCGGGTCCGTAGAGAATGGCGGAAAGCACCAGAAATTTCATGCCGGCGGCGAAAATCAGAAATATCGTATAGGCGGTCGCGATGCCGGCAAAGATCAGGTTGCGCGTGCGCTCCTGCGGCCGCAGGTCGTAGGTCTCCCCGCGCATGACCAGGAGCAGGCCATAGCCTGCGACCAGCAGGAACGGAATCAGCGCCATCACGCTCGTCAGATTGAGCATGAGCGAGAAGGCGTCGTTCGACCAATAGGTGCTGATGACGAAGAGCTGCACGACGATGTTGGTCAGCCAAAGAGCGGCCACCGGCACCTTGTTGCTGTTCTCGGTGGCGAACACCTTCGGCATGTCCTTGGTGCGGGCGGCGGCCGACAGCACCTCGGCGCAGATCAGCGACCAGGCGAGATAGGCGCCGAGCACCGAGATCAGCAACCCGACGCTGACGAATACCGCGCCCCAATGCCCGACGACCGCCTCAAGTACCGTCGCCATCGACGGCTGGCGCATGCCGGCAATGTCGGCGCGCGCCAGCACCGCATAGGGCAGCATCGTCACGAGGACCATCAGCGTGGTCACGCCGGCGAATCCGAGCAGCGTCGCAATACCGACATGCGAGCGCTCCTTGGCGTAGCGCGAATACACGCTCGCACCCTCGATGCCCAGAAACACGAAGACGGTGACCAGCATGGTCGCGCGCACCTGCTCGAACAGCGACTTGTCCGGCATGCCCACGCCGCCCCAGAAATTGGCGCGGAACATGTCGAACTTGAACGCGATGAACAGGATCAGGATGAAGATCAGGATCGGCACGATCTTGGCGATCGTGACCACGGTATTGATGAAAGCGGCCTGCTGCACGCCGCGCAGAATGGTGAAATGGAAAGCCCAGATGCCGATCGAGGCGACCAGGATCGCCGCCACCGTGTTGCAGTCGCCGAAGATCGGGAAAAACGCGCCCAGCGTCGACTTGATCAGCACCCAGTAGGAGACGTTGCCGATGCAACTGCCGATCCAGTAGCCGAGCGCCGACAGGAAGCCGGGATAGTCGCCGAATCCGGCCTTGGCATAGGCGTAGACACCGGCATCGAGGTCGGGTTTGCGTTCGGCCAGCGCCTGGAAGACGCGCGCCAGCGTGTACATGCCGCCGGCCGCAATGCACCAGGCGATGATCGCGCCGAATGGGCCGGTGGCGATGCCGAATGTGCGCGGCAACGAGAAAATGCCCGAGCCCACCATCGAGCCGACGACCATGCCGGTCAAGGCGAACAGCGACAGCTTTTGTACGGTGCTGGTTGTCACGATTTCCCCCTCAGTGCGGCAAAAGCTCTGGTCATTCAAAATAAAATTCGACCAAACGCACGATGCCGATTGCTTGGATGCAATCCGATTATTCTATGCCCCCGCAAGGCTACAGCCTCGGTTGCACGCGGGCAAAGCGATTTCTTCCCCTTCCATGCGATAATCCGCTATCAATCGAAATCCACCCGTCATAATTCGCAACGCACAACCGCACGCTCTGCAGATACAGCTTGACCCACCGAAAGCGCGAGTGATTTGCCCCAGATTAATGCGGCAGCCGACGCCGCCCTCTCGCATCGGCCGCCCTGTGGCGCGAATCTTCTCGCGCCCGTCATGGTCGCAGGCTATGGCATGGCTGCAATGAGCGGCGCGAATGCCGCGCCGTTCGGACGTGCGGTTTTTGCGCAGATGACCGGCCATTTTTGAGCTAGTGGAGGGTACGCCTTTGTGGAAACATAGTTTGGCCGCAAGCAGCGACGCGGCCGCGATGGCGCGGCTTTGCGACGAGGATGGTGATGCAGGCGGCCGGTAAGACTCGTTCTACGACGCTGGATCGAGAGCCGGTCCTGGTGGATTTCGCGCTGCAGGGCGGCGGCTCGCACGGCGCCTTCGCCTGGGGTGTGCTTGACCGCCTGCTGCAGGAGCCGTGGCTGCGCATCGACGGTATTTCCGGCACTTCGGCCGGCGCGATGAATGCGGCCGTGCTGGCGGCGGGCTATGCACAGGGCGGGGCGGAGGGGGCGCGCGCGGCGCTTTCGCAATACTGGCGCCAGGTCTCCGACGCGGCCCGTTTCAGCCCCTTCCAGCGCGGCCCGCTCGACCGGCTGCTGGGACGCTGGACGCTCGACCATTCGCCGCTCTTCCTGACGATGGACATGATGTCCCGCCTGTTCTCGCCCTACGATTTCAATCCGGGCAACAGTAATCCCTTGCGCGGCATTCTCGACAAGATGATCGATTTCGCCGCCATCCGGAGCGGCCCGATCAAGCTGTTCATCAGCGCGACCAATGTGCGCACCGGACGTGTGCGCGTTTTTCGCAATGCAGAGATCAACGCCGACGTGCTGCTCGCTTCCGCCTGCCTGCCGACCCTGTTCCAGGCCATCGAGATCGACGGCGAAAGCTACTGGGACGGCGGCTATTCCGGCAATCCGACGCTGACCCCGCTGGTGCGCGAATGCGACTCGAAGGACACCATCCTGGTCCCGATCAATCCGGTGGAGCGCCCGGGCACGCCGAACAATGCGCGCGACATCCTCAACCGCTTGAACGAGGTGTCGTTCAATGCGGTGGCGCTGAAGGAATTGCGCATGATCGCCTTGCTGCGGCAGGTGGTCGATGCCGGCAATTCCGAAGGCCGCCGGTGGGCGGAGATGCGGGTGCATATCGTGCGCAACGAGATCATGGGCTCGCTGGGCTATTCCTCCAAGCTGAACGCCGAATGGGACTTCATCAGCATGCTGCACGGGGAGGGGCGCAAATCCGCCGATGCCTTCCTTAAGGCGCATGGGCGCGACATCGGCGTGAAGTCCACGCTCGATCTCGCGCCGCTGCTGGAGCAGGTCTGATCGATGGGACTCCTCGGCATCCTGGTCGGGCTCTCGCTGCTCATCTGGCTCGCCTATCGCGGCTGGAGCATCCTGCTGCTGGCGCCCGCCACGGCGCTGCTGGCGGCTTTGTTCGCGGGCGAGCCGCTGCTGGCAAGCTGGACGCAGATTTTCATGGGCAGTGCGGCGCAGTTCGTCGCGCAGTTCTTCCCGCTCTTTCTGCTCGGCGCGCTGTTCGGCAAGCTGATGGACGATACCGGCTCGGTGCAGGCGATTGCGCGCGCCATGTCGGCGCGGCTCGGATTGCGGCGCTCGATCCTGGCGGTGGTGCTGGCCGGCGCCATCGTGACCTATGGCGGGGTCAGCGTGTTCGTCGCCTTTTTCGTGCTCGGGCCGATGGCGATTGCGCTGTTTCGCCAAGCCGACATTCCGCGCCGCCTGATGCCGGCGGCGGTGGCGCTCGGCACCTCGACCTTCACCATGACCGCGCTGCCGGGTACGCCGGCGATCCAGAACGCCATCCCGATGCCGTTCTTCGGCACCACGCCCTTCGCCGCGCCCGGCCTCGGGGTGATCGCATCGGCCATCATGCTCGGTTTCGGCCTGTGGTGGCTGGCGCGCGCGGAAGCGGCGGCGCGCCGGGCGGGGGAGGGATTCGGCGGCGATTCCGCCGGCGCCGTGGCCGACGATCAATTGCTGCGCGAGCGCGCCACCGCCGCGCGCGAATTCGACCCGGCGGAAATCGCGCATGGCCAGCACAGCGCCGACGATCCGCCGGTCTGGATCGCGGCCTTGCCGCTCCTGGTCGTGATTGCGGTCAATCTGCTGATGTCGCTGTTCGTGCTGCCGCGGCTCGATTTCTCCTTTCTCGCGAAGGAGCAATGGGGCGGCACCACCTTGTCGGCGGTGGCGGGGGTGTGGTCGGTTGCGGTGGCCCTGGCCACGGCGACCGCGATCCTGATCGCCTGCAATTTCCGGCGGCTGCCCTCGCTGCGGGCCAGCATGGATGCCGGCGCCAACGCTTCGGTGCTGCCGATCCTCAGTGTCGCGAGCCTGGTCGGATTCGGCGCCGTCGTCGCGGCCTTGCCCGCTTTCGCCCTGGTGCGCGACTGGGTGCTGTCGATCGAAGGCGGCCCGCTGGTCTCGCTCGCGGTGGCGACCAACGTGCTGGCGGCGCTCACCGGTTCGGCATCCGGCGGCCTGACCATTGCGCTCGACGCGCTGGGCGCGACCTATATGCAGCTCGCCGCACAATACGGGATCGACCCCGCGCTGATGCACCGTGTCGCCGTGATCGGGGCCGGCACGCTGGACAGTTTGCCGCATAACGGCGCGGTGGTGACGCTGCTGGCGGTGTGCGGCGCGACGCACCGTGAGAGCTACCTGGATATCGTGATGGTGGCGATCGTCGGCGCGATCGTGGCGCTGGCCGCGGTGATCGTGCTGGGCTCGGTTTTCGGATCGTTCTGAAGGCGGTGACCGGAATGCTTGCCTGCGCCCCGATTGTCCGCCTATTTTGCACCGGTTCCGCATCGCCCGCGATGCGGGATACGTATGCATTATTCCAGTGTTTTTGAGGTCGTTCACGATGCGAAGATTCGGACGCGCCATCCTCGCTGCAAGCCTTGCCGGCCTTCTGGCGGCCTGCAGCGCTGAGCAGCCCGTGGAGCCGGAAATCCGGCCGGTGCGCGTGGTGACGGTCGCCAAGAAAAAGGGCGGGGATACCATATCGCTCGCAGGCACCGTGGAAAGCCAGGTGCAGGTCGACCTGTCCTTCCGCATCGGCGGCCGCATGGTCGAACGCGCGGTCAATGTCGGCGATACGGTCAAGCCGGGACAGCTGATCGCGCGCCTGGATCCGACCGACGAGCAGAACGCCCTGCGGGCGGCGGAAGCCAGTCTCGCGGCGGCGAACGGGCAGCTTTCGGAGGCGCGCCTCAACTACGAACGCCAGCGTCACCTTTACGAGCGCCAGATCGCGGCCCGCGTGGCCTTCGAGCGCGCCGAACAGGTTTTCACCACCGCACGGGCCGCCGCCGACGCCGCCGAGGCGCAGGTCGGCATCGCCACGCGGCGCCTCGACGACACGCAGCTTATCGCGGATGCGCCCGGCGTGGTCACCGTGCAGGGCGCAGAGCCCGGCGAGGTGGTGCAGCCGGGACGCATGGTGGTGCAGATCGCGCGCGACGACGGCAAGGATGCCGTGTTCAACGTGCCGGCCGCGATCATCGATGCGAGCCAGCCCGATCCGGAAGTCCGGGTCTCGCTCTCGCTGTCGCCGGGCGTCACCGCCGAGGGCCGTGTGCGGGAAGTGGCGCCGCGCGCCGACACCGCGACCGGCACCTTCCGCGTGCGCGTCGGCCTGATCGACCCGCCGCAGGAGATGCGGCTCGGCTCCACCGTGGTCGGGCGCACGACCTTCAGCCGCCATGCCGGCATCGAGCTGCCGGCGAGCGCGCTGACCAAGGCGGACGGCGCACCCGCGGTGTGGGTCGTCGATCCCAAGACCATGCAGGTGGCGCTGCGCCCGATCGGCGTCAGCCGCTTCAATCCCGGCTCCGTCGTGGTGTCGGAGGGGATCTCGCCCGACGAGCTCGTGGTCACCGCCGGCGTGCAGGCGCTGCGTCCGGGGCAGAAGGTCCGGCTGCTCGGCAGAACGTCATGATCGGACCCAATCTTTCCGCGTGGGCGAGCCAGAACCGTTCGCTCACGATCTACCTCATGCTGGTCGCGGTGATCGCCGGCAGCCTCGCCTTCGCGCGGCTCGGCCGCGACGAGGACCCGACCTTCACCATCAAGACCATGCTGGTGACCGCGGTCTGGCCGGGCGCCAGCATGGAGGAGACGCAGCGGCTCCTGACCGAGCGGCTGGAGCGGCGGTTGCAGGAGACCACCGGCCTCGACGCGCTGCGCTCGATCACACGGCCCGGCATCGTCACGATCTATGTCGATCTCGAAGGCGCATTCCCGCCGGAGCGCGTCGCGAATGTCTGGCAGGAAGTGCGCAACGGCATCGGCGACATCCGCCATACCTTGCCGCAGGGCGTGCTCGGCCCGTTCTTCAACGACGATTTCGGCGACGTGTTCGGCATCATCTACGCCTTCACCGCCGACGGATTTTCCGACCGCGAATTGCGCGATCATGTCGACGAAGTGCGCTCCGCGCTGCTGCAGCGCGTGCACGCCATCTCCAAGATCGAGTTCATCGGCGCCCAGGACGAGCAGGTCTTCATCGAATTCTCGCCCGACCGCGTCGCCGCCATGGGGCTCGATTACGGGCAGATTTTCGCGGCCATCGCCGCGCAGAACGCCGTGCGCCCCTCGGGTGTGATCAGCACCGGCAAGGAAAACCTGGTGCTGCGCGTCTCCGGCGCGTTCCAGAACGATCTCGACATCCTCGACGTCTCGCTGATCGCCGCCGGCCGCGCGGTGCGGCTCGGCGACATCGCGACCGTGCGGCGCGGATTCGTCGATCCGCCGCAGCCGCTCCTGCACGTCAACGGCAAGCGGGCGCTGGCGCTCGCGATCTCCATGCGCGAGGGCGGCGACATCCTGCAGCTCGGCAAGGAAATTTCCGCCGTCATGCGCAGCGTCACCGCCGATCTGCCGATCGGCATCGAGCCGATCCTGATCTCCAACCAGCCTGCGGTAGTCGATCTGGCGATCGGCGACTTCACCATGTCGCTGTTGCAGGCGGTGGCCATCATCCTTGCCTGCAGCTTCCTGATGCTCGGCGTGCGCCCGGGCGCGGTGGTGGCGATCGCCATTCCGGTGACGCTCGCGACCGTTTTCATGGTCATGCAGATCATGGGCATCGATCTGCACCGGGTCTCGCTCGGCGCGCTGATCATCGCGCTGGCGCTCCTGGTCGACGACGCCATGACCACGGTCGACGCCATGCTGCGCCGCATGGCGGTCGGCGACAAACTGGAGGATGCGGCGAGCTTCGCCTATCGCACGCTCGCCGCGCCGATGCTGATCGGCACGCTGATCACCATTGCAGGCTTCATCCCGATCGGATTCGCGCAGAGCCAGGCCGGCGAATACACCATCTCGCTGTTTCTGGTCGTGGCGATCGCGCTGATCGCATCCTGGTTCGTCGCCGTCCTGTTCACGCCGATCATCGGCTCGGTGCTGCTGAAGCCGCAGAGCGAAGGCGAGCAGGAGCCCGGCCGCATCATGCGCGCCTACCAGTCCTTTCTGGAGGGCGCGATCAAGCTGCGCTGGTTGACGATGATCGTGACCGCGGGACTGTTCGCGCTGGCGATTTTCGGCCTCAACCTGGTCAACCGCCAGTTCTTCCCGCCGTCCGATCGCAACGAGCTGATCGTCGATTTCCAGATGCCGCGGTCGAGTTCGATCTTCGCAAGCGAGGATGCGGTATCGCGGATCGAGAAATGGCTCGGCCAGAGCAAGGACGTCGATTTCTGGACCGCCTATATCGGCCGCAACGTCATCCGCTTCTACCTGCCGCTGGCGATCCAGCCGCCGAGCGACCATCACTCCCAGATCGTGGTGATGGCCAAGAATCTCGATGCCCGGCTGCGGCTGGAGCGCGATCTCGACGGTTTCCTGATCCAGGAGTTCCCCGAGGCCATCACCCGCGTCAGCCCGCTGGAAATGGGGCCGCCGATCGGCTGGCCGCTGCAATGGCGGCTGAGCGGCCCCGATATCGAGGTGCTGCGCACGCAAGCACTGAAACTTGCCGAGGTCGTCGCCGGCCATCCGCTGGCGAAGCGCGTGCATTTCGACTGGATCGAGCCGGCAAGGCAATTGCGCATCGAGATCGACCAGGACCAGGCGCGCCGGCTCGGCCTGACCAGCCAGGCGCTGGCGAACACGCTCGGCACCGCGGTCTCCGGGGCGACCGTCACGCAGCTGCGCGACGACATCTACCTGATCAATGTGGTCGCCCGCGCCGATGCGCGCGACCGCGTCTCGCTCGACACGCTGGCCACGCTGCAGGTGCCGGTGCCGGGCGGGCGGACGGCGGCATTGTCGAGCTTCGCGACCTTCTCCAACGAGCAGGAGCAGCCGCTGGTCTGGCGGCGCGACCGCGTTCCGACGCTGACCGTGCTGGCGGACGTGACGACCGGCGCGCTGCCGGAAACCGTTGTCGCCGACATCGGCGGCCAGATCGAGGAATTCGGCAAGTCGCTGCCGTCCGGCTATCGCGTCGAACTCGGCGGCACCGCCGAGACCAGCGCCGAAAGCCGCGAATCCGTCTTCGCGGTGGTGCCGGTGATGGTCGTGATCATGCTGACGCTGCTGATGGTGCAATTGAAGAATTTCCGCCAGGTCGGGATCGTGGTCATGCTGTTGCCGCTGGGACTGATCGGCGTGGTCGGTGCGCTGCTCGCCTTTTCGCGACCGCTCGGCTTCGTCGCCATCCTCGGAATCCTCGCGCTGATCGGCATGATCGCCAAGAATGCGGTGATCCTGCTGGCGCAGATCAGCAACGAGCGTGCGGTGGGAGCTTCGCCGAAAGATGCGGCGGTGCGCGCCGCGGTCGCGCGCGCGCGGCCGCTGATCCTGACCGCGATCTCCACCGTGCTCGGCCTCATCCCGATCGCGCCGACCCTGTTCTGGGGGCCGATGGCGTTTGCCATCATGGGCGGCCTGCTGGTCGCGACGCTGCTGACCCTGGTATTCCTGCCGGCGGTGTATGTCGTGCTGTTCGGTTCGGAAACGCCGTCCGCGGCGCCGCCCCCCGTCACGCAGCCGGGTTAGCGGCGGTCACCGCCGTTCGACCCCGCGGCACCGCCTCGCGACCGCGCTTGAGCCCGCGACCCCTCCGGGGTCAGGCGGCCGGCTTGATGCCCGATCCGCGCACCGACTTCATCAGCAGCGCGAAGGCGCTGCCGCCGGTAATGGCGCCGAGCACATAGAAGATGCCGGCCATCACCGCGAGCGGCATGCGCGCGCCGAAGCTGAGGAAATTCATCGACACGACTTCCCGGTTCTGGATCAGGAAGATCAGGGTGATGAGCCCAAACAGGACGACGACGGCGATATGGACCCAGCGCATGTGAACCTCGTTCTCGCGTTTGCAGTGGCTGCCGGCGGCGCCGGCAGCGGAAGCGGAATCGTTCAGGCCTTGGATTTTGCCGCCAGCGAGAACGCGATCAGCGCCGCGCCCTCCATGATCAACTGGATCGCCACGAACAGGCCGATCACCCAGCCCCAGGACCGCACCCAGGCCAGTTGACCTTCCGCCGTTGCCAGCGCCTCCGCGCTCGGCGGCCTGACGGTGCCGTAGATCATGATGCCGAGCACGATGGAAATGAGCCCGAGCAGGAGGATCGCGATCCAGGCCGGCCCCTGGCCGCGGATCTGGAACGCCATGACGATGCGCAAGACGCCCACGACGATCAGCGAGACGGCGAGCAGCAAGGTCAGCCAGAAAGCCGCCGAGACCGGCATCGTGGTCATGGCGATGCCGGCGATGACGTAAATCACGCCGATCAGCACATGCCAGGTGACGGCCTTCCAGCCCTTGTGGTGAAAGGCGTCGATAATCTGCGCGGCGCCGCCGACGATCGCCAGAATCCCGCACCAGAACACGGCGGCGAGGGTGAGCCAGTAGGTCATGCCCATGCCGAGGATGCCGAGCAGCATCATCAGGATGCCCAAAGCGAGCAGCCAGCCCCAGCTGATCCCGAGCTTGCCCATCCAGGGCGTGCGGCCAATGCCGGCGTCGGTCATGATATCGATCCCCATTACTTTCGATTTGCGAAGGAATGGAACTTTACCGGGTTGCGGGCGTCAGTTCCATCGTCCGTCGCAACCGGCGGGCCCCGCCGCATGCAATGCGGCTGTACCCGGACGGCATGACACGGCCGCCGGCCCATGCTCCCCGGCGGCACGGGCAAGTCCGCGTGACGCCGGTCACACGCGCCGCTTGTGCGCCAAACCGATCCGCCGCCTGCCGCGACTGACATTTGTTCGAAGGTCGTGCGTTGCGAACAGCCGCCCCGGCGGTCACAGGAGTGTAGCTCAACGGCAGAGCACCGGTTATCCAAGACCGGAGGTGAGGGTTCGAATCCCTTCCGCTCCTGCCACCGGCTGCGACAGGCCGCGTGGCTCCCGCTCTCAATGCACCGAGCCGATGAATGGTCGCCGCTCCGTTATCGGGGCCGCGAACGATTCCTTCGGCGGGCCGACCGCGCGCACCTTGCCGAGATGCATGAATACGAGCCTGGCGCCGACATCGCGCGAGGCGCATTTCCTGGGGCGCGGCCTTGCCAACGGGCGGCCCCTGGGGCATATCCACGCGGCGGCGGGCCGGATGGTCCGCCGCAGCCGCTTCCGGAGGAGTGTAGCTCAACTGGCTAGAGCACCGGTCTCCAAAACCGGGGGTTGGGGGTTCGAGTCCCTCCACTCCTGCCAGGGCGCCCGCCGCCTTGGCAGGACCCGCGCTTGATTTTTGGGCGGCCCGGCCATATGACACGGCCTCGCCCAGCGGCCCGGTGACGGACTTCCGCGGCGAGTGGCATCCCCAAAAAGAGGGCCCGGCCGTCAGCCCATCCCCAACCGGGGATCGGGCAAGCCAAGGCTCGTGCAAAGATATCGAGGCGAGACCGGCCGATGGCCAAGATCAGTCCGTTCAAGTTCCTGCAGGAAGTGCGGGCGGAAACCGAGAAGGTGACCTGGCCCACGCGCCGCGAGACGGCGATCACGACCGTCATGGTCTTCGTCATGGTGGCGATCGCCTCGGTCTTCTTCCTGCTCGCCGACCAGGTGATCCGTCTTGCGGTCACCTTCATTCTCGGCATCGGGCGCTGAGGAACGCGGCATGGCCAAGCGCTGGTACATCGTTCACGCCTATTCGAATTTCGAGAACAAGGTCGCGGAATCGATCCGCGAGCAGGCCAAGCAGCGCGGGCTGGCCGAGCAGTTCGAGGAAGTGCTGGTCCCGAAAGAGAAGGTGGTCGAGGTGCGGCGCGGCCGCAAGGTCGACACCGAGCGCAAGTTCTTTCCCGGCTACGTGCTGGTGAAGGTGGACTTGTCCGACGAGGCGTTCCACCTGATCAAGAACACCCCGAAGGT
>JBFWWQ010000038.1:0-17356 GCA_050246095.1 Pseudorhodoplanes sp.
CAGCGTGATCCAGCGGGTTTCGGTGAAGGTTTCCAGCGACCAGCGTCCGCCATGCTTGCCGACGCCCGACGCCTTGAAGCCGCCGAACGGAACATGCGGCTCGTCGTTCACCGATGAGCAGTTGATGTGGCAATTGCCGGTGTCGAGCCGGTTGACGATGGCGAGCCCGCGCGCCTCGTCGCGCGTCATCACACCGGCCGAGAGCCCGTATTCGGTGTCGTTGGCGATCTGGATCGCCTCCTCGTCGGTGCGGAACGGGATCACCGGCACCACCGGACCGAACGTCTCGTCCTGGTAGAGCTTCATGTCGGGGGTGACGCCGGTCAGGATGGTCGGCTCGACGAAGCGTCCCTCGATCTTGCCGCCGAGCACCACCTTCGCGCCCTTAGCGATCGCGTCGTCGAGCTGCTCGCGCACCTTGCCGACCTGCTTGTCGTTGATCAGCGGGCCGATGATGTTTTCCTTGTTCTTACTCGGATCGCCGACCTTGAGCAGGCGCGCGCGCTCCACGAAGCGCTTGAGGAAATGCTCGAAAATCTTCTCGTGCACGAGCACCTTCTCCACCGACATGCAGATCTGGCCCTGATGCATGAACGAGCCGAAATTCGCCGCCTGGGTGGCGCGCTCCATGTCGGCGTCGTCGCACACGATCAGCGAATCCTTGCCGCCGAGCTCGACGCAGCATTTCTTTAGATGCGCGCCGGCCTTGGCCGCGATCTGCCGGCCGATCGCGGTCGAGCCGGTGAAGGAAATGCCTTTCACATACGGATGCTCGATCAGCTCGTCGCCGACCTCCTGCACGTTGTCGCGCGAGCAGGTGACGACGTTGAACACGCCCTTGGGAAGGCCGGCTTCCTCGAACACCTCGGCGAACAGCAGGCCGCCGCAATACGGCGTCTCCTCCGACGGCTTGAGCACGATCGTGTTGCCCGCCACCAGCGGAAAGGCGAAGCCGCGCGAGGAGAGGATGCAGGGGAAATTCCACGGGCTGATGATCGACACCACGCCCATCGGCCGACGCACCGCCATCGACAGCTTGCCGTATTCCGAGGGCAGCACCTCGCCGGTCGACTGCCAGACCGAGGCCGCGGCAGCGTGCAGCACCTCGGCGGTATAGCCGGTCTCGAACATGCCCTTGCCGAACCAGCCGCCGCCTTCCGCCTGCAGCACCTCGACGATTTCCATGCGCCGCCTCTCGAAGATTTCGGCGGCCTTGGTCAGGTAATGCGCACGCTTGGTGAAGGACAGAGCCGACCATTCGGGAAACGCCGCATGCGCCGCCTCGATCGCCGCCGCCGTTTCCGCGCGCCCGCAATCGGGCACTTCCGCCCAGACCGAATTGTCCGACGGGTTGAGATCCTTGAACGTCCGGCGGGCGGACGAGCGCCCGCCCATGAACTGGCCTTCGAATACGCGCGCCATTTTCTATCTCCCTCGGATCAGCGGGTCCGGTTCTGCATTTCAGGTGGAATCGGTCTTGCCGGCTTTGGCGATGTCCTGCGGCGTGAGCGTCAAGACGCGCAGCGGCTTGCGGCGCGCGGCGACATGCGCGGAATGGATGCTGGCGGCGCGGGCGACCAGCGCCTCGATGTCGATCGCGCGGGGCGGCGGGGCGGCGTCGGAAGTCTCATGCGCCTGCTCGGCCTCGATATCGACGCCGCGGCTGTTATGCCCGAGCGCGCCGTGCGTCTCGGCAGGCACGGCCGGCGCGAAGGCGCTCGGCACCGGCCGGGACAGGCGCCGGCGCCGGATATGTTCGGCCATGCGGGAAGCGGCGGCGCGCGCCAGCATGGCAGGATCGAACGGATCAACTTCCGTGAGCGCGCCGGCCGGATCGTAGCGCCCGACAAAGGCGGAGGGATTCGCCCGCGCCACGCGCAGGGCGCGGACATGCCGCGCCTGGCGCAAGGCCGCCGCCTGCGCCAGCGCGACGACCTGCCCGCTCCACGATCCGGTATCGATCGCAACCGGCGGGGCGACGGGCTTCACCGCCTTGCCGACATCCGCCGCAAGCTGCTCCCAGGGATTGCCCTCGCGCTGCGGGTCGTAGCGGCCGGCAAACGCGCTCGGCAGCGCGGCGGCCTGGCGCAAGGCGCGCACGAACGCGGCCTGAATGCCGCCGGCACGGCGGGCGAGATCGCCGATCAGGCGGCCGACCGCGGCGAGATCGCCGGACAGCGGCAGGGACGGCGGCAGCCGGATCGGCCGGCTTCGGCCGCGGGCGCCGCCGCCGAGATAGGCATTGATCACCGCCGGATCGCTCATCAGGCGTTGCGCGTCGTTCTCGCCGGTGATGCGCCCGACTTCGATCAGATAGCCGCGGTTCGCGATTTTCAGGCTCTGGCGGGCATTCTGCTCGACCAGCAGAATGCCGACGCCGGTTTCCGCGATGCGCGCCAGCGAGCGGAACAGCTCCTTGGTCAGCACCGGCGACAGGCCGAGCGAGGGCTCGTCCAGCATGAGGATTTCCGGACGCGACATCAGCGCGCGGCCGATCGCCACCATCTGCTGTTCGCCGCCGGACATGGTGCGCGCCATCTGCGCGCGGCGCTCGGCGAGGCGCGGAAACAGCGCATAGACCCGCTGCAAGGCCTCCCCTTCGCGCGCACGGGCGCGGCCGGGAAAGGCGCCGAGCTGGAGATTTTCCGTAACGCTGAGCTCGCCGAAAATCCCGCGTCCTTCCGGCACCAGCGCGATGCCCTGTTCGACGATCCGGTGTGCCTTCATGCCGGCGATGGACACGCCGTTCATGACGATTTCCGAGCCCGGCTCGGCCTTCACCGTCCCGGCAACGGCCTTCAGCAAGCTCGACTTGCCGGCGCCGTTGGCGCCGAGGATGACGCAAATCTCGCCCTTGCCGATCTTCGCGCAGACGCGCTCGAGCGCCTGGTGGCGGCCGTAGCGGACGCTGAGATTCCTGATCTCAAGCATCGTCGTCCCCGAGATAGGCCTCGATCACTTCCGGATCGGCGAGCACGCTGCCGACCTCTCCCTCCTTGATCTTGCGCCCGGAATTCATCACCACGCAACGCTCGCAGAGCGAGCGGATCGCATCCATCACATGCTCGACCATGATGATGGTGCGGCCTTCGCGGCTGAGCATCTCTATCAGCCTGATCCCGGTATTGAGCTCGCTCGGATTGAGACCCGCGAGCCACTCGTCGAGCAGCAGCACGCGCGGATCGCAGGCCAGCGCGCGCGCCAGCTCGACGCGCTTCTGGTCGATATAGGTCATGGCCACGACCGGCACGTGTTCGCGCCCGCGCAGTCCGACGAGCGTCAGCAACTCGCGGGCGAGCTTGCGCGCCTGCGTCTCGCGCAGATGCATGTGGCCGAACATCGCGCCCGCCATCACGTTGCGTTCGGCATCCATCGACGGCAGCATGCGCACGAGCTGGAAGGTGCGCGCGACGCCGCGGCGCGCGATCTGGTGCGCGGGCAATCCGGAAATGCGCTGGCCCGCCAGCACGATCTCGCCGGCATCCGGCGCCAGCGCGCCAGAAATCAGGTTGAGCATGGTGGTCTTGCCGGAGCCGTTCGGCCCGATCAGGCCCAGCAATTCGCCCGCATGCACGTCGAAACTGACATCGTTGACGGCGACGAGGCCGCCGAAGCTCTTGCGCGCGCCCGCGACGCTGAGGACGGCGGTCATGCGAATTCCCTCGCCGCCGCGGGCTCGGACCGGCCGCGCCGCTGCCGCAGGCGGGCGAGTAACTGCTCGAGCCGGCCGGTGACGCCGTCCGGCAGGAGATACACGATGACCAGAAAGGCGATGCCGATCACGATCGAGGTGTCGTTGGGGAAGCGCACCGACACGAAATCCATCAGCAGCGTGAACGGCACCACGCCGACCAGCGGCCCCCACAGACGCCTCGTGCCGCCGAGCAGGGCCATGATGACGACCAGGAAGGAGATCATCGGGTTGAACGCGGAAGGCGGCTCGACATAGGCATAGCGCGGCGCCAGGATCGCGCCCGCCATGCCGATAAAGGCGCCGGAAATCATGAACAGTACGATCTTCATGCGCGCGGTATCGATGCCGCAATGGCGCGCGACCGTCTCGTCGTTGCCGATGATCCGCATCGCGAAGCCGAGCCGCGAGCGGTTGATCAGCCACCCCACCAGGAAGACGGCGACGGTCAGCGCGAGCAGCATCCAGTAGATGTGCTTCTCGGTGAAGTCGGTGAACACATACAGGCCCATGCGCGTCGAGAGCTTGGTCTGCGCATAGGACATGATCTGGCGCACGAGCTCGGCCAGCCCGAAGGTGAAGATGACGAAATAGACGCCGGAAATGCGCAGCGTCGCGGCGCCGACGAGGCCGGCCAGGATCGCCGCCACCCCTCCCCCGATCAGCACCAGCGCATAGAACGGCAGGTGATCGAGACCGAGCCCGACGCTGTAGGTGCCGAGGCCGAAGAACGCCGCGGTGGCCAGCGACACATAATGGGTCGGGCCCGAGAACAAGGTCCAGGCGGTGCACCGCGCGGCATACCGCATCCTGTTGAGCGCGAGCGCGAGATAATAGCCCTGGTCGAACAGAGGCAATGTCGCCGCCGCGGCAATCGCGACCGCCCCGCATGCGGCGACCCGCATCTCGTCGGCCGAAGGGCGCATCATGCCTGCTGCCTGCCGAAAATGCCCTGCGGCCGGAACAGCAGAACCAGAGTGAACAGCGCATAGGTCGCCGCCAGCGTCAGGCCTGGATCGATCAGCCGCGCGACCGCCGTCTCCGCTATGCCCAGGATCAGCGCGGCGATGACGGCGCCGCGCACGTCGCCGACGCCGCCCATGATGACGATGATCAGCGCCTTCATGGTGAAGACGACGCCCATCGAGGCGTTGAAGGTATAGAAGGTCGACAGCAGCGCGCCGCCGCAGGCGGTGAGCGCGCCGCCCAGCGCGAAGGAGAGCGCCGCGGCGCGCGCCACATCGATGCCGACGAGCCGCGCGGAAGCGGGATTGACCGCAACCGCCCGCAATGCCGTGCCGTAGCGGGTCCAGTAGAGGAACAGGTAGAGCAGCAGCGCGATCGCAAACGCGGCGGCGAACGCCACCACCCGGTTGAGCCCGTAATAGGCGCCGAAAATCTCGAAACGCTCGGCGAGAAACGAGTAGGACGTGTAGGCCCCGCCGAAGCCGCGCAGCATCAATCCCTGAAACAGGAACAGAAGGCCGAAGGTGGCGAGAATGGAATCGACTTCCAGCATGCCCTGGTTCTTCGCCCGATCGACCAGCGGGCGCAGCAGCAGCATGTAGATCGCCCAGTTGATCGCGAAAGCGGCCGGCGCGATGACCAGGATGCCGACCAGCGGGCTGACCTGGTAGGATGTGAACAGCCAGAAGGCGATGAAGCAGGCCGCGACCAGGGTCTCGCCGTTGGCGAGATTCATGATGCGCGAAACGCCATATTGCAGCGTCAGCCCGAGCGCCACCAGGGCATAGGTGCCGCCGAGCAGAATGCCGGTAACAATCGTCTCCATCGCCGGTCCCATGCAGGACCATCCGGCACGCGGTCAATCGAGCCGGATGGTCCGATGCGAAAGAGCCTTACTTCCAGGGTTCTTTCTTGACCGGCGTCTTGGCGCCGGCGATGCCCTTCGACGCCACGCCGTTGAACGAGCCGTTCTGCCACTGGCCGACCGTCCAGACATTGTGGTTGATGTTGTCGGCGAGGTTGATCTCGCCGACGACCGTCGTGAACGGCTTCTTGCGGATTTCGGCGACCACTGCCGCCTTGTCCTTGGTGCCGGCGCGCTCGATTGCCTGCCCGAGGATTTCCAGGCCCGCATAGGTCACGGCGCTGGCCCAGGAATCGGCATCGGCGCCGGTGACCTCTTTATGCTTCTTGCGGTATTCTTGGATCGCCTTGGAATCCGGATTGACGCCACCGACGCCCATCACGCCGTTGGCATTGTCCTTGAAGCGCGCGAGATAGCCCGGAAACGCCGTGCCGACGCCGACATAGAACGCGCCGACATCGAATTTCTGGATCTGCGCCTGCTCGGTCAGCGCGAAGGTATCCGGCGGATACGAGAAGGCGACGAAGGCATCCGGCTTCGCGGCCTTGGCGGCGCTGATGATCGGCGCCACGTCCTGGGTGCCGAGCGGATACGACGCCTCGTAGACGATCTCGAATCCGGCCTTCTGCAAAGCCGGCTTGCCGGCACCGACCAGTTCGAGGCCGTAGGCATCGGCCACGTTGACGAGCGCGACGCGCTTGCCGATGGCGCCGGAGTCGCGCAGCTTGGTCAGCGCCTCGGCGACGCCTTCCGCCAGCTGCTTCGAGGTGCCGAGCAGCCAGAACGAATTCGGCCAGCGCTTGGCAAATTCCGGCACGTTGTCGGTCGCGGCGCTGGTGGTAATATGCGGGTAGCCGTAGCGCGCGATCAGCGGCGCGGTCGCGACATTGAGGCCGGTGGAATACGGCGTGACGATGAAGTCGACATTGTCCACGGTCGCCAGGCGCTGGATGTTCTTCACCGCTTCCTCGGCGCTGGTCTTGTCGTCGTATTCGACCAGTTCCACCTTCATCGACTTGCCGCCGACCTTGAGGCCGCCGCGGGCATTCACTTCCTGAATCCAGAGCTTGATGTTCGGCCAATGCGTGACCGCGGCGCCGCCGGCGAGCGGGCCGGTCTTGGGCGCGCTGGCGCCGATCTTCAGCGTATCCTGCGCGGCCGCAAAGCCGCCGCCCATGACGACGGCGGCAAGTGTCGCCGCCAGCGCCAACGTCATCCTCTTGAGCATGTTCTCCTCCGTTCCACCGGCGTTTGGACGCCTTGTTTTCGGCCGGCAATCTATCGGCCGACCCGCAATATGGCCAGCGGTTCCCGGGTAACGTCAACGCCCGTCATGCCCCGGTAGCGGACATAAGTATGGCTGGAGCCGCAACTGCGGCTTTACGCCGCCCGGAAAGATCGTTGGAATACCAACGTTCGTGCCGTCCGGCCCGGGAGCCGGCCGGGTTTCAGGCAAAATGCACGGTCTTGGTCTCCACGTAATTGTCGAGACCTTCCACCCCGCCCTCGCGGCCGATGCCGGACTGCTTGAAGCCGCCGAACGGGAATTTCGGGTCGACGATCATGCCGTTTACCGTCACGCTGCCGGTACGCATCCGCCGCGCCAGTTCGTAGCCGCGCTCCGGATCGGCGGTATAGACCGCCCCGCTCAGGCCGTAGGTCGAGTTGTTGGCCTTGCGCACCGCATCGTCGAGATCGGAATAGGACATGACCGACACCACCGGGCCGAAAATCTCCTCCTGCGCGATCTTCATGTAGGGGTGCACGTCGGTGAACACCGTCGGTTCGATGTAATAGCCGCGATCGAGCCCTTTCGGCCGGCCGCCGCCGCAGGCAATGCGCGCGCCCTCGGCCTTGCCGGCCGCGATATAGCCCTGCACGCGGGTGAGCTGCCGCGCCAGGGTCAGCGGGCCCATCTGCGTCTCGGCGCTGAACGGGTCGCCGACCTTGATGCGCGACACGGCGCCCAGGAACAGGTCGAGGAATTCCTGCTTGCGGCGCTCGGGCACCAGAATGCGGGTGAGCGAGAAGCAGACCTGCCCGGTGATCGGCATGGAATAGATCATCAGGCTCGGCAAGGCGGCAGCGAAATCCGCATCCTCCAGCAGGATCGCCGGCGACTTGCCGCCGAGCTCCAGGCTGACGCGCGCCAGCCGCTGCGCGCAAGTTGCCGCGATATGCTTGCCGGCGGCGGTCGAGCCGGTAAAGGCGACCTTGTCGACATCCTTGTGGCGCACGAGATAGTCACCGCCCTCGCGACCCGCGGGGACCAGGTTGAACACGCCGGCCGGCAACCCGGCGCTCTCGATGCATTCGGCGAGGATATAGGCTTCCAGCGGCGTTTCCGGCGACGGCTTGGAGACGATCGTGCAGCCGGCCGCGAGACCGGCCGCCACCTTGTAGCTGAGCAGCACCAGCGGCGCGTTCCAGGGCGTGATCGCCGCGCAGACGCCGACCGGCTCCTTCACCACCCGCACCTTGCCGCCGTCGTCGCGCTGGCGCTCGTCGACAAAGGGGTAACGCTCGATCAGGTCGGCATAATACTTGAACAGCGTCGGGTTCTGCGCCACCAGCTTCTTGGTCAGCATGATCGGCGCGCCGACCTGCAGCGTCCAGGACTGGGCGATGTCGTCAAGCCGCTGCGACAGCAATTCGGCGACCTTACGCAGGTAGCGCGCCCGCTCCGCCGCCGGCAGGCGCGGCCACGGCCCGCGGTCGAAAGCCTCGCGCGCTTCCGCGACGGCGCGGTCGATATCGGCGGCACCCGCTTCCGGATAGCTGAGCAGCGCCTCCTCGGTGACCGGCGAGATCACTTCCAGCCGCTGCCGGGAGATCGCCTCGACCCATTGCCCGCCGATGAAGAGCCGTTCCGGGGCTTTTGGCACGATCCTGGTCATCATGTTCATGGCGAAAGCCCTTCTCGCAACCCGCGCCGGCACGCCTTGCAGGCCGGTCGGCAGGATGACGATATTGGATTACATCGCCGCGCCTCGCCAGATGGCGGCAGGCGCGAAGCGTCGCGGTGCGCGCTTAGCACGAGACGAGAGGCGCGGTGCGCCAGGGTCACCGCGCTATGCAGCACCGTGTCATTACGCCCCTCCGGTGTTCCGCCTGTTCTCCGTTTCAGAACGGATTGACGTAGTTCGTGATCGCGATCTGCCGCAGCAGCACTTTGCGGATCATGTGCGCCGGCTTCACGTGTTCGGTGAAAATGGCCGCACTCCCGGTCGCTCCGGCCGGCAGGCGGTCCGCGAAGCTCTGATCGTCGAGCCGGATGCGAACCACGAACGGCGCACTCTGGATGTCTCTCGGCGCGACCGCGGTACCCGAAACCTGCGTCTGGCCGGTTGAGATCGCCTGCAGGACGCTTTCGACCTTGCCGGTATAGATTTTGCCGGGCTCGAACTTGAAAGTGGCCTCGACCGGCTGACCCGGCTGAACGTAGCGCGCGGCGATCTGCTGGATCTGCACCCCGATCAGCGTGTCGGAAGTGTCGATGAACGCCATGGCCGGCGCCAGCGGCAGGTTTGCGACGCGCGCGCCCTTGCGCAAGGCGAGGTTGGTGACATAGCCGTCGGCCGGCGCACGCACCACGGTCTTGTCCAGATTCCATTTCGCGCCGTCGACCTGGGCCCGCAGCTTGTCGACTTCGGACTGCCGCTGTTCGACGTCGAAGGCGCGCCCGGAATCGCGCTGCTGCAATTGCGTCATCTGGGAAAGGCGCAATTCCTCGAACCTCAGTTGCGCTTCCAGCGCCTTGAGCTGGGATTCGTAGGGCACGGGATCGATCCTGAACAGGACCTCGCCCGCCTTGATCGGCTTGTTCGCCGTCACCGGCACCTCGATCACTTCGCCGGCCACGTCCGGCACGATCGAGACCGCGTTGCGTACGACCAAAGCCGATCCCTGCGGCGCGCCCCAGTTCATCGGGATGAACAGGCCGATCAGCAGAAGCAGGAAAACGATAACCGGGGAAATCTTCCAGAACAGGTTGAAGGGGACGATCTTCAGCTTCACCAGGATGAACAGCAGCAGCAGATACACATTGAGCAGGACGACGATCATGACGCGCCCCCCGCTTTCGCGGCGCGCGGAATATCGACATAGGCCCAGATCACCGCGACCGGCCACAGCACGAAGCCGAAGAACAGCGTCACCCATCCCGCTACCGCCACCGCCTGCGCCCAGGGATGGTTGCGCTGCTTGGCGATCATCCCCGGCAGCATGGCCATGAACACGATGACAAAGATCGCGCTGATCACGAGCACGATCAGCACGATCCAGGCGAAAATGTCGAAGCCGCTCATGCTTGCGATCCTTTTCCTTCCGGCGTCGCGGACCTATCGCAGGGCAAGATCCGCGGGATCGACCTTCTTCCAGGTGCGATCCGGATTGTAGGCGGTCATGCGCGACGCAATGCGGGCGGTTCTTTCGCCGAGATCTTTCTGGAACACGACGCCGTTGTGGTTGACGAGGAAAGTCATCACGCCGGAATTGCCGTTTTCGGCCGGATACGCGACCAGCGCATAGCCGCCGATCATGTTGCCGTGGACGATGTAGCTCATCGCGCCCCCGGGTGCGTTCGGCCCCTGCGCGGTGAGCACCTTGTAATAGTAGCCGTGATAGGGCGCCTGCCCCTGCCCGAAGCGGTAGCCCTGCAGGGTCGCGAGCGCGAACGCGGCGCCGAGCGGGCTTTGCGGCTCGTTCGCCGCCGCCGGCCAGTAGAGGCCGTCCTTCTTGCCGGGCGAGCTGACGATGCGCTGCGCGTAGCTGTCCGCCTTGGTGTTCAGCGGATTCATCGCGGCATAATCGTTCTGCGCATCGAGAAAGGCGAGCACGGCCTGGATGGCGTTCAGCTCGTTGCGGCCGATCCGGCGGAACAGGATCTCCTCGCGGCCCGCGGCGGCGTCGAACTGCCAGGCCCCGTTCCTGGCCACCAGCGGGATCGGCAATTGCCAGTCGTTGCGGCCGACGACGAGCTCGGCGCCGCCCTCGCCTTTTTTGACGATCTGGTGCTTGAGGTCATAGGCGACCAGAAAGGCCGCGCGCGCGGTCTGGTCGGCGACATCGTCGCCGGACAGAAGGATCTCGCGCGCCTGCCAGCCCAGTACCGAGATCATGTCGCGCACATTGTCCGCCCGCACGGCGGCGACGAGCGCCGTGACGGCCTCTTCGGGGGATTTGAATTTCTGCTGGGCCTGCGCCGCGCCCGAGGCGGCGAAGGCCAGACAGGCGCCGGCCGCAATACCGGTCAGAATGCGGCGGAGCGCGCGGTATCGATAGAGCTTCATGCCTTCCTCCTGAACATCCCTGGTTGATCCGCGCGGCCTCTAGCGCCGCCGTCCGCCGCCGCCACGGCCGCCGCCGCCGGCATGACGCGCTCCACCACCGCCGCCGCCGACACGGGGGCCGCCGCCACCCCTGCTGACATGCGGAGCGCCGCCGCCGGGGCGGCTGCCGAGGCTCGCATGTCCGCGATTGGAATGAATTTTCTCGAGCCCGCCGCGATCGACATTGGCGAAGGCGCCCCCACCGCCGTGAGGGATGTTCGGCCGTGCCGCGCCGCCGCCCGGTTTCGGCTTCGCGCCGCCACCCGGCCGGTCGCCGGCATGCGGACGGTCGCCGCCGGGCCGGTTGCCGGCATTCGGACGGTCGCCGCCAGGACGCCCGCCCGCACCGGGGCGGTCTCCGCCCGGCCGATCGCCACCGGGACGGTCGATGCCGGGCCTGTCGCCGCCGGGGCGATCCGCCCCCGGCCGCCGGTCGCCCGGCCCGCCGGCGTCGGGGCGCAGCACCTGCGAGCCGTCGCGGCCGCGGAAGTCGATGCGCTGGTCGCGATTGCCGACATCGCCCTTGGCGAATTTCTGGCGGACATTGTCGTTATTGTAGCGCACGCCGTGGCGATGCTCGGGATTGTGCTGCCAGTTGCGCACGTTGTTCACGTTGACGTTGTTGTTGATGTTGATGTTGTTGTTGACCCAGTTGAAGCCACCGCCCCACCATCCGCCATGCGCGACCCAGGAACCGACCGCAACGCCCGTCGCGAAGGCGACGCCGGTCGCGATCAGGCCGCCGGCGATATAGCCGGGCGCCGGGAAGTAATAGGGCGGGTAGGCCGGATAGGGCCACGCGCCATAGACGACCGCGGGATCGTAATAGGGAACGTAAAGCGTCTCCGGCACGGCGGGCTCGATGACGATGTAGTCCTTGTTCGACTGCTTGGTGACGGTGACCTTCTGCTCCTTGGTCGTCTTCAGCTTGTCGTTCGCCTGCGCCTTCTGCCGCAGGCGCTGGATCGCATCCATCACGTCCGGCTGCTGCGCCAGCACCGCGTTGCCGAGCGCCTGCGTCCAGTCGAGCTTGTCGCTCATCATGGTGAGGACGTCCGGTACCGCCGCGAGCGACTTGATGCTGTCGTCCCAGGTCTTGGCGTCGGTCGCCTTCTTCAGGGCGTCGCCCTTCAGGCCCTTGTTCTGCTTGACCCAGCGGTCCGCCTCGACGACCTCGAGCGGATAGGTCGAAGCGATCAGCACCTGCGACAGCAGGGTGTCCGGATAGAGCGCGATCGGCGCTACGAGCTGGTCGAGCTGTTCGGCCTTGAGCGTATCGCCCGCGGCCGGGGCCGCGCTCTGGGCCAGCGCCGGCGACGGCATGAGCGTCAGCGGCCCGAGCGCGGCGAGGCAGATGGCGATCGCGCCGACGGCCGATCCCGCCATGAGGGCCATCCGGTGTCGGGGGTTCGTATCCTTGCGTGGCATGCGCTTCTTCCTCGGTTATCGCCAATGGACCATGCGGTCGTTCAAATCCTGCGTCGAATAGGTTTGCGCCTGGGCCTCAGCCGCTACAAGCAAAGCGAGACCCGACAGAACTGCCGTTTTCATTTGGACGCTGCTCCACTTACCACTCGGATTCACTCACTGCGATGGCGGGAAAATCACCTTC
This sequence comes from Pseudorhodoplanes sp., assembly GCA_050246095.1. Lineage (GTDB taxonomy): Bacteria > Pseudomonadota > Alphaproteobacteria > Rhizobiales > Xanthobacteraceae > Pseudorhodoplanes. Next base: position 12,465 of record JBFWWQ010000038.1, read on the forward strand.
CAGTCGTTCTTCATGCTGATCAGCGGCCAACCTTTGACCTTCGCCTCGTCGAGCCCCTTATCGAGCTTTCCGATCGGCGAATTGCGGTCATAGGCATATTCACGGTCGGCGTCGTCATGATGCACGTAGAGCGCGAGTCGCGCGCCCGCGCCGCCGGAGACATATTGCAGCATCTGCAGGTCGCCGTCGGAATTGCCGAAGGCGATGATCGGCCAGCGCCCGATATGGCTGTCGATGCCGACCGGCTTGCCGGGGCCGTCGTCGATGAAGGCCACCTTCGCCGTCTTGAACAGTTCCGGCTTGCCGTCCTTGCCGAGCCTGAACTCGACGACGCCGGACGAACCGACCACCTGCTCGGGCGGAATGCCGTAGACGTCCGGCACCCAGGGCCGCATGAAGTCGATGCCGCCGCCGGAGACGATGAAGGTCTTGAAGCCGTTGGCGCGCAGGTAGGCCAGCACCTCGAGCATCGGCTGGTAGACGAGCTCGGTGTAGCGGCGGTTGAAGCGCGGATGCCGCGCGGTGCGCGTCCATTCCAGCACGGTGTTCTGGAAGGCGGAGACCGTCATGCCGGAATGCGTCGCGGCGACGACCGAGAGCAAGCTCTTCTCGCCGCCGGCGACGGCCGCCTTGATGTTGCCCTCGAGCAGCGACTTGAAGGGCTGTTTCGTCTTCCATTCCGGATGCTGCGGCGCCATCGCCTTGACGCGGTCGAAGGCGAAGGCGAGCTGGAAATAGAACGGCTGTTCGCACCACAGCGTCCCGTCATTGTCGAAGGTCGCGATACGCATTTCGGGAGCGACGAAACCGGGACTTCCCGCCATCGTCACCCGCGTGACGAAATCGGTGATCGCCCTCTTGACCGGCCCCTCGTTCCAGGACGGCAGCGGATCGGTCTGTGCGTGCACAGGCGCGGTCGTAACCAGGCCAAGAACGATCGCTACAATCGCCAGCATGCGTCGCATGGCGCGCTCCTTTTTCATGGCGTCGTCTTTCATGGCGTCGTCTCCCGCTGCCGCTCGCGGGCCTCGGAAAGATCCTTCTCCAGGAAATAATTGAGCAGCGTGCGGATCACAGCGATCACGGCGAGGCGACCGACATCGTCCCATGTCGGCGCAATGGAGGTTTCGATGATGTCAGCGGCGAGCTGGAAGGTGAGCGCCGCGACCAGCCAGCGCCCATAGCGCACCCACACTTCCCGCTTCTGATGTCCGTTTGACTCGACAAACATCAGTCGCACGCCACCAAAGGCCGCCTCGATCGTGCCGACGATGACGACGACCAGCGCAATGGTGTCGATCACGACACCTGCATAGCCGGTCGCAACCGCCAGCCAAGCCCGCAATATCTCAAGCGTCGTCAAAGACCTTCCTCCAGTCGTTCTTCATGCTCACCAGCGTGATTCCGTAATCCTGCGCCTTGTCGAGTGCCTCAACCAGCGGGCTGAGCTCGAAGTCGCGATCGTAGGCGACTTCGCGCGCCGCATCGTCGTGGTGGACCAGCAAGGCAAGCCGCGCGCCGCCGCCGGTCCGGCAATAGCGCAGCATGGCGAGATCGCCGTCGGAATTGCCGAAGGCGAGGATGGGCCGGCGGCCGATATGCAGGCCGATATTGGCGGGCTTCACCTCACGGTCGTCGAACGAATTCAGTTCGGCCAGCTTCATCAGGGCTGTGCGGTCGTCCTGCATTTCGTAGCGCAGCCTCAAGCTCGAGCCGATCACCTGCTCGCGCGGGATGCCGTAGGCCTCTTCGGCGAAAGCGCGGATCAGGTCGATGCCGCCGCCGGAGACGATGAAGGTCTTGAAACCGTTGGCGCGCAGGTATTCCAGAAGCTCGACCTGCGGGAGATAGATGCTCTTCCTGAACAGCCGGCGCATCGTGGGATGCCTGGCCGTCGCGAACCAGGTCGTCGCGATGGCGTCGAATTCGTCCTCGCTCATGCCGGCATGCGTGGCGCCGAACAGCTCCATGACCGCCTTCTTGCCGAGCGCGCGCAGAGTCTTGAAGTCGCCTTCGATCATCGCCTTGTAGGGCTGGCGCTGCTGCAGCGACGGATCCTTTGCGGCCAACGCCTTCACCCGGTCGATCAGGAAGAAGGCCTGCACCTGGAACGGCTGTTCGCACCACAGCGTGCCGTCATTGTCGAAAGTTGCGATGCGTTCGGCCGGGCGCACATAGTCCGGGCCGCCCTCCTTCGTCACGCGCGCGACGAAATCGAGGATCGCGGCTTTCGCCGCGCCGTCGTTCCAGGAGGGAAGCGGTCCAATGCTCATCTACGCCTCATCACTGCAAAGAAAAGCGGACGGCGATGGCTCGCCGTCCGCTCTTGCCTGTTAATGACCCACTCCACCGACCGTTCCTTCCATTGCCTTGATCGCGTCGTCGATGGTGAACGTGTTCGGCTTCTGGATGATCGGGAATTCCTTGAACGTATCGGCGAATTTCTGGGTGATGGTCATCGCGCCGTACAAAATGTAGGCATGATAAATCAGCCACTTATAGTACTCGTTCGAGGTGATGTCGGCGAACTCGTAGGGGTCGGTTCTCAGATTGAAGAACTTGGCCAGCCGCAGCCGCACGAACGGCTCCGCCCACACCGCCATCGTTCCCTTCATGCGCTGCTCCATGAAGACGACCTTCCAGTTATCGTAGCGCACGCCGAGAATGTCGCCATCGTCGCTGATATACATGAACAGCTTGCGCGGGCTCTCCTTTGCTTCGCCCGTGAGGTAGGGCAGCAGATTGAACCCGTCGATGTGATTCTTGTAGGTGCGCCCGAGCGCCTGGTAGCCCTTCTTGCACTTCCCGACGATGTCGGGCTCGCCCGCCATCGCGAGGAAAGTCGGGAACCAGTCGTGATGTTGCACGATCTCGGTCGATACCTGCCCCGGCTTGATCTTGCCGGGCCAGCGCACGATCATGGGAATGCGGAATGCGCCCTCCCAGTTGGTGTTCTTCTCGCTGCGAAACGGCGTCATGCCGCCATCCGGCCAGGAATTGCGGTGCGGACCGTTGTCGGTCGAATATTGCACGAAGGTATTGTCGGTGAGTCCGAGCTCATCGAGGAAGTCGAGCATCTGGCCGACATTCTTGTCGTGGTCGATCATGGTGTCGTGATAGGGCGACTGCCAGCGGCCGGCCTGACGAAGGCTGGATTCCTTCGTGTGCGTGACGAAATGCATGTGCGTGGTGTTGAGCCAGACGAACCACGGCTTCCCTTCGGCCTCTGCCTTCTTGATGAAAGCCTTGGCGGCCGCGATGAACTCGTCGTCCACGGTTGGCATGCGCTTGGTGTTGAGCGGGCCGGTATCCTCGATCTTCTGCTTGCCGACCTTGCCCCAGCGCTCCATCACCGTCGGGTCGTCCTTGTCGGTCGCCCATGAATGGATGACGCCGCGCGGCTTGATGTTCTTGACCAGTTCCGGGAACTCCTTCTCCGAATAGTAATCGTACATCTCCGGTTCTTCCTCGGCATTGAGATGGTAGAGATTGCCGAAGAACTCATCGAAGCCGTGATTGGTCGGCAGCATGTGGTTGAGATCGCCGAGATGGTTCTTGCCGAACTGCCCGGTGGTATAGCCCTGGTTCTTCAGAGCCGCCGCAATCGTGATGATCTTGTCGTTCATGCCGACCGGCGCGGCCGGAATGCCGACCTTGGACAGGCCGGTGCGCAGCACGCTCTGTCCGGTGATGAAGGACGAGCGGCCGGCGGTGCAGGATTGTTCACCGTAGGAGTCGATGAACATCATGCCTTCCTTGGCGATGCGGTCGATATTGGGCGTCTTGTAGCCCATCAGGCCGTGCGAATAGCAGCTCAGATTCGAAATGCCGATATCGTCGCCCCAGATGACAAGAATGTTCGGCTTTCCGTTTTTGGCCATTGTGCTCTCCCTGCAATTATTTAATTGGCTTGTGCGAATGCAGTTCCAACCGATTTATCGTTTCAGCACCTCCGTATTAACTCCGCCGTCTCGCGCCCTCTCAGCCGAATGGCCCGATGTTGAAAAGCATGCTGACGATCGCAACGACCCCGATTCCAAGCAGTATGATCGCCGTCAGCAGCGTCAGCGACACCGGGAAGCTGCTTTCCCCGTGCACGAGCCCATCGGCGATCATCGCATCGCGCTGGTGCCGCAGATGCAGCATGAATTGCAGGTGATAGACGATGCCGCCGATCAGCATGACGATGCCGAGGGCAACCAGGGCGACGCCGAAATTGCGCGCCGCGCCGGCATGCTGGATCACGCCGTGATCGCGCATCTTCTCGAAGACCTGGAAAATCGTGAAGCCGAACGAGATCAGCGACAGCGATGTGCGGATCACCGACATCAGCGTGCGGTCCGCACTCATGCGCGTCCTCTGGAACGACATGCCGGTGCGGCGGGAGGACAGTTCGACGGAAATCTCGTCCGGTGTCAGTTTTGAAGTGGCGGTCATGCACCGACCCCTTTGCAATGGTTATTGTGGTGTTCGGCTTGCCGGGCGACCCGTGACCGGGCCGCCCGGCAAACCGGTCTCAGTCGACGGCGAAGGCCGCGGCCGCGAGCTTTTCCAGATCGAGATATTGCTTCTTCTCGACGGTGACGGCGACGAACAGGATCGTGCCGCCCTTGCATTCGCCGGGCGTCTTGTAGTCCTCGCTGACCGCATCGCCGCCGCCGAACGGCGACCGCGCGGAGAGGCCCGTGTCGCCATACAGGACGACCAGGATATTCGGTGCGCCCTTCGACGCCTGCGCAAGCGGGTACGGGCCCCAGTCCGGCTTCGAATCGCGGACATCGAGCTTGATCACTCCCTTGAACTTTTTAGCCATGACGTGCCTCTCTTATTCCAGGTGAGATGGCCTCAGCTGCAGGTCCCGGTCCGGCGAATTCAAAGCAAGAGCTTGCGTA
>JBFWWQ010000039.1:0-16974 GCA_050246095.1 Pseudorhodoplanes sp.
CGGCGATCAGCATGTCGGTGCCGAGGACCAGCGCATAGGGCGAGGTCTTGGCGAGCAGCGGGACGCCGATCAGCAGCGCCAGCACCACGAGGCTGGACAGCTTGAACGCGGCGGTGGCGGGGCGGATCGGCTCCTCCGGTTCGGCGACGCTGCGCACCGTCCCGCTCGGCCGGCCGAGCAGCCCGTGCGGGCGCACGATCAGCACGATCGCCATCACGATGAACTCGGCGACCAGCGTGAGCTTGGAGAAATTGACCCGGAAGCCGCCGAAATCCACGACGCCGATGCCGATGCACAGCGCCTTGATCTCGGCGATCAGGATGGCGGCCAGATAGGCGCCCGGGATCGAGCCCATGCCGCCGACCACGACCACGACGAAGGCGTCGCCGATGACGGTGAGGTCGAGCAGCAGGTTGGCCGGCTCGCGTGCCACCTGCATGGCGCCGCCGAGCCCGGCGAGAAACGCCCCGACGGCGAAAACCGAGGTGAACAGCACCGCCTGGTTGACGCCGAGCGCGCCGACCATTTCGCGGTCCTGCGTCGCCGCCCGCACCAGCCGGCCGAAGCGCGTGCGCGTCAGCACAAATTGGAGCGCGAGCAGCACGATCGGCCCCATCGCGATCAGGAAGAGGTCGTAGCTCGGAAACCGGCGATTGAGGATTTCGACCGCCCCGCTCAGGCCCGGCGCGCGCGGGCCCAGAAGGTCCTCGGGCCCCCAGATCCAAAGCGTGGCGTCGTTGATGACCAGGACCAGCGCGAAGGTGGCGAGCAGCTGGAACAGTTCGGGCGCGCGATAGATGCGGCGCAGCAGCACGATCTCGACGATGGCGCCGATCAGCGCCACGATCAGCGCGGCCGCGACGATCCCGCCCCAGAATCCGAACCCGCCGCCGATCCGCGTCGCGAACGTGTAGGCGAGATAGATACCGAGCATGTAAAGCGAGCCATGCGCGATATTGATGATGCGGGTGACGCCGAATATCAGCGACAGGCCGGCGGCAACGAAGAACAGGCCGGATGCCGATGCGAGCCCGTTAAGCGCCTGGAAGAGGAGGGCTTCGAGGGTCATGGCTCTCTCGCCTCTCCCCGCGGGGGCGGGGAGAGGGGCTCACGTCTCCGGTTGGCGGGGACTTACGGCGCCGCCGGGCGCAGGTTCTTCACCTCTTCCGCCGACGGCAGGACGGTCGCGCCGTCGACATACTTGAAGTCGCTCATCGTGCCGCTGGCGCGCTTCAGCGCGATCTTGCCGACATAGGCGCCCATCGTCGCCTGGTGGTCGCTGGCACGGTATTCGAACGGCCCGAACGGACTGCCGAGCTTGAGCCCGCGGAATGCGGCGATCAGCTTCTCGGTATCGGTGGAGCCGGCCTTCTTGATGCCCTCGGCCAGCGAATGCATGGTCACATAGCCGACCACCGAACCGAGACGGGGATAGTCGTTCCACCGCTTGCGGTAGGCTTCCACGAACGCGGTGTGCTCCGGCGTCTTGATCTCTTCCCAGGGATAACCGGTGACGATCCAGCCGACGGGCGCTTCGTCCTTCAGCGGATCGAGATATTCCGGCTCTCCGGAGAGCAGGCTGACCACGGTCCGGTTCTTGAACGTGCCGCGGGTGGTGCCTTCGCGCACGAATTTGGACAGATCGGGACCGAACAGCACGTTGAAGATCGCGTCCGGCTTGGCGTCGTCGATCGCCTGCGCCACGGCGCCGGCATCCACTTTGCCGAGCGGCGGCGCCTGTTCGGTCACGAATTCGACGTCCGGCTGCGCCTTCTTCATCATCGCCTTGAAATTCTCGGCTGCCGACTGTCCGTATTCGAAGTTCGGGTAGACGAGCGCCCAGCGCTTCTTCTTGGCGGCGACCGCGTCCGGCATCAGCATCGCGACCTGCATGTAGGTCGAGGCGCGCAGGCGGAACGTGTAGCGGTTGCCGTTCTGCCAGGTGATCTTGTCGGTCAGCGGCTCGGCGGCGAGGAAGAAGACCTTCTTCTGGCCGGCGAAATTCGTGACCGCGAGCCCGATATGCGAAAGGAACGTGCCGGTGATCAGCGCCACGCCTTCGCGCGTGATGAGCTCCTCGGCGACGCGCACCGCTTCACCCGGATTGGAGCCGTCGTCGCGCGAGACGATTTCGAGCTTCTTGCCGAGCACGCCGCCCTTGGCGTTGATTTCCTCGACCGCGAGCTCCCAGCCCTTCTTGTAGGGATCGAGGAAGGCCGGCTGCGACTTGTAGCTGTTCAGTTCGCCGATCTTGATGGTGTTCTGGGCGGCGGCGGAAGCTGAAAACCCGGCGGCAAGGGCCGCGGCGATTGCCAATTGCAGAGCATGACGCCTGGCGATCATGGTCGGACTCCTGTTGCGATAGCGGTGAATCGGGCTTTACGGCCTTCGGCGGTGCGCGCACCTCTTGCGCAAATTTATTTGCGTACAAATAGTCTGGCGCAACGCCACTTGTTGTCAAGGCGGACAATGTATGCGCCGCCGCGATGCGGCGGCGTTTTATGCATCTGCCGCGCGGATCGGCAGGCATGGCGCGGCCGGCGCGACAAATTCGGCATTCAGGACGCTACCGGGTCCGCCAGGAGCCGGGCCGCACCGGCGAGCAGATGCAGGTCGCGGCCGTGCGGCGCACCGAGCTGCAGGCTGACGAAATCGTCCGCCGCGCCGGCGCAGGGCATCGCCAAAGCCGGCCCGCCGGTAATGTTGGCGAGACAGGTTTCGGCGATCAGCGCGGAAATGACCGATACATCCTGCCCCAGAAGCCGGACGCGATGCGCCTCGCGCGGCGGCGGGAGGACCGGAAGGGTGGGCGTGACGACGGCGTCCAGTCCGGAACAGGCGCGCGTGAACGCATCGCGGATCTGCGCGACTTCCGCGCGCGCCTCCGCGACCGCCGCGGGCGTGACGTGGCGGGCCGCCGCAAGCGCGCGCCGCACCGTTTCGGGGAGGCGTTCGGGCGTATGCTGCATGGCGGCGTCGTAGAGGAGGCGCGCTTCCGAAAGCACGATCGTGCCGTGCGCGGCGATGCACCTTTCGCGCCCGGGCAGCGCGACCGGCTGCACCTCGATCCCGCGCTGCCGCCATGCCGATATTGTGCGCTCGACGGTCTCGCGGATGGCGGGCTCGCTTTCCGCAAGACGACGGGGATCGATCCCGAGCCGGATCGGCGTGTTGCGGATATCGGGAATGCGGGCGGCCAGCAGAACTTCCGCCGCGCGCGCAAGCGGGGCCATGTCGCGCGCCATCAGTCCGATCGTGTCGAAGGAAGCCGACATCGGCACGAGGCCCTGTTGCGGCACGGCCCCCAGGCTGGGCTTGAAACCGAACAGGCCGCAGCAGGCGGCGGGAATGCGCACACTGCCGCCGGTATCGGTGCCAAGCGCAATGTCGGCGAGATCGGCGGCCAGGACCGCCGCATTGCCGCCCGACGAACCGCCGACGCTGCGGCCCGGCAGGAGCGGATGCGTCACTTGCGGCGTGGTGACGCCGAAGCCGCCGGCATCGGTGCGCGTCATCCCGACCAGCGACGCGCCGGCGTCGGTCAGGCGGCGGACGGCCGGCGCGGTCTCCGCGGCGAGGCGTTCTGCATAGAGGGGCAAACCGGCGGTGAAAGACTGCCCCTTCACCGCGATATTGTCCTTCACCGCCAGCCGCAGCCCGGCGAGCGGTCCGATGCCGCGCGCGGGATCGCGAAGGCGCGCGACGAAGGCGCCGAAACGATCGTCGCCGGTCGCCCCGCCAGCGGCCGTCATCTCACTTCCTGTCGCGCAGGCGGTCCATCAGCGATTTCTCCTGCCCGCCGTCGATCTCGATCATGGTGCCGTTGACCATGTGCATCAGCGGCGAGGCGAGCATCGTGACGAGATTGGCGACTTCCTCGACTTCCGCGATGCGGCCCATCGGGATCGAGGAGGGCGCGAGCTGGTCGGCCTCCTCGTAGGAGAGCTTCATGTCGCGCGACATCGCCTTCACCAGGCCCGCCCAGCGTTCGGTGCGCACCGGGCCGGGATTGACGGCGCAGAAGCTGACGCCGTGCTTGCCGTACTGGCCGGCGAGCGAGAGCGTGAGGTTCTGTCCGGCGGCATTGGCGGCGCCCGGGCAGATTTCCCAGTAGGAGGGTTTCACGCCGTCATTGCCGATCAGGTTCACCACGCGGCCGCCGCCCTGCTTGACCATGATCGGCAGGACGTAGCGCAGGCAGCGGACATAGCCCATGAACTTGAGCTGCAGGCCCTTCTCCCAGTCGTCCTCGGTCAGGTGCTCGATGACGCCGCCGGCCGCGGAACCCGCATTGTTGACCATAATGTCGGCGCGGCCGAGCGCCTTGTGCGCCTGCGCGATGAAGTTCTTGGCGTCGGCGTCCTGGCGCAGGTCGGCGGGGATCGGCACGATCTTGCGGCCGGTGGCGGCGGCAATCTCTTTCGCCGCAGCTTCGAGCGGCTCCTTGCGGCGGGCGCAGATCGCAATGTCGACGCCTTCCTTGGCGAGCGCGAGCGCGATGCCCTTGCCGATGCCCTCGCTGCCGCCGGTCACCAAGGCGGTCTTGCCGGTGAGTTTCAGGTCCATATTGCCCTCCTGTTTTCCTGGGGTCCGTTCGGATCAGCGCCCGGTAAAGCGCGGCGGGCGCTTCTCCGCGAAGGCCTTGCGGCCTTCGGCATAGTCGGCGCTGGCATCGGCCGCGCGATAGAGCTGTTCGGCCGTGGCAAGCAGGTTTGCATCGCCCGTCGACAGCGCGCGGATGGCGGCCTTGGCGGCCTTGAGGGTGAGCGGCGCGTTCGCGGCGATGCTGCGCGCCAGCGTCTGCGTGACGGTGTCGATGGCGTCGGCCGGATGCAGGCCGTGCAGCGCGCCGATGGCGTACAGGCGCGAAGCGGGAATGCGCTCGGCGGTGAACAGGATCTGCCGCGCCGCATTGGCGCCGAACACCCGCAGGAAGCGCTCGATGCCGCGCGGATCGTAGCCGAGTCCGAGCCGGGCCGCCGGCAGCGCGAAGAAAGCGTCGTCCGCCGCCAGCCGCAGGTCGCAGCTGGCCGCCAGCGACAGGCCGGCGCCCATGCAGGCGCCGCGGATCAAAGCGAGCGTGGGTTGCGCGATCGCCTCGACCGCGCGGCAGGTATCCTCGACCAGGTCGTCATAGCCGCGGGCATTGGCAGCGCCCGAGCGCGCTTCCTCGAAGCCGGCAATGTCGGCACCGGCGGAGAAGGCGAGCGCGCCGTCGCCGCACACGATCACGACGCGAATGTCGTCGCGGCTTGCGAGCGTCGCCGCAAAGCCGGCGATCTTGCCCCACATCGGCGCCGAAATGGCGTTGCGCCTTTCCGCATTGCAGAGCCGCAGCGTGGCGACCCCGTCATCGACCGAAACTGCGATGTCGCCCGCCATGATTGCCGCTTCAGGCCGGCGGGCGGTGCGACATCCACCGGTCCGCCGCGACGGCGGCGAACAGATCGGACAAGGCCGCGTTGAAGATGGCCGGCTCCTCGCTCGTGATGGTGTGGCCGGATCGGGGCACCACGAGCAGTCCCGCCGTCGGCACCGTGCGTTTCAGGAACAAGCTGCCGTCGAGGCAGGGAAAGTCCTCGTCGCCGACGATCACCAGCAGCGGCACCGAGAACTTCTTCAGCTCGTCCTCCATCTCCCACAGGGTCGGCCGCTTGAGCTGCAGGTTGAACATGGTCAGCGCATGGCCGGTCGCCGAATGCTCCGCAAGCATGCGCGCGAATTCCGCCCAGCCGCGCGGGTCCTTGTATTTCTGCGTCTGGCGCATCGGCGCATCGGCGTATTTCGCGGCGGCGGATTCGATGCCCTCCTCGGCGAACATCTTTCCGGTCTCGGCGGCCAGCGCCTTCATCGCCTCGCGCTGCGCGGGGTCCGGCGTCGAGCCCCAGCCGCAACCGGCCGCCGTCACCGACAGGCAACGCTGCGGATAGCGCATGCCGACATGCAGCGCCGTATAGGCGCCCATGGAATGGCCGACGACATGCGTCTTGGCGATGCCGAGCGCATCCATCAGCGCGACCACGTCGTCGCGCGCGATCGACTGGGAATAGCGGGCCGGATCGTCGGGAATGTCGGAGGGCGGATAGCCACGCTGGCTGAACGTGACGCAACGATGCGCACGGGAGAAATGCCGGATCTGCGGCTCCCAGGTGCGGTAATCGGCGGCGTATTCGTGCACGAAGATGATCGGCGTGCCGCTGCCGGCTTCCTCGTAATAGAGCCGAACGCCGTCGGGCGTTTTCACGTGCGGCATGATCGAACCCGTGCCGGTGGCGCGTCATGCCGGCGGCGAAAATCCGCCGGCGATTTCATTTGTATGCAAACGACATCGTAGTCGGATCGCGTCCGCGCGCAAGCGCTGTGAGGCGCGATGCGGACGGGCGCGGCCGATCGCCGCCGGCTAGCGCCGGCGCTTGCGGCGCGCGCGGGCGCCGGCGGGCGGATCGGCCTCTTCCCGTGCCAGACCGAGCCGCTCCGCGCTTTTGCGCAGCTCCTCGCGCAGCAGGCCGAGAAAATTCGTGGCCGCCGGCGACAGCGTCTCGCCCGCGCGCGTGACGACCCCGACGGTGCGCCGCGCGTCGGGCTCGTTCAGCGGCACGAATCCGAGATCGGCGAGCGAATGCGTCACCGACAGCCGCGGCAATACGGTGATGCCGACACCGGCACGCACCAGCGCGATCAGCGACAGCACATTATAGACGATGATCGGCGCGGGCCCGCCGCGCAGCGTCGCCCCGCGATCGGCGATGGCGTTGGACAACAGCGTGCGGCCCTCGATCGAGGTCCAGCGTTGCGGCCGGCCGGAGGCGAACAGGGTATCGTCGCGCCGGCACACGATGCCGAGCGGCTCGGTGAAGAGCGGCGCGAAATGGATGGTGCGCCGGTCGGCGGGTTTCGACGCCAGGCCGAGCTCGACCGTTCCCGCCTGCACCATGTCGGCGACGCTGCGGGAATCGGCATCGCGCACGGTGATCTGCACCGCCGGCGATTGCCGGCGGAACGCCGTGATCACGTCCGGCAGGAAGGTCGTCGCGACCGAGGGCACGGCGGCGATCTCCACCCGCCCGATCGCATTGCGGGCGAACGCCTCCAGCGACGACAGGGTGCGGTCGTAATGCGCGAGCATGTCGCGCACCTGCGAGCGGACGAACTCGCCGACCGCGGTCAGCCGGTTCTTGCGCCCGCCCTCGAACAGCGGCGCGCCGATCTCATCCTCCAGCAGCGCCAACTGTTCGGATACCGAAGAGGCGGTGCGGCCCAGCCGCTCCGCCGCGCCGCGGATGCTGCCGGTTTCGGCCACCGCGGCGAATACTTACAACGCTGGGATCGACGCGCGCATGGCACCGGAAAAATTCGGAAAATCCGCAAAGATATAACAAAAATCCGAATTGACCGAAATAGCCCATCCGTCCTTCAATTTCGCCATGAAAGCCGACCGGATGGCGAGCACGGACGAGCCACGACCCCTTTTCATCGGCGGACGGTTCGTGCCGGGGGACTCGGCGCGCCCGAGCCTCAACCCCTCCGACCTCAGCGACACGGTCGGCCTGTTCGCGCAAGCCGGCCCGGGCCAGCTTGCGGATGCGATCGCGGCGGCGCGCAAGGGCGCGGATGCGTGGGGCGCCTCGCCGCTCGAGCAGCGCTACCGTGTGCTGATGGCGATCGGCACCGAGCTGTGCGGGCGCAGCGCCGAGCTGGGCGAGCTGCTCGCGCGCGAGGAGGGCAAGACGCGCGCGGAAGGCACCGGCGAGGTTTTCCGCTCCGGGCAGTTCTTCCAGTATTACGCCGCCGAAGCCTTGCGCGTGCAGGGCGCGACCGCGGATTCGGTCAGGCCCGGCATCGAGGTCGACGTGCGGCGCGAGCCGGTCGGCGTCGTCGCGGTGATCTCGCCGTGGAATTTCCCCATCGCCACCGCGAGCTGGAAGATCGCGCCGGCGATGGCGTTCGGCAACGCGGTGATCTGGAAGCCGGCGAGCGTGACGCCGGCCATCGCCTGGGCGCTCGCGGAAATCTTCAGCCGCCAGGATCTGCCCGCCGGCGCCTTCAACCTGGTGATGGGCAGCGGCGCGGCGATCGGCAACGGCCTTGCCGGCAGCCCCGATATCGATGCGGTCACCTTCACCGGCTCCTACGAAACGGGCCGCGAGGTCGCGGTGCAGGCGGCACCCAACTTCACACGAATCCAACTCGAACTGGGCTCCAAGAATGCGCTGGTCGTGATGGACGATGCCGATCTCGATCTCGCCGTCGCGCATGCGCTGAACGGGGCCTATTTCGGATCGGGCCAGAAATGCACCGCCTCGTCGCGGCTGATCGTGCACCGGAGCGTGCATGATGCGTTCGTCGAAAAGCTCAAGCATGCGACGCAGGCTTTGGTGGTCGGTCACGCCCTCGACAAGGACACGCAGATCGGCCCGCTGGTCGATGCCCGGCAGCTCGAACAGGCGCTGTCCTACGCCAAGCTCGCCGAAGAGGAGGGGTGCGAACGGGTTTGCGGCGGGCGGGCGCTGGAGCGGCGCAGCAAGGGATATTATTTCGAGCCGGCGCTGTTCGTGCGCAGCCGCAACGACATGCGCGTGAACCGCGAGGAAATGTTCTGTCCCATCGCCTGCGTGATCAAGGTCGACGATTTCGACCAGGCGCTCGCCGTCGCCAACGACACGCCGTTCGGCCTGATCTCCGGCATCGTCACGCGCTCGCTCGCGCGCGCCACGCATTTCCGCCGCGCCATCAAGACCGGCTGCGTGATGGTCAACCTGCCGACGGCCGGTACCGACTATCACGTGCCGTTCGGCGGCCGGAAGAAATCGTCCTACGGCCCGCGCGAGCAGGGGCAAGTGGCGGTGGAGTTCTACACCGCGATGAAGACGTCCTACATCAATGCGGGCATGCCGGAATGAACGTCGCCGGCCGCCATCCGAAGCCGCAGAAAATCCTCATCGACGGCCTGCAATATTGCAATTGGTCGGAGCCGGTCTTTCGCGAATTGCAGGCGGGCGGCGTGACGGCGATCCATGTGACGATCTGCTACCACGAGAATTTCCGCGAGATGGTGGCCAATGTCGCGCGCTGGAACCGCTGGTTCGAGCTGTATCCGGATTTGATCTTCCAGGGCCGCACGGCCGACGATGTGCGGCGGGCGGCGCGCGAAGGCCGCACCGCGGTCTTCTTCGGGTTCCAGAACCCGCTGCCGATCGAGGACGATATCGGGCTCGTGGAAATCTGCCATACGCTCGGCGCGCGGTTCATGCAGCTCACCTACAACAACCAGAGCCTGCTCGCGTCCGGCTGCTACGAGGCGGAGGACACCGGCATCACCCGGATGGGCCGCGAGGTGATCCGCGAGATGAATCGCGTGGGCCTTGCGATCGACATGTCGCATTCGGGCGAACGCTCGACGCTGCAGGCGATCGGGCTTTCCGCGCGACCGATCGCGATCACGCATGCCAATCCGGCAATCTGGCACAAGGTGGCGCGCAACAAGTCGGACAAGGTGCTGCAGGCGCTGGCGCAAAGCGGGGGGATGCTGGGTTTCAGCCTGTATCCCGCGCATCTTGCAGGCGGCTCCGATTGCACGCTGGAGAGTTTCTGCACGATGGTCGCGCGCACCGCCGAGCGCATGGGCGTCGAGCGGCTGGGGATCGGGTCCGATCTCTGCCAGGATCAGCCCGATTCCGTCGTCGAGTGGATGCGCGTCGGCCGCTGGACCAAGGACGCCGCGGCCTTGTCGGGGGCGCATGGCAGGCCGGTCTTTCCGCCGCAGCCGCGCTGGTTCCGCAGCAATCTCGATTTCCCCCAGGTCGCGGACGGGCTCGCCGCCGCCGGCTTTTCGGCCGGCGAGGTCGAGCGCATCATGGGGCTCAACTGGCTGGACTTTTTCGAGCGCTCGTTCCCATCCCGGGCCCGGACCGCGGAACGATCCGATACGCCGGCGATTATGCGCGCCGCCGGCGAACGGAATTGAGCCGTGGCACCGCATCCGGTGGAGAAGACGCAGCCTGCCGGACCGGCGCCGCTTGAGGCGGGCGACATCGCGGCCTTGATGCGCCCGCCCGCACAGGTGATGCGGCTTTCCCGGCTCGGCAGCTTCCACCAGACGCGGCTGAGCTTCATGCGCGTGCTGCTGCGCCGCCTCGATGGCGAGGGCTGGAGATTCGAGCGCCCGCGTTTCGATCTGGACGCGCGCGGCAACGGCGTCGCGGTCTATCGCGCGCGCGGACCCCGGCGCAGCTACAGCCTTGTCGCCTTCGGCAACGATCTGCCGCCGCAGAAGCGCACCGATCGCGTGATCGCCGAGGAATGGGACGCAAGCTTCGCGCTGTTCGACGGCGACCCCTCGGAAGCCGACATCGCGCGCCTCAAGGCGAACGTGCCGAGGCAGGAGGCGGGCCGCGTGAGCGGGCGCGAGCTGGTCATGGCGCGCGCCAACAAGAGCGTTCGCCTGTTCGACCAGGTCGCGCATGGTCTTGCGCAAGGCCGCCAGCCGGCCGCCGCCGACCTTGCGGCCGTCGGCTATCTCATGCGCACGACCGCGGTCTATGGCAGCGGCAAGTTCGGGCTGGCCGATCGCGAGAGCATTTGCGACCGGCCGGAATTTTCCGGTCCGTTCCAGGCCGAGATGCTGGCGGTCTATCTGATCCGCGCCTTCACCTTCGACTATCTCAATCATGCCGCGCGCGCGATCGCGCCCTCGGCCTTGCCGCTCGATCCCGCCTTGTGCCGCAGCCTCGGCGTGGGCAACGCGACGGGGCTCGGCATGGCGCCGTTCCTGGTCAGCCATCCGGCGCTGATCGATCGCTGGATCGTGGCACGCGAGACCGCGCTCGCGCGCGTGCGTGCGCAGGACGATTCCGGTCGCTGGCCGCAATTCCTCGCCATGCTGGCGCGCGCACGCCTGCTGGTCGCGGGCTGGCGCGTGGACGATGCGATCCAGGCCCCGCGCATTGCCGGGCTCGAATCCGACCTAAATCTCCTCGCCGGCCATGCGGCGCGCCCGGAGGCGGCGCGGCCGTGGGACGCGCTCTATCGCTGGGGCGAAGGCAATCTGACGCTCGAAGGCCAGGAAATGCTGGCGTCGCTGCTGATCGAGCCGCACGGTCACCTGGTCGACGGCCTCGCCGGCACGATGGCCTGCGACGAGGATGCCGCATTCGCGATCGATGGCCGCATGACTCTCGCCGCGCTCCGCCGCAGCATCGAGACTTCCTACCGCTTCGCGCTGGCGACGGATTTCTCCGCGGCCGCCGCGCAGGCCCGCTTCTGGTATGTCTCCGAGGAGAAGCTCGAGCCGCGCCTGGGCGAGCGGGCGCAGGAGCCCGGCGCGGAGCTCGAGCAGCCGCTCGGCGTGGCGCGCGATGTCGCCGCCCTGCACCGCGCGCTGCGCGATATGCCCGAGGCCGCGCGCGTTGCCGAATTCCTGATGCGGCAGCCGCAATTCCGCAACACCGTGCGCCGCGTGCAGATCGCGGCGCGCCACCCTTACGCGGAGGTGCAGGACAACCTGCTCGATGCCGCGATGCGGCCGATCGATCTCTTGCGCTGCAAGCTGTCGTGCTTCGGCGCCACCAAGTTCGATCCCAAGTCGGACCGCTGGGTGCGGATCACCATGTTTCAGGGTGCGCCCCTGCCGCACGAGATCGGGCAGGTGCCGGTCGACGACTGGATTTACCCGCCGCCGGCCGCGGAGCGCGCGGCATGATGCTGTCGCTGAACGAGATCGAGGCGGAAACCCGCAAGGCGGTGCGCGGCGCCGGATTGCCCTGGGGTCTTGCGGAGGAGGGCGGCAAGGCGATGCGCTGGCTGGCCGGGCACGGGGTCGACGCGACGCCGGCTTTGGCCGACATTCTCGACCGGCATGCCCGCGGCGAGATCGACGCCGGCATCGCCGCGGACGAGGCGGGCCGCTGGACGGCGCGCCGCAGGCAACTCTGCCCGCTGACGCTGGGGGTCACGCTGTGCGATCACGCCTGGCTGGTGTCGGAAGGTCGATCGCTTGCGGCGGGGGAGGTCGTGCGTCCGCTGCTGCTGCTGCCCTTCGCCGCGCGCGCCGCGCAGATCGCCGGCCGGGCGCTGGCACTGGTCGCCGGACGCCAGCAGGTGAATTTCTGCAGCCGCGGCGAGCCGGCCGGTCTGCTCACCTTCGCCGACATCGCGGAGGCGGCTTCCGTGTCCTGCGAGGCGGCGCGTTCCGGCGTCCGGGGGTTGCCGCACGAT
This sequence comes from Pseudorhodoplanes sp., assembly GCA_050246095.1. Lineage (GTDB taxonomy): Bacteria > Pseudomonadota > Alphaproteobacteria > Rhizobiales > Xanthobacteraceae > Pseudorhodoplanes. The sequence goes on from JBFWWQ010000039.1 coordinate 12,214, forward strand.
TCATGGGAGCGGCCGGCGCTCGACCGGGATGCGTGGCAGGCCATCGAAACATTCGCCTTGCGCACCTATGTCCCGGCGTCCGAGCATTCGCGCCGGCATGGCGCGGGTGCCGGCCAGATCGACAATGACTGACGGAGCAGATTGCATGAATGCGCCCGCGCAGACCGTGATGGGTATCGAGGAGATCGCAGCCCTCGCCGAGGCGGCGCTGGCCGCTTCCGGCGCGAGCGCATTGCAGGCGGCCCCGCTGGCAAGGGCGATCGCCGCCGCCGAGGCGGACGGCATTGCCTCGCACGGCCTCGCCTATCTTGCGACCTATTGCGAGCATCTGCGCTGCGGCAAGGTCGTCGGCACGGCGGTGCCGGAAGTCGCCCATCCGAAGCCCGCTCTGCTCGTCGCCGACGCCAAGAGCGGCTTCGCCCATCCGGCGATCGAGGAAGGCTGCAAGCGCTTGATCCCGCTCGCGCGCGACACGGGGATCGCGGCGCTCGCCGTGCGCAATTCCTACAATTGCGGCGTGCTCGGCTATCACACGGAGCGGCTCGCCAGAGCGGGGCTGGTCGGGCTCGGCTTCACCAACGCACCCGCCTCGATCGCGCCGTTCGGCGGACGCAAGGCGGTGGTCGGCACCAATCCCTTCGCGGTCGCGGTCCCGGACGGCAACGGCGGGGTTGCGATTTCCATCGACCAGAGCGCGAGCGTGGTCGCGAAAAGCGAGATCATGCGCCACAAGCGCGCCGGAAAGGCGATCCCGCAGGGCTGGGCCTATGGGCCGGACGGCGCGTTCACCACCGATCCCGACACGGCGCTGAAAGGCACGATGGCGCCGAGCGGCGGCTACAAGGGATTCGGCGCCGGCCTGATGGTCGAAATCCTGGCCGCGGCGGCGAGCGGCGCGACGCTGGGTCTCGATGCCAGCCCGTTTTCCGGCCCGGCGGGTGGTCCGCCACGCACCGGGCAGTTTTTCATCGCGATCGAGGCGAATGCGAGTTCGGGCGGTGCCTTCGGCGAACGCATCGCGCGGCTGGCCGAGGCCATCGCGGCGCAGGAGGGCGCGCATGTGCCCGGAGCGCGGCGCCAGGGCGCGCGCACAAAGGCGGCGTCCGGTATCGCGGTTGCGACCGATCTTGTGGAACAGGCAAAGGCGGCGGTGCGACAGCACACGCCGACATGAGGGACGAACGGCAAGCCATGAGCGATCCAGCACAGAAGGCCCAGGACAAGTCGCCGGTCATCGCCATGCGCGGCGCCGGCTATTACAGCGCCAACACGATCGGCGCCAAGGCGGTGATCGACGCGGCGGCCGATCTCGTCCTCGAAGCGCTCGAGGGCATGGCATTGAAGGCCGCGACGCCGTTCGCCATCGCCGATTTCGGCGCGGCCGACGGCGGCACCTCGATCGACATGATGCGTCGCGCGGTCGCGCGCATCCGCAAGGATGCGCCGGACCGCACCGTCACCATCACCTATACCGATCTGCCGCATAACGACTTCTCGGTGCTGTTCCGCCTCGTCAACGGTCTCCTGCCCGGTTACGAGAAGGATCCGCTGGCGCTTTTGCCCGGCGTGCTGACCTTCGCCAGCGGCACCAGCTTCTACCGGCCGATCTTTCCCGCTTCGACCGTCTCGCTCGGCTTCTCGGCGACCGCCATGCATTGGCTGAGCAAACTGCCGATCCAGATCGCCGACCACACCCATGCGGTCGGCGCGGCGCCGGCCGAGAAGCAGACGATCCGCGCATCCGCGCTGGCGGATTGGGAGACGATCCTGCTGCATCGTGCACGCGAGCTCGTGCCCGGCGGCAAGCTCGTATTCGCGAATTTCTGCGAGGACGAGCAGGGCTATTATCTCGGCCATACCGGCGGCGTTAACATGCACGACGAGTTCGCGCGGCACTGGCGCGATCTGTGGAAGGCGGGCGTGATCGGCGAGGCGGAATATCGGCGCGCGAATTTCGTGCAGTTCTACAAGACCAAGGGCGATTTCATCGCACCGTTCCAGGACCCGAACTCCGCCGTCAGCCGGGCGGGGCTGGTGCTGGAGAAAGCCTTCACGCGCATCACCGGCTGTCCCTATGCGGCGGAATTCAAGGCCAAGGGCGATCCGGTCGCCTTCGCGCGCAGCTACATCCCGACGCTGCGGTCATGGAGCGAAAGCACGTTCATGGGCGGGCTCGATCCGGCGCGGCCCGCGGCCGAGAAGATGGCGATCGTCGATCGCTTCTACGGCGCCTACGAGGCGAATGTCGCAGCCGCGCCGAAAGGGCACGGGATGGACTATGTGCACTGCTTCATGACCGTCTCGAAGCGGGCCTGAAGCGGGCGGCGGTAGGCCGCGGTCAGGAGAACGGCTGCGTCCACCACATCGCCGCGACCGCCGCCAGCATGGCGAAAGCGGCGGGCAGCACCAGGTTCCGCGCGGAGATCCCGAAGGGATTGGACAGGCCGCAATAATAGCAGCGCCAGAATTTCTGCAGGATCGCGTCCGAATGCGGAATGCTGGTTCCGCAGCCGCGACAATTGCTGTGCGGATCGTGCGCCGCATCGCAAACGAGAGACGTATTACGCATGGTCATCACGCTCACCCGGACACGGCACGAACAGGCCGCCGCGACGATCTTGCGGGTACCGCTTTGACATTCGGTTAAGTACGCGGGAACCGGGCGGTAAAATTGGCGGGGCGTCCGGCGGTTCGCGCCGGACGCCCCTCTTCATTCGCCAGCCGGCCTGTAAGCCGGGTTCTGTATGGCGCGGAGCCGCAAGGCCCCGCACGTGACGGCCATTCCTCTGCGACGCCGGTTGCCCGGCGCCTGAAGCAACCTACCCGAACGGCTGGCCCGGACAGGCCTGGAGCTTTCGCTCCGCGCCGCTCCTATTCGGTTTTGCTCCCGGTGGGGTTTGCCGTGCCGCCTGCGTTGCCGCAGGCGCGGTGCGCTCTTACCGCACCGTTTCACCCTTGCCGCGCTAAACGCATCGCCGCGCGGCGGTCTGCGTCTCTGTGGCACTGTCCCTGGGGTTTCAACCCCGCCGGACGTTATCCGGCACCGTTCGTCCGTGGAGCCCGGACTTTCCTCCCCGGCGCCCTTTCGGGACCTGCCGAAGCGGCCGTCCGGCCGACTGACCTTCTAGGAATGGGATTGCCGGGCAGCGGCGTCAAGTGTCGCGCGGCCGCGCCTTGGGCTTGGGCTCGAAGACCAGGACTTCGGTGCCGGGCTCGATTTCGTCGAACAGGTCTTCCATGTCGTCGGCCGGGGGCGGGGCGGCATCCCAGTCGCTGCGCGCGTCGGGGCGTTCGCGCGCCGCCGCGGCCATCAGTTCCGCGATTTCCGCGGCGATGTCGGCTTCCGTATGCTCGATGTCGAATTCCGGTTGCGGCTCTGCCGCGACCGCTTCGTCTTCGGCGCGCGGCTCCTCTGCCTGGCCAGGAACCGGCGGCGCGGGCGACGGCAGCGCTTCCGGGATGTCCTTGAGCTTGAATTCGGCAGCAAGTTCCGCTGCAAGCTTGGCGGCGAATTCGAGCGGGTCGACTTTCTTCAGCGCCTCTTCGGCAACGGCGGGTGCCGCGGCTGCCGCCACGGCGGCCACGGCCGGAACGGCGGCATCTTCGGCTTTTCGGTCGGCAATCTCGACCGCGGGAGCGGTCCGCGTCGGCGGCGGGGTCGGCGGAGCGGCCGGTGGCGCCCAGTCGGGGACGGACTGCACGAGCGCGTTCAAGGTCATGATGGTCGAGGAATCCATCACGCCGTCGACCTGTTCGGTGCGGAAATGCCGCTGGAACGCCATGACCGCGTCCTGCGTCGCCACGTCGAAATGCCCGTGCACGGGGACGAAATAGCCGTAGGCGAAAAGCTGCCGCTGGAACAGTTCGATGATCTCGCCGTGATCGCCGAGGCTGAAATCGGGGCCGGGCAGGATCGGCACCGGCTCCACCCAATGTCCGATGCGCGAACGGTGCAGGGCCGCCCAGGGAAATTTCTCGCCCGGATCCATCTTGCGGCTCGGCGCCACGTCCGAATGCGCGAGCACGCGCTGGGGCGGGATGCCGCGCCGGACCACGATACCGCGGCAGAGCGCAATCGCGGCCGCGATCTGCCGCTTGGGAAAATCCGGATAGCCGAATTCGTGGCCGGCATTGACGATTTCGATGCCGATCGAGCAGGAATTGATATCGGTTTCGCCGGCCCAGTAGCTCTCGCCGGCATGCCAGGCGCGGCGGCTTTCCGGCACGCATTGCACGATGCGCCCGTCTTCCATCACCACGTAATGGCTGGATACGCCGCTGCCCTCGCTGCACAGCCGCAGCAGCGCCTCCTGCGCATCCTGCATCCCGGTATAATGCAGGACGATCATGTCCGGCAGGCGGCCGGCGGCGCGCTCGCCGTGATTGGGCGAGGCGACGACATCGAAGACGAGGGACGAATCCGGCCTGAAGAACGACATTGGCCCATCATGCCCGATGCGGCGGCGGGCGTAAACGAAACGGCCCGGCAAAGCCGGGCCGTTTCGTCGCCTTGTGGAAGGGTGCGGTTAGCGGGCCGGAGCGGTGCTGCCGGCCGGGCGGGGAGCGGTGCCGCTGCCGGTGGTCGTGCGCGGAGCCGGATTGAACGGCTCGAACGCCGCCGTCTGCTGCAGCTGCTCCTTGGTCATCGACAGGCGCAGCTTGTCGGCCGCATTGTTCTCGCCCTTCACCACCTGGAACGAGTTCGGGGAGATCGCGACGTCCTTCGCGCCGATGCCGAGGAAGCCGCCGACGCCCACGATA